>CAYOGQ010000059.1:3735-11521 GCA_964403645.1 uncultured Ruminococcus sp.
GGCGCAGCGCCGTCCTCACAAGTGTCTTTGATTTCTCCGTCAATTTGTTTTTCAATTATGTTGAACCAACCTTTTTCAGACCATTCACTCCATAAATGACCAAATCCGTCTACAGAATCGGATTCACCATATTTTTTTCCAATAAATCTTAATGCCGGCACTTCATGCTTATATGTCTTAACAATTTTTCTCATTTTACTGCTCCCTATATTTTTATTATTTGCTGCATAATATTCAGCAATGCACAATATCACCGGCTTGTTCTTCGGAAAATAGCTTTCGGGATTACCCGCTTCCCACTGCTCCTTTGTCATCAGCATTCTGCAAAATGTAAATTCAATGGGATTGCCGTTTTCGTCATTTACAAAGGATGCTTTTCCTGTTTCGGCTATTTCCATCCCGATCGATTTTAACGGGGCGATCTGTTCTTCGCATTCCAGCGGATTTGTGTTAAATATTTTATTTACACCCATCTTTTCAAAAGCATACTGCATCATAATGGATAACGCTTCGGTATCAAGGCTGTTGTCCTGATAAGCGGTGAGCCAAACATGACCCATACTTAAATGGCCCTCGTTACTTACGCTGTTGTAAGAAATAAAACCGATCAGCTTCATGGACGGTTTTAAGCATACAGCGTAAAAAGTATCTTCTCCTGCGAAATAAACGGCAGCACCCTTGCATCCTTCCAAATCGGTCGGCCATTGCTCGTCAAAATTCTTCATAGACGAGTTCATTCTGTCCAGCGACAGTGCCTGCACCGCTTCGGCATCTTCGGCCGTGAAGCGGCGGATAATAATCCTGTCGGTTTCCATGAAAAACGGTTTGTTCAGACGCTCGTAAACAAAAGCCGTATGGCTTTTTATTTCCTTCGCCAGTTTCATAATTTCAGGAAGCGTATGGGGAGTGAAATCTTGCGGGAGTATTTCAAATTCAATCTTTTTCACATTCGCGGTGTTCATATGCTCATCCTCCTCTTTGAGATATATTTTACCATTTCACAACCCCGTTGTGTTATCCGTTTTTGTCAATTTTCAAACATTTGTACAGCTTCATTCTGATATTTTCGTTGTCATATTTACCGTTTGTGATTTCATATACCGCAAAAGCGGGCATATCTTCATGCGGGACGGCGTTGTTCGTAAGCCATAAATTAAGCTTCGCGTTCCCTGCGTTGATATCGCCCAGACGGTTATCGGGCAGCACGGCATAACGCCCCGCAGGGACGCGGAGGATTTCCAAACCGCTGCCATCCGGCAGTTTAAATCCTTCACCGCATTCTACGCCGCATTCGCAAATATCCTCATAAGCGCAAACATAAAACCTCCGCGCGTTTCTGATGAGCAGCGGATGGTGTTCTTGCAAATAATAAATAACTTTTTCCGAAGCCACCCGCTCGGCGTCGCGGCCGAATTCCCTTGCTGTGACAAAAACCGTTTTGGGAACCGCCGTGACGGCGATATGCCGTTCGGTTTTCCGCTTTTTTACGGGGAGGTATAATTTCAACTTACGCGGTTTAAGCGGTCTGTTATCCTGAAATATATATTCTTCAAAATATCCGTCGCCGGATTCTTCAAACATGCTGGAAGAAAGCCATGTGTTATACAGATAGTTCCAGCCGGCGTTAATTTCCGGTTCGGTGTAATTCACGACACACGAGGCGTATAAGTCCGTGCTTCCCGCTCCGGCGGTTTCGGTCATCACTTCATAACAAAACCGGCTGCCGAGTTGCTTCCCGTTCCTGCCGAATACCCTGCCGGAAAACCCGTAAAACGCAGCGATTGCCTTGTCCTCGATACCGACAAGGCAGGAATCGTAAAACCGCGTTATTTTGCATTCGGGTATGGTTTCCGTTCCGACTTGAACCGCAAATCCTATTTTATTACAACTAAAATCGTCATCTTGGATTGAGGGATAAAAATAAAAATAAGTCTCCCCCTCCCGGTATTCAAGCGGAGTCATGCCCACTATGCTTTTAAACAGCTTATTGAATGCCTGCTGCGTCTGGCAGCCGCTTTCGTCCGCGATAACGGCGAGTGACAGCGACGAGCACCTGATCTTTTCGCAGGCGTTTGAAATTCGCCGCTTACGGATGTATTCTTTGACGGAATGCCCCGTGCAGGCGTAAAAATCCCGGTATAGCCGACTTTGCGAAACATAATGCCGTTCGGCGATGTTTTCGGGTTTTATTTCATCCGATAAATGCTTTTCTATGTATAAAAGCACACGGCGGATATACAGCAGTTTGTCAATCGTTTTTGTTTCAAGCTCCGGCTTTCCCGCCGTCAGCATGGCAAATCGCCGTTTACACCGCCGGTAAATTCCATTATGTATTTGGTCCCGTGGCTGAAAAGCACGGCGTCCGTCAGGCGGACGCGAAGCAGGCAGGTGTTGGGGCTGCTCTCATCGGTATGACCGTTGCCGTACCAGGACGCGAACGCCGTCCGCAGCTTCGCCATGATTTCCGCGTTTTTATCGTCCAAAACCCAACCGAGATTTTCGCCTATACCTCTGGCGGTCATCCACTCGCCGCAGACGGCGACCGACGGGTTGGCTTTTATTTGTGTAATTTTATTGGATAGCGCGTATGTGACAATGTAAAACGCACCGTTATCATAAAAAGCGTTTACGGTGCGGACTGCGGGGTTTCCGCCGTCTATGGTCGCGAGCGAAATGGTGCTGTTGTGTCCGAAGCGTTCCGCCATTATTCGGAACGCCTTCGGATCTGTCGTATTATTCATGATAATCTCCCTTACAACTTTTTCTTCAATCATTCTCGCCTTTTGCGGCGCGGTTTAATATCCGTCGCTATTAATGCCGGAATAATGCGCTATCAAAAGCGCTCTGAACGTTATGTCGCAGGCTTTGCGGACTTGCGATTTCCAGTCCGTTTCCAACTGCATCCCGCAGTAAGGACCCCAGCCCTTGACCTCTAATATCGGAGCGCGGCAAATCCCGTCGCCGTCGACGGAATTCATGATATCGTCCGCTGCGTCTTGCAAGCGCCGGGATATACCGTGTAACGCCGCAGCGGGTGAACCACTCGATATATTCCATAAGATACACCTCCGGCCTGCCGCGGTAAGGAATTGAAACGGGGCTTGGTAAAAGGCAGGCGGCTTTTACGGTCAGGCCTTGCGCGGGGAACCCTCCGAGCGGGCCCAAAGCGTGTCCGACCCATGACGCGGGGGTCAGATTGACGAGCTCCGGGCGGTCCTTTTTCATCAGTTTAATGACGGCGTCCGCGACCATTTTTATATTGCTTTCGGTTTTCCACGAACTTGTGTGCGCCAAAATGTCCAGGTTATAGCGGCAGGGCCATCTTTCTCCGTCGTTGAAAACTCTTATTTTACCGCCCCGGATGGGACGGGTGATATCCAGCACCGAATCGACCTCGTTCACGCGGCGGAAACAATCCAGCGATAATTGAATTTGCGGTGAAATGTCTATTAAATCGTCAAATCCGGCGCGCGCGATACAAGCGCAGCGAATCAGATTATGCCCGTGCCCGGTCACCTTAAATTCGTCGATTACCACCCCGCGCGTATCATAACACCAATCGTCCAAAGGGACAGAAGCAAAGGCTTCCATAGCGCGCCTTAACACGGGGGTATTTTTATCCAGCGCTTTTTCCGCAAGGTATTTCGTACCGCCTTCCTGCGTTTCATACCCTCCGTGAAGGCTTGTCCCCAGCCAGTCGTTTTCTTTTTGGCACGCGGTGATTCGCCGTATCATCGGTTCTTGTATAATTTGATCCTGATACCGCGCCGCTTCTTCGGGCGTCAGATTATGTAAAACCTCGTTTTTAACGCGGCGCTTTATCGACGGATTAGCGTTTTTAAGTAAAAAACTTATCATTTTATTTTTCACGATATATCCTCAAACACGCATTCATTAATAAACTTCGGCGGAAAAAATTCATATAGCCCCACGCTCTTTATCCTCGCGTGAAACGGCTTAAAATTTTCCGTGAGGATCGGCAGCGCTTTTAATATCTCATTTGGTTCATCCATTAGTATAGTCGCGTGCGCCGACCACGGGTGACAGCTGTTGCCGCAACCGTCAAAAAAACTTTTTTGCAAGCTTTACAGTTCGAAATTCATATTCGGCGCAATAAAAAGCACATTCAACCCGAACAGACCTATGTGACTAAGCCCGATATCAATGGCGTTTGTTTTTAAACAGATATCGCGCATTTTTTGTAACAATTCATCCTTTTGCGCGACTTCCCTGCTGCCTAACGTAAAGTGATAAGGTATGTTTTTGGTTTGTTTGCCGGAGAAGCCATGCTGTTGTAAAATTTTATAATAACCCGATAAAATATTTTGTGTTTCTTCGTCAAAATGAGCCAATAAATATAACGCTTTATTATCCATGATTATGTTCCCGCATATTGAACGTTTTCACCGGGTTCGGTTCGTCATTTACGGCGGCAATGCGGAGAGCGACTTCCATGCGCCCGCATTCCTCGGCGGCGCATTGTTCTATTTGCTCCCACGGCGCACCCGTTCCAAGCCGGTCATAAGCGACCGCCAATGCGCCGTAAAAAGCAAGCCCGGCGCTGTGCCGCGCCGAATGGATGGTCGAAGCGCTATGACCGATCGCCCGGGCGGCGGCCTGCGCGGCGGGGTTTTCTTCCGCTTCGCGGGCGGCGGCGTGGCATTCGAGGATCGCCGTTTTCGCCTGCGGCAGCTTGACGGCGCCCGTAAGCCATTCACGAGCGGCTTCAAGCGCGCTTTGCGGGCGCGTGTCTTCCGGGTAATATTTGCGCCAAAGCGGCAGCATTATCCGTTCGGAATAACCGGCCGCCCAGCTTATAAGCGTCGCCTTGCTTAGCGTTTCGATCAATTTAACAAGCGGTATTATATACGGGGCTTCCCAGCCGCCAACCGTTTTCCGCAATTTAGGCATAAGTGTCCATCCTTTTTGTCAACTCCGTAAAATCTTCTCCATCGGCTTGCCTTTCGCCAATTCGTCAACCAGCTTGTCAAGCTGCCTGATTTTTTGCATAAGGGGGTCTGTGATATCTTCGACGCGAACGCCGCAGATTGTTCCCTTTATTTTTTGTGCGTTTGGGTTGAACCGCGGCGCTTGAGCGAAGAACGTTTCAAAATCCGCTTCTATTTCCGTTTGCGCCCGCAGACCTTCGTTGTTGTAACCAGTCAGCCAGTAAATAATATTATCCACTTCGTCCTTGCTCCGTCCCTTGCGTTCGGCCTTTTGAACGTATAGCGGATAAACATCGGAAAACGGTATCGTAAATATTTTCGGTTTAATAAAACATTCCTCCTGTCGAAAATTTGGCTTCCGCTTCCGCTGACAAACGAAAGCTGCGACCGTTTCGGTCGTTTTGAAATTAATCTGTATTATCGTCTCTCATTTCTTTTTCAATGAGCGCCAGCGCTATCCGCAGCGCTTTAACACGTCTGTCGTTTAAGGTTTTTTGCGAAGATTTGAGTTTGCCGCTTTCCTGTATCTTTTCGCATTTCCGCAGCGTCGAGGCGAGTGAGGTTATCGCTTCTTCCAGTTCCTGTTTAGCATATAAGCTCATTTTAATTCCTCTTCTTACCTACAAATTTGACAATCCTGATGCGTAATAAACACGATATGCGCTATATAACTGCTTCTTTATTATATAACATTTTTCGTTCACAAAGTCAAGATAAATGAACATTTGTTTGCGTAAAAAGCCGCTTTTCATTGACATCATATTAGATAATATAAAACATAAACGATGAATTGAGCCATATTTTTTCATATTTATTATAAATCCGGTAATTTATGAAATCAAGTATGCACTTTATAATACAAAACATAAAAAAGGCACTCTACGTAATTTTTCCGTAGAGTGCCTATATAACAATCTATTCAATGGCGGCAACGGTTACCGCATTATTTCATTCTTCTGTTTTATTGGCGTTGACGCTGGCGCTGATATCGCTGACGGAGCCGTCCGGCATAAATTTGTACAGCGTTGCCGTGTCCTTATCGCCGGTGGTGATGACCGTAAACGTGCAGGTGGCTTCGGGATAGTCGGTATTGTTATCGATCCAGGTTCCGTCGTTTAGGTAGTATTTTCCTTCTCCCATGTCCAGGTATTTTGGCATATGAGTATGACCGAACACAACCACGTCCACGCTTTCGTCCGGATTATCCAGATACTGCACTTTTGCCTGCTTGAAATAGTACTCCCATTTCAAGGTTCCCGCGACTGCCTCAATAAAACTGTTGGGGATTTTAACTTTGTTTATCATTTGGCGCTCCGCCCATGTGCGCTGAATGTTACGGAAAAGCACCGGTGCGGAAATCGTTCCATCCGCTTGCTGCGCCGGAAAGAAATCCAGATATGTATAAGCGTCGTCAAATCCTGCGATATGCATATCGAATATCTTTTCTTCAAGATCTTCGTTGGGCGTCATCCGCGTGGAGATATCCTTAAGAAGCGCGTAATAAATATAAGCGCCGTACTGGTCTGAATCGGATTTTTCCGGAATGTCTTTTACCTCAGGCAAATTCTTCGCAACGGTCGGACGGTCTTCCAAAACCCATGTGGCGGCATAACGGGCGTAAAAATAACCAGCGGGTAAAATGGTATCGTCGTTGCCGCACAAAACAGCGTTGCTGACCGTGTCCGGCGCGGAAAAAACATCGTAACGGTGACCGTGTTCGATAACAATTTCATTTCGATCTCCCGTGTAATAAGCGCCGAGCCCTTCGGCATCCCTGACCTGAACGATTTCAGGGATCGCTTCCTGTAAAACGTCGGCTTCCAGCGTCATGTCATGGTTCCCGATAACGTAAACCAGCTTTATTCCGCTTTCGATTACATTGTTAAACTCGTCGATAACGCTCTGATTATTGGTTATCACGTCCTTGTAAAACTGTCTTTCATCCGTATAGCTTGGATAATAGACCGGCAAAAACCACTCGTCCAAAAAATCGCCGGCGATCACCAGCTCGCGCACATCGGTTGTTTTTTGCAAGCGTTTTAAAAAATCAATGACAAACGGACGGTTTACCAGTATTTCGGAATAGCTGTCTTGAATACCGAGATGGATGTCGCTTATGACGACGATTTTATTTCTTATATTGCCGACATTCCATAATGCTTCGGAATCCTCCGATGTTTCTGAAACGGATGAGCCGATGTCAGGCGAGCACCCAGAGGTAATCAGAATCAAAGAAATTACCATGCCAAACACCAGCGATAAAGAGAGTATTTTTGTTTTCATTTTTATTTCCTCCAATGTTCCTTGTCTTTACTTGGATAACACTTCGCCATGAGTATAGCATTAAAAAATAAAAAATGAATATCTGCGCTTAAAATGCCCGTTTTTATACTAAAAAGACTTATAATGTCGAAAAATTAATAATTTGTCATACGCGGATAACAAATTACTACAATAAAAATTTATGCTAAAATCATCGTCAATGTACCGATTACAATAAAGCATAATCCGGCTGCCGCTTTTTTTGATAATTTTTCATGAAATACTATAAATGAAAATGTGATTGTAACTAAAATGCTCAACTTATCTATCGGTACCACAATGCTTGCGAGCCCATCCTTTAAGGCTTTATAATAGCAAATCCACGAACCTCCTGTTGCCAATCCCGAAAGACAGATAAAGCCTAATTCTTTCTTTGGAATATGCATAACTCCGTGTTGTTTTCCGGTTATAAACACTACAACCCATGCCATAATCAATACTACAACGGTGCGAACAGCGGTTCCGAGATTTGATTCGACTCCTGAAATACCGATTTTACCGAGAATGGCAGTCAG
>CAYOGQ010000060.1:0-11507 GCA_964403645.1 uncultured Ruminococcus sp.
GTAAGATCAGCTTCAACTTTATTGTATGTAATCAAATATTTATCAGTTTCATTACTAAAGGTAAGTGATCCAGTTGTTACATTAAAAACCTTTTTGCAGATAGCAATAATATCGCTGTTAACTTTGTTAGTTGAATCTATTGCAGCAGTATCTGTCGCTTTTGTAGATACAATAACTGACTCAAAAACTTCATCGCTTATTCCAGTTGCATCTGTATTAATTTGTTCAAGCTTTGTTGCATTATAACTGAAATAATAATAAAGATCACCGTTTTTAACAACGATAAGAGTACCGTTGGGAAGCGAAGCGTTAGATGACATTGAAAGACCGTTTGCAAGAGCAGAACGTGCTTCCTGCATTGCGGCAGAAGCGTTAGCCCTTGAAATAACACCGGAGAATGTGGGGATAAGTACCGCTGCAAGTATTGCAATTACTGCTATAACTATTACGAGTTCTACGATAGTAAAACCTTTTTTAGATTTTTTTATCATTTTTCATACCTCATTAATTTATTTTGTTATTGTTGTACCATTTTCCGTAATGGTTTTGCCATAAATATTTGCATAAGCGCCGTTATAATAAACTGTTCCATTATTAGTTAATGACGCTTTAACAGTTCCAACACATGAAACCGCAAAAATACCAAATCTTGCTGTTTTATCGGTATCAAGTTGCGCGGCGGAAAAGTCATTTGTACCTGTGAGTATAACTCTGCCGGACTGATTGTTACCTACTGCAGCATTAACATCGGTATATCCGTTAACTTTGCCGTCAAACTTTGAATCCTTAATTGTCAGAGTCCACCCTGTAGCGCGGCACATAAACCCGACGATACCGCCTGCTGTACCGTAACCAATAGCGGTGGTTTTTGTGTCAAGGGATTTTACATTTGCGGAAACAGTGCAGTTCTCAACTATAACAGATCCTTTGCCGACTGCATAAAAGCCGTTACTACTATCACCGTTTGTTGAACTTGAACCTATGTAGCCGATAAGACCGCCGACACAACCATTGCTTCTGATTATGCTGGAGGATTCAACAACAACATTTCTGATAACTACTTTTGCTTCAACGCCGGCGACATCAACTCTCCACCAATTTTTTTTACTATCTTTATAATACTTTACGTTGTTTTTCGTAACTTCGTTGGTTGTTGCTTTATCCAGACCAAGAGCTGCCGCTTCGCTTACGGTAAGCATTTTATCTTGTCTGTTATCAATAACACCGCCGATAATGCTGCACGTATTACGGGAGGAAGTTAATTTGCCAGTCATATCTGCTTCTGTTATTTCATAGTCTGTTGCCGGGCTGTCGATAATTAGATTTCTGAATATAACGTTTTCAATGGTTGTTTCTCCGTATACTGCACCGAAAATGCCTGAAAGGAAGTATTTGGAAGAAGAACCGTCGAAACGTACTGTTTCAACGTATTTGGTATTTGAGGTAATTTCAGCTTTATTAATAATAACGGGGTTGGTTGTGTCAGTAGTACCGAAATATCCGCTGAAACGTTCCGGGAATTCAAAATCCTGATCATCGATAGAGCTGCAGTCTAATTCCATGCCGGGTTCAAGAACTATGGAAATCTTGGTAGGTAGATCGCCATTGTTAACTTTAACAAGCGTGTTAAAAAGACTAATGGCGTTTTCTTGTGGTGCAGTATTACCGTTATCTGCCGAACCCTTTGCGGAAGAAATATATGCAATGTTGGGTATAGGTTCGCCCGTACTGGTGATTTCACGTTGATCGTCCATGCAAATAAGCGTAACGATAGATGCGTTACCGGTTTTGCTTGTTCTTACTTCTTTAGCAGCTACTACATATACATTGCTTTCAGAAAAGCCGAGTACGCTCTTTAACGGAGAATTTTCGTCTTGAATAAAAGCAACTGTAGAAAGAATAGCGGTAGCGCCTTCTTCGGTTATATTAGAAGATGAAAGCGAAGCTTTAACATCAGCTACACTTGCAGATGAAGAAACGGATGTTGCATTTTGACCCTTTGTAACAGAACCTAATGTAAAATCCATCTGAATAGCTTCAATTTGCATTGCGTTAAATGCATGGAATTCGGATTCTGCTTTATGAAATAATGTTGCATCAAAATTTTCGGGATACTCAACTTCGCCAAGGTTTGAAACCAAAACCAAACGGTTTTCCGGTTTATACCACATTACTTTATAACCAGCCGTAAGGCATACCCAGTTTTCGGCGTTATATCCGGCTTGACCGAGTATTTCGGTTACTATCTTCATATTAGCAGGTTTACCGTTTGCCGATTCCCATTCTGCCAAAACCATGTTCATTTCACGAACAGCCTGTTTGTCTGCAGACAAATTCGATTTCTTAATTATGTTGGCGAATGTGGGAATCAAAACTGCCGCGAGTACCGCGATAACTGCGATAACAACAACCAGTTCCACGATTGTAAAAGCCTTTTTTGTGCCATAAAAGTAGTTAATCTGCTTTTTCATTTTAATATTCCTCCATACTTAAATAAACAAGAATCATCCGCCCATATCAATCCAATATGCGGCAGTATTTTATATATATTCTTTCTTTATAAACATTGTTATTGCTTAGGATAAACAACGGGATTCGTTTGTTGCCGTCAACCTTTAAATCGAGCTTCTTGCGTCCGTACGCCGCGCGGTGGATCAGCGTGCCCGAAACGGCGGCGGAAACCGCTATGATCATGAAAATAATGGATATGTCTATAACAAGGTAAGCGTTGTAACCAAAGTAGAATATATGTATCGGGGAGCTCAACGCATAGCGGATATATTCGTAAACCGTTTCGCCGGATACGGCGCGCATTGCGACGGAAATGACGTCGCTGTCAGAACAATATAACAGACAAAGACCGAATACCAAAAACAAAACACAGTGAGCGGCGGCGGCGATGATAAACCGCTTTTCAAACCAGCGCGCTATTATGACGTTTACGACGGTGAACAATATCAGATCCATTAAACCGCACACCCCCCAACGTGTTCTGCTGCGGCAAATCGTTTTACTGCGTATGTTTTAAAATGATAAAACTATTGGTAAAAACGATTTTTTTAATAAAAAACAAGATAGTGAATAATCAAGATGTTCCGATGTTCCGATGTTCCGATATTTTGATACTTTAAAGCTTTAAAACGGAAGAATTTTTACAAGCAGATGAGAATACCGATGCCTATGAATATTGCCAGTTCCGCAAGCAGAATCGCCAGTCCCACCACGGTAGGGATGCTCTTGACCCAAAAAGATAACTTTTTGCTTTTTTTGACATCTTTTTTATTAACTTTACCTGTCATACCGATTCCTCCCCAAAGCCATAATTTAACTTTTTTCTACACCCATAAAGAATTAATAGCATTTTATTCCTTTGCAACATATTATCATTTTATATGATATTTGTCAATAGAAAAGTAAAAATTTTCTATTTTTTTTTGCTCTTTCAAACATATATCGACACCGCGTCCGGATACCGGCAGTATAATAACGACAAAAAGCGCGCCATGGCTTGCCATGGCGTAACATCGGCGTAACTGCGGCGTGCTTTCTACGTCGGTTAAATGTATAACGGTTTTTTGTTTTCCGCGTTTGATTTTGCTCGACATTTTGCGGGGCGAATTCCGCGGACGCGACATTATTTGTTAAAATATTCTTATTAAAGTATTGACATTCATATGTGAATTTAATAATATAATGATATGTGCGCGAGCAACATATATTAAAATGATATTTTATTTAAAATTTAATTAAGGAGGTTATTTATGACAAACGCGGATTTCAGCAACTCTTATTTTGACGGAAAGTTATTGCAATTTATCGGATGGAGTATACTCGGTTTTATTGTCACGACATTTACGCTTGGTATTTGTTATCCATGGGCGTTATGTATGATATTCCGTTGGAAAATTGAGCATACGGTCGTTGAAGGCCGCAGGCTCGGATTTAACGGTTCAGCCGTACAACTGTTTGGCAATTGGATAAAATGGCTTCTGCTCTGTATCATCACTTTGGGTATTTATTCCTTATGGATGGGCATTGCATTGGAAAAGTGGAAAGCTAAACATTCATACTTTGCATCATAAGTTTATTATCGTTTATATGCTCCCCGTGCGGGGAGCATCATTTTTGTGAACGATGCAACGCCAGCGCCCGATTAAACTGATAGTTGAAATTTTCTACCCATTATAAACATTGCGGTCATTGCAAAGATGTAATTATATGTTAAAATAAAAACAGAACAAGCGCTTGTTACTTTTAATTAGGGGTAGATATCAAATGGATTTGAAGATCACCGAAAATTTGAAAAAATTCCGCCGAGAAAAGGCAAACACCCAGGAGGATTTGGCTTCGCATCTGAACATTTCCATACAAGCGGTTTCCAAATGGGAGCGGGGCGAAGGGTATCCCGATATCACTTTGCTGCCGCAAATCGCATCTTATTACAGCAAATCCGTCGACGAACTGCTCGGCTGCGACCAATTGGAACGCGATAAAAAAATAAGCGCGTATATGGACCAATACAAAAAAAACGGCAACGCGGGAAAAATCGAGGACAACATCATTTTAATGCGCGAGGCGTTGAAGGAATTCCCCCAAAACCTCAACCTTATGTCAAATTTGTGCCACGCTTTGTATTTTATCGACAAAGACGAATATCTCGACGAATGTATCGATACCGGGGAAAAAATCTTAGAAAAAAGCGTGGACGACGATCAGCGATATTCCGCCATACAAACGCTTGTATACGCTTATAACCGTAAAAACAACGAAAAAAAAGCAAAAGAATACGCCAATAAACTGCCGGATTTGTTTTGCACAAAAAATTCGGTGTTGGAAGTCGTGTTAAAAGGCGAAGAATTATTAAAATTGACACAAGGCAATATCGGAAAGTATATCGGGATGATCGATTCGTCGATCAACTGGATGCTGCGTTCCAAGGATTATACGACGGAGGAACGGATATTCGCGTACGAAACCGTCGATAAGCTGTACCGTTTGTTTTTGTACGACGGAAACTATTGCTTTGAAAATACCGCGCTGCACATACTTTGGATGAATTTAGCACGAGAATACGGCAAGATGCAAAACAGCGAAAAGACCGTTGAGGCGCTTAGCAAGGCATATTACCATGCGTGTGAAATGGACAATTTCCATTCCGGTCAATATACGTCGCTGTTCGCCGACACAGGCAAATATTCAAAAGAGGATTTTACCCGAAATTTTGAATTCAGTTACATCGACTGGTTAAAGAAGACAATGGAAGAAAAAGTTTTTGACTTTGTACGGAACACGGACGAATGGAACGACATTATCCCGCAATGAGTTTTACCATACAAAACAAATCCCGCCTGAAAAAGTTGCGAAAGTATGCCTTAATTCCGCTATACTCTGTTTGAAGGGAGTGATATTCTTGGATTTATTGACGCGTATGAGCTTGGCGCTCGCGTATGTGGAGGAGAACCTTACGGGTGAAATCGATCACGCCGCGCTCGCGCGGATTGCCTGCTGCTCGTCATACAACTTTTTTCGGATGTTTTCGTTCATCACCGATATTTCGCTCACGGAATATATCCGCAGAAGAAGGCTGACGCTGGCGGCTATCGAATTGCGAAGCAGCGACATCAAGGTGATAGATTTGGCCTTGAAGTACGGTTATGACTCGCTTGTTTCCTTTGCCCGAGCGTTCCAAGCCCTGCACGGAGTACCGCCATCGGAAGCGCGCGCCGACGGCGTTATGTTAAAAGCGTATCCGAGAATTTCCTTTCAAATTACTATAAAAGGAGAAAAGGAAATGGATTACCGCATCGAGACAAAAGAGGCGTTCCAGGTTTTCGGGTTCGAGGGCATTTTCAGGGCTGACGGCAGCGGAGCTTACCCCAACAATCCACACGAATTGTGGGTCCAGAACCACGCTAACGGAGCATATGAAAAATTGGCGGCTGATGCCGGAGTTCTTCCGCCATTTGTCGGTCAGAATATGTGCAAAGTACACGGGGTGTGCGATTACAAACAGACCGAACCGGGTTCGTTCGCGTACATGCAATGCGCGTTCAGAGGTAAAACCAGCATGGTTGACGGATACACCGTCGCCGATATTCCGGCGCACACATGGGTCATTTTCCCGTCCGAAAGATTCAAGTGGGAAGAAATCGGAAGAGTTATAACACATATTAACAAACGCTTTTATTCGGAATGGCTGCCGACCGCCGAATATGAGCAGGCAAGCGGCATAAATTTTGAAGTGTATGGCGGGGATGCCGAAATGGCTTATATCGAGCTTTGGTTCCCGGTAAAGAAAAAAGTATAATGAAAAAGGGCTGCTCTCAAATAACTGGGCAGCCCGTTTTTTTCATAAAATTTATTATCGCTTTTCCATAAAAGCCATATGTGACGTTATTTTTTTGCAACCGCGTTTTCGTCGATGCGGCGCACCACGCTGTGGGTATAAGCGGTGAAATGTTTTAACCAAAAACCGTATGCCGGCGGATTTATGCTCTCAAAATCCACGCCGAGATATTTATAGCCTTCGTTTTTAAACGTTGAAGTCGCCAGATTCAACAGGTTTTGAAGCAAACCCTTCCCCCTGTGCTCCGGCAGGCAATAAGCGCCGTCGGCATGAATATACCCCGGTATTTTGCGCAGAAAAGTCTCTCCCGATCGTCCGAAACAGAGAAACGCTACGGTTGCTCCGTCTTTCCTGGCGACAAAGTAGCGGTCGCCGTTTTCGTTTTCCAAAAATTCCGCTTCGGTTATGTTTGGCCTTACCATAAAAAACGGGCTTTTACAATAATGACTTTGGAGCATAATGTTGAGCGGATAAACCTCCGAATAACGCTCAGGCACAAGTTCGGTGAATTCATACCCGCCGCAATTCGGAGAAGCGACATCGTCCATGCCGCGTATCGCGTCGATACAACGCATCCCGAAGCCGTAACGGAAAAACTGCTCCTGCGCTTCCCTGTCGTGAGCGTACAAACAAATACCGTGGCTGGCTGCCCCAACCCGTGCCCATTTTTCACCTGCCGCTTGATAAAGGCGCGCATAGATTTTGGCGCGGTTTTCGGGAATCGTACCATTGGCGTGCATCGGCGAGAACACATGACGAAGTCCCGGTATGTCCCATGCGTCATTCCAAACGCCGTAACTGCACAGGAACCCAACCACATCACCGCCGTCAATAGCGGCGACGCTGAGACCGTTATCCGCAAACGGCGTTAAGTCCGGCATATTTTCCAAGGTCGGGAACGCGGAGGATAAATCCGCGCTCGACGGGAGCGCGGGGACATACCCGCGCTCCTCCTCATAGTTTTGTTTTGCTATTTGCGCCGCCCGTTCGACATGGGCGACGGTGAAGTTGACGATTTTCATTACAATTTATTTTCCTTTCTCACTCAGTCATTTTGCTATATGATATCCTATAGCCGCATTACCGTATTTGATGCAACATTGTTTAAAATATAACAGTCAGTTTTTGATACGCGATGATCAAAACTTCCCCTCACTTTTCCAAATCTGCTTGCGATAACGGTAAACATTTCCGCCGCCGTTACCGATATAGGACATTTTTTCCCAACCCCTTTTCACAAGCTCGTCTTGCTGCTCGCCGCGGTCGCTGTCAGGTGTTTCATCACCCGGACAATCGAGCAGCCAACCGCCCGATTTGCAAACGCGGGTCAGTTCCGCAATCTCCGCATCCCAATCATCGCCGACGACATGGCCCGACATAACAATATCGAAAGAGCTGTCGGGATAAGGGATTGATGTAACCAGCGCCTCCGCGACGCGGATATTGACGATATTGTTGCTTTTTGCTTTTTTGCGGATAAATTCACGCAGCGTTTCGACAGGCTCGCTCGCGCAGACCTCTTTGGCAAACGCGGCGGCGGCAAAAGTTAAACGGCCCGAACCGGCACCGACGTCAAGGACAACCTTATCCTTAAAGTCAGCCATTTCATACAGCCTTTCTTTATCCCACGCGCGGATATAATGGCAGTTTGTTTCCATCGCCTCGGGTGTGGTATACGTGACCCAATCCTCGACCGACGCCAACGCATACACTTCCGCTTTACGAATTTTCGACGCGTCCGTGACATTTGGGGCGTTCGCCGCAATTTTGCGCACCGATTCCGCGCATTCGGGGCATCTGTGTTCAAGATACCACAAGACGGCGGGGTTGGCGTTTAGCGCGACGCCCATGTTGGTTTTCCATTCATCTTGGTTATTGCGCCAGCCGCTAAATTCCATCATCAAACGAATCTGAAACCGTTCCACAAGTAAAAAACTGTTGAAAGAATACTCCTCCGGATTAATCCAACCGAGTCCCATAAATCCTCCTAATTTACAAGAGGGTTAAAGTATAGTCACCCTCCCGTTTGTGGTGGTTTTATTGTAAATAATGCGTTTCATTGCGATCAATCCTTTCAATATTTTAATTATTATAACGCCTGAGCGGTATAATCGGGTTTATCATTTACTGATAATTACACATTCTTCATTTCGTAGATTTTTTGTAAAGTATTGAGACACAACGCTTTACCACCGTCCCGGCTGTTCATATACCAATCCACAAGTCTGTAACCGAACTTAAGAAGAATAAGCTCATAAACACAGTTTTTCGTTATATACGAACTATTTGCGTATTCCGCAAACCCCTTATAATACGCCGGGACGCATTTGCGATAATATTCAACCATATGATTTACATCGGCTTCATCTGCGATCAGGCTTGCCATATCTTCGCCTAAGTATCCCCACCCGGTGGTATCCCAGTCGATGAGTATGATATTACCGTCTTTATAAAAAATGTTTGTCACCCAAAAATCCCGGTGGCAAAGCACGACGGGCAGCGTTTCAATGCGGCTCCATATTTCGTCCGCGCGGTCATCGACGCCGATGAGCATTTGACACAGATGCTCCGGGATTTCACAATTTTCGGAGCGTATGTAACTGTACACTTCGCCCTGCGAACGGTTATATAAATAATTATATTTAAGGGCTTCTACGTCGCTTAAATTTTTAAGAACGCTCAGAAAGCCGGGTGGATCGGAGTATAGCTTACCTTGAAACCGCCCTATTTCATAAGCCGCTTTTTCAAACATTTCCACAGTCAAGTCCAAGCCGGAAGCACCGTCTATGTATTCCATCCACAACTGCGTTTCATTGATGCCCGCATTCATTTCGGCATAATAACATATCGGCCAACGCAGCGAATCCGTGAAAACTTTACCCAAATCGGATATGTACAGGTCGTATTCCCTTCGCCATGAATTGGAGTCGCCGGGGCGTTCCCATTTCTTCTGCTTCTTCCAGACAACTTGATACGGCAGCTTTTCGCCGTCGACGGCTTCGGCGGTACCTGTTACGAGCCGCACGTCGCCCAATGTCCCGCCTTGCAGCTGTTTAAATTGATAACTGGCGCAGGCGATGGTTTTACCGAACATTTTACTTAAAACGGAGATCAATTTTTCGTTTGTAATATTATTCATTTTTCATCTTCCAATTTTTATTATAATTTTAGGCATAAAAATACACGCGGGAAAACAGCCTCGGTCGAAGCTGCTGTCACGCGTTTTAAATAAAAAAGGATACGACCTAAATCGTATCCCGCGGTTAAAGCAGTATTCACGAAAGGTTGTTGTTGACGGCATAACGAAAAGTACGGGATATTATCTCGTAAAACGCTTAACATCTTAACGTTTATGCCGGTATTAGTTTTAGGGTAAAACCACCGATACCATACTATTTTTCATAAAACACGTCCCCTTTCGCAATCGGGCAATCCCACTTGGGTTAGCGATATTATATATTATCATTCACCGCTTGTCAATGATAAAATGTATATATTTAGCTTTTTATCGCCGTTTAACTGTTTAAACAATTTAAACAGTTTAAACAGTTAAAACAGTTAAACATTTATTGCCGACATTCGAACGCTTTTAATATTTCGTCGCATACGCCGCCCATTTTACGTAAAATATCCGCGATTTGCGACCGAAAGCCATGTGTTCTGAATTTATCCATCGGCGGGAAAAAACCGCCTTGCAGTGACCATATATCGTCCCTGTACCGTTTGATTTTACCGTATAACGACGCAAGTTCCGATGCCATTTTTATATCCGGGTATCGTTCGGCGGTTTTTTTGAAAAATTCGTCGGCATTGCTCGTGCAAACGCAGCAATAGGGTGAACAATGCAAATTCCAACAAATATCGCCAAGCTCTTTATCGTTTTTATCTTCAAAGTACGAATCCGTTTCCAGCGTGTCCGCCCATACCTCAAACGCCGTTTTTCCGAAAGAGTATGAGCCGTCGCTCCATATGCTTTGGGCGTTTTGCAAGGTAAGAAAATTCGGTATGGAATCGATAACGCTTTGGTAAATCCGACGCATATCAATGTTTTCGATTTTTTCGCCTGCGATGAATATGCCCTGTGTTGTTTCAAGCCCGTTTTTTATGGTCGAATAGCCGTATTCGTCAAGTGAACCTTTCGGCAGACGCTCCTGTCCAAGGTATAAATTTACATAAAGCACATCGTTTTCATCATACCCTCCGATAAGACATCCTTCCGGCAGGGGATCCCAGTGGTTGCCGCTGCTTGTCGTCACGCCGCCCATGCTCCAGGCTATAACGGGGATTTTTTTATCTATGGAAACTTTTATGGCGTTCATCGCCGCCCGGAAATCCTTTTTAATCTGCGCGCCCGAAAGATAGATGCAATCATACCCAACTGCGGCGAATGCCTTTTTTACAAGTTGCGGCGCAAAGAAATAGTTGGTCACGCCGCTGTCGCATTGCAGATTTTTCGGATTTCCTTTTTCGGCGGCGTACAGGTATGTAAAATTGTCGCCGGTAAAGTTGGCGTAAAAATGAAAATCGTCGATTTCCGAACCGAGCGCTTTGCCCACCGAGCAGATTGCCGAACACAGGAAATAATTTTCCCAGTTTTGAATTCGTCGGTAATCCGATATTTTATTAGACGTGCGCGGCGGTTCGCCGCCCGCTAAAGGATCGGTTATTATGTCGGATTCAAATGCCGCCTGTTTTGCCATCGTTAAAATTTCCGGCTTGATTTTCGGAGAATAACTTTCGGGAGTGGTTTCGATTTTTTTCAAAGGTTCGCTCATTTTTAGTTCTCCCAATTTTCCAAAATATTTTTAATGATTGCCCGCGCTTGTTTTTCCAATTCTTTATTTTTCTTTAGAGCAGCAGCCAATTCTTTTCGCCGCTGTGCTACGGTTAATGTGGCTGTCGTGAAGTCTGGTGTGCCGTTAAAAACAGGTGTTGTTTCATTATACGGTACAGCCGATAAAAGATTATCCACCATGCTTTTATATATCTTTGTTACTTCCGTCAGCTTCGTTTTATTTTCGCCGTCTAATAAACCGATGCTGTTTTCAAGATAGACATATGCCGCATGGCGGGCGTCCAGCAAGGAGCCGATATGATAGCAGTCATTACCGCACTTTTCCTTATATTTGGCATCGTCCAGTTCAAATCCGGAAATCAACAC
>CAYOGQ010000061.1:0-11417 GCA_964403645.1 uncultured Ruminococcus sp.
TGTTGGCGGTGTGGAGGAACGCTTCCGGGCCGACTCTGGTTATGAGCAGGTCAATCGCTGCGATTATCAGCGAAACCCCGGCAAATATAACGCCTGTGAAAAAAATTGAAGTTACGGCTGCCTTGAACGCGCAAAAGAACGCTCCGCCGAAACCAATCTCGCTACCGACGGACGGGACCCAAACAAAAGCCACAAACAGAGCGAATATGAGCGTAACGGTTTTTATCGCAACTACGTCGCCGATCTTGTCAAGGGTCATGACATAGGTGTAATAAGCCGCGAAAGCAAAAAACGCCGCCAGACCGAACGCCGCACGCGTCCAAAAAGCTTTGGCGAACCGTTCCGATAAGCTTCGCGCCGCGATAAAGCAGAAAACGCCGAAAACTAAGGCGAAAATCTGCCTTTCGTAATCCGCGATCGTTCGGCTTTCGATAGATATGGCGTTGAGCACGGTTATTACTGAAAGGCAGATAAATGCCGCCCAATAACGTGTCACGGCTTCCGTTATGCCGCCAAGCCGTTCTTTAATAAAACCGGTAAATTTCATAATAAATCCGCCTTTAAAAATGGTCATTAAAACTATCTGTTAAATTATTATATTGTATTCGATAAATATTATCAATATAAATATATAAAAATGTTAAAATATAAAAAATTTAAAAATTGCGTACTCCTTTAATTTTATGTTTACTTTTCAATAACGATGTCGTATAATAAGCATGAGTTATGATAAATTAAAATAATATAAGAGATGATTATATGAAAGAAAACCTTGAACGCTACCGGATTTTTTATTACGCAGCCCTTTGCGGGAATATCACGGCTGCCGCGGAGAAGCTGTATATCTCCCAGCCCGCGGTCAGCCAAAGCCTGAAACAGCTGGAAAGCTCGTTGGGGTGCGCGCTGTTTTTACGGACGCCCAAGGGCGTGGCCCTGACGGCGGAAGGCAAGACGCTTTACCGGTATGTTGCAAAAGGCATGGAACAGTTTACACTCGGCGAAAAACGGCTGGAAGCGCAGCTTTCGCTCGATTGCGGTGTTGTTTATATCGGCGCAAGCGACATGACGCTCGAATTCTTTCTACTCCCTTTTTTGGAGCGGTTCCACAGCCTTTATCCGAAAATCCGGGTAAACGTCACTAACGGACCCACCCCGGAAACGCTCGGAAAGCTTGAAAACGACATAATCGATTTTGGCGTCGTGACGGAACCCTTCGCGGTGTCAGGCGGTGTGGAGGTCGTCCCGGTAAGGGAGATTGAGGATATTTTTATATGCGGAGGAGGATTCCGCGGTCTTACGGAGGACATATTAACGCCGGAAAAGCTTCTGCGCCTGCCGTTGCCGCTTATAATGCTCGAAAAGAACACCAGCACAAGGCGGTATATCGACGACTGCTTTAAGCGGTTCGGGGCGGAGCCGGCGCCTGAATTCGAGCTTGCCACAAGCGGACTGATAGTGCAGTTCGTAAAACGCGATCTCGGAATCGGCTGCGTGGTGAGCGATTTCGCCGAAAACGCTATCGCCGAGCAAAGCGTATATAGAATTGCCCTTGATAAACCCTTTCCTAAACGCCGCATGTGCATAGTGAAAAAGGCGAGCGTTAATTCAAAGGCGGCGGAAAAGCTGCTGGAGCTGTTGCCGAAATAATCTGCGATTATGTTATATATAATAAATAAGTATTTTACTTATGTCAATATCTTTGTTACAATATACTTGCGGTATAACCGACAACGAAAGCGAGGTTTTTATAATGATCAGAGCAATTGTGGGGGGCAACTGGGGCGACGAGGGCAAGGGCAAACTGGTCGATCTGCTCGCGGGCGGAGCCGATATAGTAATACGTTTTCAAGGCGGCGCCAACGCGGGGCACACGGTGATAAACGATTACGGCAAATTCGCGCTGCATATCCTGCCTTCCGGGGTTTTCCGGCAAAACGTGACGAACGTGATCGCTGCGGGCGTGGCGTTCGATCCCGTAAGTTTTTTCAACGAACTTGATGCTATCGGCGCGAAGGGCGTGCCGGAACCGAAAATTATTATTTCCGACCGGGCGCAGGTAATGATGCCTTATCATATTTTATTCGATACTCTTGAGGAAAAGCGTCTCGGCAAAGAGAGCTTCGGTTCCACAAAATCGGGGATTGCGCCGTTTTATTCGGACAAGTGTTTAAAAATCGGGTTTCAGGTTTCGGAACTCTACTCCGAAGGACTGGAAGCAAAGTTAAAGCGCGTCCTCGAAGCCAAGTCGGCGTACGCCCGCGCTTTATACGGCGAGGAAGCGTGCGGGGACCAAGCCCTCGATTTCGGGTATGTTTATAACTATTTAAAAACTTACGGGGAAAAAATGAAGCCGTATGTGAGCGATGCCGCGGCAATGCTGCGCAGGGCTTACGAAGAAAATAAAAACATACTGCTCGAAGGGCAGCTCGGCGCGCTGCGCGACCCCGACAACGGCATTTATCCGTTCGTAACCTCGTCGTCCCCGCTGGCGGGTTACGGAGCGGTGGGCGCGGGGCTGCCGCCGCACGCGATAACTAACGTCACCGCCGTGGTCAAGAGCTATTCGAGCTGCGTGGGCGCGGGACCGTTCGTGACCGAAATCTTCGGCGTCGAAGCCGAAGAATTGCGTAACCGCGGCGGCGATTGCGGCGAATACGGCGCCAAGACGGGCAGGCCGCGTCGGATGGGCTGGTTCGACGCCGTGGCGAGCCGCTACGGCTGCGCTGTTCAGGGAGCGACGGAAGCGGCGCTGACTCTGCTCGACGTCCTCGGATATCTTGATAAAATCCCCGTTTGCGTCGGGTACGAAATAAACGAAAATATAACGGAGTCTTTTCCGACCACCCCCGAACTGACAAGAGCCAAACCTATTTATGAGACGCTCGAAGGCTGGAAGAGCGACATAAGCGGCATAAAATCCTTCACGTCGCTGCCGGCCGAAGCGCGTAGGTATGTAAAATTTATTGAGGATAGGTTAGGCGTGCCGGTTACTCTTATATCAAACGGTCCGCGGAGGGATGATATTATCAGAAGGTAAAGTGTTATCGCACACGCAAAAACCGGCGCTTTGGTTGCGCCGGTTTTTTCTTTAATTGTGCAAAACCTATTGACTTAAGCCCGACTGGGGAATATAATGTGGTAAACCGTGTAAAAGGTGGCATTAAAATGAAATGAATAATTGCGGATATAGTATGAACCGTCGATGACGATTAAATTACAGTAAAATTTTCGATAAAACCATAAAGAACCGCTTGATCAACCTTTAAAAATATTAATATATAATCTATATTTAAATTAAGGAAAGAGTGGACACAATGAGAAAATTTAAAAAGTTATGCTGTATTACGGTCGCGGGTATTCTCTTATTAATGTGTTTATTTTCCGTAAATTCATTGGCCGATTCGGATGTAACTCCTCCTCAATTGAACAGTATCTCAATTGATAAGACTCATGTGACGACGCCCGGGAGTGTAACGGTTACCGCTGATGTTACAGATGACTATTCCGGGGTATATTATGTGCAGATTTGTTACAGCTGCCCTATAACAAAAAAGAACATTGGAATTGAATTGAATTATGACCCCACTTCAGGTAAATTTGTTGGAACTCTTTTATTGAATGAATTTTCGGAAGCCGGTATATACTCTCTTGTTTTAATAGTTTTATTGGATACAAGCAGAAATTACGTTTCTTTATATCCCGATGATGTACCTTTTGATATTAATTTTACGGTTATCAATGACAACGCCAATGACGTTACTCCCCCTCGGCTGAACGGTATCTCATTCGATAAAACCCAGGTGACGGCGCCCGGGTATGTTAAAATTATCGCTGATATAACGGATGATTATTCTGGGGTAAACGTTATAAGTGTTTTTTATTATAGCCCGATAACGAATAAGAGCATTGGACTACCAATGGATTATGACCCTGTTTCAAATAAATATATTGGAACAATTTCATTTAATAAATTTTCGGAAGCCGGTATATATACACTCGATCATATATTCTTATCGGACAAAGGTAACAATTCCGTTTTTTTACACAAAGATGATGTACCATTCGATTCCAGTTTTATGGTTATCAACGACAACGTTAATGACATTACACCTCCTCAATTGAACAGCATTTCAATCGATAAGACGCAGGTGACGGCGCCCGGTAGTATCACGGTTACCGCCGATATTACGGATGATTACTCCGGAGTGTATGCTGTAGTTATTTATTATAAAAGACCAACACAAAATAACATTACATTTATGTTGAAATATGACCCTGCTTCAGGCAAATATATCGGAACTTATCCGTTCGATGAATTTGCGCAAACCGGTTTATATACCCTCAGTTATATAAATTTGTTAGATTATAGCGATAATAATGCATATTTACAACCCAATGATGTACCGTTTGATATAAATTTTACGGTGACGAATACGACCCTCAATGAAATTTTAGATAAAAGCCTTACATTTGACGGAGATTATGTCAGCGGTTTTGAAGCGGGTTCGCATATCGGAGACTATTATACCGGAGATTATAAGGTAGTGGCTTACGCTTCCGACGGCACTGCCGTGGTAACCGATAACGCGCTTGCCACCGGGAATATAATCAAGCGTTATGACAAGGACGACACCTGCGTCGATACCGCGACCGTGGTTATTAAAGGTGATGTCAACGGCGACGGCGTGATAAATACACGTGACTATATTTCCGTAAGGCTGCATCTGCTTGGGATATCCAGCGTCGAAGGCGCGAGCTTTAAAGCTTCGGATATTAACGGAGACACAATTGTTAACACCCTCGATTACATCAATCTCAGGTTATATCTGCTTGGTATAGGTGCGCTTAATCAGAAATAAAGTATAAAAACAGCAATGCTTGTCTTGACCGGCGTTACGCCTAACTAATTGAAAACATTGATTGAAATTAAAACCGGCGCTTTGATTGCGCCGGTTTCGGTTTTTAAATTATTGAATTAAACTTTATTCTTTTTTATTTTTCCAAAGGATAAGTAAGTCAAAACGCCTATTATCGCCACGGTGATTATGGCTACGCCCGCTTTGTCGCGAGCCGAGGCGGGTTTTGATTCGGCCTTGCTTTCGTTTTCGCCGGATGAAGCGGCCGACGGATCTTCGCCCGGTTCGGATTCGTCGCCGATCACATAATCTTTGGACGACTCGGATTTATCCGAAATTACTTCCGATTCTTCGGATTTTTCCGAAACTTCCGCCGACGGTTCCTCGCTCGCCTCTTCTGTATATCCGCCCTCGAAATAACCGTCGTACATATAACCCGAAATCCACTCGGCATATTTCGCTTTACCCTCTGTGCTGAGGTGGACACCGTCGCCCGCAGCGCAGACAAACTTGTCGGTTATGTTTTCGTCGGCGATTTTTTGGTTCAGATCGATAAGGTTTAAGTTGTATTCCTCGGCAAGTTTTCTGATAATATCGTAATAATTCCTGATATTACCCGTGCCGTAATCCAAATCGTACTGCCCCGGCTTGTAATAGCCGTTGTCGGTGCAGACATTGTTCCCGGTGAGCAACACCACCTCCGCGCCGCAGCCGTGCAGCTTTTCGATGATCGTGCGGTAATTTTTTTCATATTGTTCGAGACTAACAAGGGGTTTGCCGTTTGGGATGTAAATCGCCTGGTCGTTCATGCCGAACAGCACGATGACGATATCCGGTTCGAGGGCGACCACATCCTTGTCGATACGAGCCACGGCTTCCGTGGTCTTGTCTCCGCCGACCCCGGCGTTGATCAGGTCGGTGCCCAGTTCGCCGGAAAGCATCGAAACCCATCCCGACTGGTAGGTGATGGAGTCGCCGAAAGCGACTATTTTTTTATTTCTAAACACGCTGTCCGCCGCTTTGTCACTGACGACCGATACGACGGCGCGGGTGTTATACGAGGAACGGTAGCCTTCCGCGCACGCCGTCACGGAAACGGTGTATTTGCTGCCCGAGGTGATTTTGTCCGAAGGTATCGTAAATGCAGTTTCCGTAACCTTCTGGTTGTTCGTTATGATCGTTCCGTCGGGAATGATGGTCGAGGTGTTGACGTTGACGATATAATATTCGGCGTTTTCCACTTTGTCCCAGGTAACGGTCACGCCCTCGCTTAACGCGACTTTATCCTTCGCGTCGAGATTCACATCGGAAAGTCTCGGTTTGGAGGTGTCCGGGGCGTATATCTCGACGTCCGTCGGCTTTTCGCCGATATATATCTTCGCGTCGGAGGTAAAGTCGTCCAAGTAATGCTTTCCGCCGGAGGTTTGTATGGTCCTGCCGGCGATGTCAATGCCCGTCAGATACGCCTTGTCGCCGACGTTTACGTTTGCCAAGTTGTTGTAGCAATCGGAGGAAAGTTTGTTTATGTAGTTGACCGTGCCGTAATCGTTGCCGATATTCACCGTCAGGACGAAGCCGTTTTCGGGTATATAATTGTTCTTCCCGTTGGTGCCGTCGGCCATTAAATCAACGCTCCTGACCACATATGCCCCTTCTTCGTCGCTCCACTCAAAGGTCGCCGCCCGCCACCAGCAAAAACCGGTAGCGCTGGACGAGAGCGTTTTACCGTAGGACGGAGTTATAATCAGGGAATGCCCCTCAGCTCCCGCGACATTTATCGCATTGACGCCCAAAACGATTTGATCCGCCGCCGAAACGCATATCGCGGCTTTGGAAAACATCGTCACGCACAACGCCGATATCATGAACGAACAAAGGATAAACGAAACCAACTTTTTCATTAACACAACCATCCTTTAATTAAAAATCGATATAAACCTGACTGTCCCCGCCGAACTCCGCGACAAGCCATATTATCAAACCCGCCAAAGCCAAACCGAAAATCACCGCCAAGGCGACTTTCCAGCCGGATACCGGCGCTCTCCCGCCCACTTTACCCGTCTGACCGTTCACCATGAAATTATAAATTTTGCCTTTATAGCTGAAAGAGGAAAGCCAAATCGGGAGCAGCAGGTATTTGAACTTGACGTCAGAATAATCGACCGACATTCTTAAAGAATCGACGCGGTCGGCGCATTGGGTTTTTCTTATGTACGACTCGATATTATCTTTGAGTATATCCTTTATCTTTTCCCTGCCCCGCTGCCAGGCGTCGTTCAAACCCACGGAATACCTTTCCGCCGCGAAACCCGCGATGTATTCGGGTTTATACACCTTGCCGGAAGCCGTGTCAAACGGCTCGATCTTCGCCATCGACTTTTTGTCGTAGCGGTCGGTGCCGGATATCAGCAGGTCGTCGAACGTCTTTTGATAATCCCCGCTTGTGCGGTACCAGTCCACATGGGTGTGGGTTTTGCCTTTGACGGTGACGGTGCGGGTTCTCCCGTAACGCGCGGTGTAAGCGGTCGAGGTCGCGGTGTCGAATGTCCAATACGGCAGGTAAACCCCCTTGAAGGAGTCGGGAACGGAGCCTTTTCTAACCTCTTTGGGCGCGAAAATGCGGCGTTTTATCCACTTTTTGAACTTTTCGGCGGCTTGCTTGACGGTCACGGCAAAGCCGCAGACGCCGCCCGGCGCCATCGCGTCGGCATCGCCCGCTTCCACCACGAGATTAGAACCGCAATAGGGACAAATATCGGCGATCTGGAGCGAATCGTAAATGGATTCCGCGCCGCAGGACTTGCATATCACCGATTTAACCGCCGCACCCCAGTCGTGGTTGGCGTAATCTTCGGCAAGATCAATATTAATTTCCTGCGCTATGTCCGGTACGGGTTCTTCAAAATTTGATTTCGCTCCGCAATAACCGCAGACAAGCTGCTTTTCCGCGGGGTCATACGACATGGTGCCGCCGCAGGAGGGACATTTTTCGTCGGTTTCCTCCATGGTCTTGGCGGTATTTACGTTGTTTTTTTCGTCTTCCATTCTTTTTGACCTTAGTTAAAATTAAATTTAAGCTTAATTTTTATCGTTCTCGTCGAAAGCGTCGCCGCATTCGGGGCAGAACTTGGGAGGAGCCGTGGGGTCGTCGGGTTCCCAGCCGCACTTGTCGCACTTATATTTAGGCGTCGAATCCGGCTTTTTCTTACCGCAGTTGACGCAAAACTTGCCTTTGTTTATAGAACCGCAACCGCATTTCCAGCCCACTTCCCCCGTCGGCGCGGGCTTGCCGCAATCGGCGCAGAATTTGCCGATATTGCCGTCCTTGCCGCAGGAGCATTTCCACGTGTTGGAGGAAGAAGCCGCTTTAACTTCCTGTTTGGGGGCTTGCGTTCCCATGGCGTAAAGCTGCGACGCGTTCGCGCCGCCCGCCGCCTGCGCCATACCCATGCCCATAAAGCCCATCATCGCGCCGCTTTCGTTGGAAGCCGCCGCCCGCATCGCGTCCGCCTGAGCGCCCGTGAGGTTTGCCGCCGCCATGGTCGGGTCGCGGAACGCCGCCGCTTTTTGGAGATTCTTTATCATCAGCTCGTCTTCTTCCGGCGCTTTGACGGAGGACACGCCGAAGGAAGCTATCTCTATGCCGCGCAGTTCTCCCCACTTTTTAGAGAGAATTTCGTTGAGCGCGTCGGCAAGCTCCTGTGTATGTCCGGGGAGCGCGGAATAACGTATGCCCATCTCCGATATTTTGGCGAAAGCGGGCTGAAGAGCGGTCATCAGCTCTGTTTTAAGCTGGCTGTCAATCTCGGTCCTCGGATAGACGTCCTCCACGTTGCCGCAGACGTTCGCGTAAAACATCAGCGGGTTTTTTATCTTATATGAATATTCGCCATGGCAGCGTATGGCTATGTCAATGTCCAGCCCGATATTTTTATCCACCACTCTGAAAGGGACGGGGTTGGCCGTGCCGTATTTGTTGCCCACTATCTCCTTGGTGTTGAAATAATACACGCGCTGGTCCTTGGGAGCCTGACCGCCGAAAGTGAAGCGCTTGCCAATATTCTTAAAGGAATCGGCAAGTCCCTTGCCCAACCCGCCGTAAAACAGGGAGGGTTCCGTGGAAGTGTCGTACAGGAACTCGCCCGGTTCGGCGCAGAATTCCGCGACTTTGCCCTGGTCAACGATTATCATACACTGCCCCTCGTTGACCGCGACGATTGAGCCATTGGAAATGATGTTGTCGGTCGCCTTGGTGTTGGAGCTGCGCTTGGAAGAACGTTTTTTTCCTTTGGTCACAAGAATATCTGCATTTTGGGATTCGCAATAAAAATACTCGCGCCATTCGTCGGCAAGCACCCCGCCCGCCGCTCCGAAAATAGCTTTAATAAGACCCATTATAATACCCGCTTTCATAACTTATATTTTGACGCATAATTATAACATCTTTTACGGTGTTTGTCAATTGCAAACAACTATAGGAGTTCTCTAAAAACTGCATTTATTATTTTAAAACACCATATCAGTATTAGAGGTTACCTATAATCATTAATACTTGAAAACACAAAACTTTTATGTTATAATAATCATATATTATTTTTTGGAGCTAAACTTGAACGTAATTGTCTGCGATAAAATTTCTCTGTCTTACGGAACGAAGGAAATATTAAAGGACGTGTCCTTTTCGGTAAACGAGGGTGTAAAGCTCGGCGTCATAGGCATCAACGGCGCGGGGAAATCGACTCTCGCCAATATAATCTCCGGCAGGGTCGCGCCCACTTCCGGAAATACATACATCCCGGGTAATGTGTCCGTAGGTATGCTTGACCAGCGCAACGAGGACGATTTCAAGGGCAAAACCGTTTTTGCCTGCGCTGTTTCGGCTTTTGCCGAACTTACCGCCGCGGAAGAGAGACTGGAAAACCTGCTCACACGGATACCCGATAATCCTTCTCTGGCGGTTGAATACGAACGCTTGCGGCATGATTACGAATTGAAAGGCGGCAACGAATACCGCACAAAAATAAAATCGACTCTCGCCCGTTTCGGCTTTACCGCCGACACTTGGGACGCCCCCGCCGAAACTCTCTCCGGAGGGCAGAAAACCAAGCTGGCATTGGCCGCCCTTTTGATGTCGGGCATGGACGTGATCATCCTCGACGAGCCTACCAACCACCTCGACGAAAGCGCTGTGGACTGGCTTGAGAGCTTTATCGCCGCTTCGCCGAAAACCTTTATCATCATTTCCCACGACAGATATTTTCTCGACAAGGTGACCACCGAAACGCTCGAACTGGAAAACCTGACGGCGACGATATATTCAGGCTCCTATACGCTTTTTAAAGAGAAAAAAAGTCAGCTTACCGAAATTCAAAGGAAGCATTACGAATTACAGCAGAAGGAAATAAGCCGGCTTGAGGCATTCATAGAAAACCAACGCAAATGGAACCGCGAGCGCAACATCATCGCCGCCGAATCGAGGCAGAAGGCGATCGACCGTATGGAAAAGGTTGCCCGCCCGAAAGCGCCGCCAAAGAACGTCAACATCACCATCCACACCACTTCTTCCAGTTTTGCGGTGTTGTCGGTGCGCAATCTTTCCAAAGCGTTCGGCGAGCTTAAACTGTTTAATGACCTATCCTTCGAGCTGACGAAGGGTGAAAGGGTTATGATCATCGGCGCGAACGGCTGCGGCAAGTCCACTCTGCTGAAAATTATAAACGGCATAACCGAACCCGATTCAGGCGTGTGCGAGCTGGGTTATAGCCAGGTCGTGGGTTATTATGACCAGGAGGTGCAGCTGCTTTCCGAAACCAACACCGTCGTCGGGGAGCTGATGGAAGCCGACGGCGACCTGACGCCGGGGAGGGCGCGGGGCGTTCTGGCGTCCTACGGATTTTACGGCGAGGACGCGTTCAAACCGGTTTCCGTTCTTTCGGGCGGGGAGCGCGCGCGGCTTTCCATCGCCAAGCTGGTGCTTAAAAAAGTCTCTTTCCTAATCCTCGACGAACCCACCAACCACCTCGACATACCGTCCAAGGAGGTTTTCGAATCGGCGCTTTCCGCTTACGAGGGGACCATACTCGCCGTGAGCCACGACAGATATTTTATAAACGCGCTGGGAAACCGGATTATCGAGATAGATAAAGACGGTTATCCGGGCGGGTATCTCGATTTTAAAGGGAATTATTCGCTTTTCCTGCAAAAGCGGGCAAAACTGCCGCCCGTTTTATCGGAAGGCAGGGAAAAATCCGCCCGCGAGGAGTACGAAGCGGAGAAGCGGGCAAGAGGGTTGAAAAAATCGCGGGAAAAACGTTTCGGATTTCTTAAAACGGAAATTCCGCGATTGGAAGACAAACTTGCAAAGCTGGAACGCGCCGCAAATGAATGCGCGTCCGATTATGTGGCGCTCGCCGAAATCGACGAGGAAAACCGCGCCGTCAGAGCCGCCCTCGACGCGCTGTATGACGAATACCTTATGCTCGAAGAAAACGACGAATAATAATATCCTCCCGGAAATATAAATATAGTATAAATATAACGGGAGGAAAAAATATGTTCATT
>CAYOGQ010000062.1:0-11326 GCA_964403645.1 uncultured Ruminococcus sp.
TTTTTCAAAATATTTTTTATAAATCGACGGCACCGTGTTGACAAAACGCCGTTTTACGGCTATAATAAATACATTAAAATGTATTGGGAGGATATTTATGGCAAAGGTCGTTTGCGGCTGGGATATACTGATTCCTTTTATCACCGACGCGTTCGTCGGTGCGGGAGTGCCGAGGGAGGACGCCGAAATCTGCACGGACATTCTGCTCGAATCCGACAGAAGAGGTATCGAAAGCCACGGGGTAAACCGTTTCAAGCCGATATATATTGACAGGATAAAGGCGGGCATACAGAGCCCCGTCACGAATTTTGAAATCATACGCGAAACCGCCACCACGGCGGTCGTCGACGGGCACGACGGCATGGGGCAGGTTGTCGGGTACAGATCCATGGAAATGGCTATCGAAAAAGCAAAAAAATACGGCATGGGCATGGTGGCGGCGAGGAATTCCTGCCATTACGGCATAGCCGGTTATTACGCGACGATGGCGACGAAAGCGGGCATGATAGGCATGACCGGAACAAACGCCCGCCCCTCTATCGCCCCCACTTTCGGCGTGGAAAATATGCTCGGCACCAACCCGCTCACGATAGGTCTGCCCACCGACGAACCTTTCCCCTTCGTCATCGACTGCGCCACCTCCATAACCCAGCGCGGTAAGATCGAGTATTTCGCCCGCATGGGCATGGACACCCCCGCCGGGATGGTCATAGGCAGAGACGGCGCTCCGCTCACCGATTCGGCGGCCATACTCGATAAGTTAAACACCGGCGAAGCGGCTCTGGCGCCTCTTGGCGGCATAGGCGAGGAGCTGGCGGGTTATAAGGGCTACGGCTACGCGACGGTGGTCGAGATACTCTCCGCCGCGCTGCAACAGGGCAACTTTTTGACCATGCTCACCGGCAAAAGGGACGGAAAGCTTGTTCCCTATCATCTCGGGCATTTCTTTATCGCCATCGACACCGCCGCTTTTATGGGCGAGGAGGAATTCAAACGCACTGCGGGAGACATCCTGCGTCAACTCCGCGCGTCCGTCAAGGCGCCCGGTCACGACAGGATTTACACCGCCGGGGAAAAAGAATACGACGTTTGGCAGTCGAGAAAAAATGCAGGCGTCCCCATCAACGAAGCGGTGCAAAAGGAAATGTCCGCCGTGCGGGATGAGCTGGGTTTGGGATATGTTTTTCCGTGGGAATAACAGCTGTCTTATAAAAAATTAAAAATCAGAAAACCGGCGCAATTTGAGCGCCGGTTTTCAACTTTTTTACTGTCGAAAAAATCTATCTTTAATTCGCAGAGTAAACCGAAATTTCATCAATGAAAAGCCAGTTCCTGAGCCCCATGTATTTGACTTTGACGTATCTCGCCGAAACATCGCTTATGGCGAATTCCGCGACGCTCCAGCCGGCTTCTTCCGGGCAGGACGGACCGTCTTGCGAAACCGGTTCGGTGTAGGTCACACCATCCGTTGAAAACGAAACCCTGACCGACGTGGATATGATCGCGCCGCCGCTGCCGCTGTTGAGAGCGCGCGCGATGACCAGCGCCACCTTGGTTTCCGTTTCAAGGTCGATGATAAACGCCACGTCGGAGCAGTCGGCGAAGCCCGACGCCGCGAGGTCGGAATAGACTGCTGCGGCGGCGTATTTGCCGTCGGTGAGTTTTTTGCCGTCGTCCGGATAACCGGGGTTGCCGGAATAATCGGTGGTGTAGGCTTTGCCTATGCTGACGCATTCGGGGACGGCGGCTTTTATGGTCACGGCTTCCGTGACCGCCGTTTCGCCCGAAAAAGCGTAAGCCTTGGCGGTATAGGTATACTCGATATTTTCAGGAACCGAATTGTCGGTCGCCGAGAAAGTCTTTGTCGCTTCGCCGTAGGCATCTTTGGCGGGGAAAATCGTAGTCGCAAGCTCGTCGCCGCGGTAGAATTCCACGCGGGCGATACCGTATTTGCAATTATCAAACACCGCTTCCAGCTTGATACCCGTCGAACCGACCGCGCAGGTTAAAGATACCGGCACGGGGGCGAGGTTTTCGCCGTAATATTCCACAACTCCGGTGTTGTAATAATTTACATAATCGTCGTGGAAACGGGCAGTGCCGCAGATATCCGGCGCGTAATAATGCGAATAAGCGAACGAAATGAAGCCTTCCACATACTGCGAGGCTTTTTCAAGCTGCAAAACGTATCTCGTAATGGGCGCGGAGGACCAGTTTGCCTGGACGAAATCCTCAGGGTTGCCCCAAAACGCAAGGTTTTCGTGCTTGTCGACCACTTTTTTAAACTCCGCGTAGTAATCGGTAAAATCGTTGATATTCGCCAATCCGCTGCCCACGCAGTCCTGCGGGCAGAAGATATCGCCTTTTCTGAAATTTATGCCGGAAAATATCTTGTCCCAAGCGGCGGCGGTGTCTACGGCGTTGGAATACGGCGCGAAGTCGCAGAAGTACGGCGACATTAAAAACGGCATATCGGGGTCGAGAGCGGTATAGCCTTCCAAAATGGCGTTAAGAGCATCGGAAGCGCTTGTGTAATGACTGTTGGTCCAGAAAGAAAAATAATTGTTGAATTCGGGTGCGAAGTACCAGCCGTAAAAGGTTTCGCCGTATTCCGCTTTATACAAATCATACATCTCCCGCGATACCGCGAGGGTGTCCGCCACAAAGCCGTCGATCATCGACTTGTTGGTAAGGCCCCATTTTACCCCCCAGCCGTCCATGTTTATGGGAGTTATGTAGGCTTTCATCCCGTGGGAACGGCACTGGTCCAACATCTTTTCGGTTATGTCGGTGTGCGACGTATCACAGCCCGCCGCTTTGCGGTCGGCGGCGTATTCGGAAGGATAATACAATGTGGAAAACTTGGCGTCGTCGGTGAGCTGAGCGGAGGTGAACAACACCAGATACTCTATCCCCGCTTCTTCGAGATAATCGAAATGCGCCGTCAGTTGCGCGTCGTTATAGTTGAAGAAAGCGCCGTATTGTATGAACGAACCGTTTATATACGGCCAGTCCCTCACTACTTCCCCGCCGCTCGTTTCGCCGGACGATTCGTCGAGGGGCTCTTCGGAGGATTCGTCCAGAGATTCCGCGAGTGAGGATTTGTCGTCCGAAACGTCCCGGCCTGATTCTTCGCAGGCAGACAAAAGCCCAAAAGCAAACGCGGCGGTGAGGAGAATTATCATTACCCTTTTAAAGTTTGGCATAAAGATCATCCTTTCAATTTATTATATGAACAAATTTTACCACGTTAGGGAAGATAAGTCAAGCATTTATCGTATTTTAGGTTTTTGGCAAAAAAGAACTGCCGGCTATTGCCAAGCAGCTCTTTATTTATAAAATATCATTATTAAAATCGAAAGCGCAAATTAAGCTTTCGTCAGCGATACCGATAATGGATATCGTGTATATATTATTTTAACAGCTTTATCGGATTTTGTCAATATAAATCGCGCACCCGGCGCGCTTTCTGCGTTTTACACAACACCGATGCGGTTTTTTTAATATTTTTATCGCATAATTAACAAATTGTACACGGCGGATATACATATCAGAAATTATCTGTTAAAAATTTCATCCGTCAGACTGAGAAATTCCTCTTTTCGCGACGCGGTATTCAGTTTTTGCCGCAGGGCGGACGAGCCGGGTATTCCCTTGGTGTACCATGAGAGCTGCTTGCGCAGCGTCAGCAAACAGCTCCCTTCAAGCTCCGATTGCAAAGCTATGTGCCGCCGGACGGTTTCGCCTATCTCTTTTAAAGACGGTTGGACGTATTTTTTTCCTTCAACTTCAAACGCGGCTTTTATCTCCGCGAACAGCCACGGTCTGCCCAGGCATCCCCTGCCGACCATGACGCCGTCGCAGCCTGTCTCGCCCAATAACGCCAGCGCGTCGGATGCCGAATTGACGTCGCCGTTACCCACCACGGGGATGGCGACGGCTTGCTTTACCTTTTTAATTATATGGCGGTCGGCTTTGCCGGAATACATCATTTCACGGGTTCTGCCGTGGACAAAAACCGCCGACGCGCCCGCATCCTCGCAATACTTCGCAACTTCGTCGGCGTTAACGCGGCTTTTATCGAAGCCGGCTCGGATTTTCACCGTCACGGGGACGCCGACCGCATTCTTCACCGCGCGCACCAGCTCGCCGCATTTGTGCGGATCGCGCATGAGGGCGCAGCCGTCGCCGGAGGATACAACCTTTTTGACCGGACATCCCATGTTGATGTCGAAAAAATCGGGGTTGAAATCCATCAGCTTTTCGGCGGCGGACGCCATGAAATACGGTTCCGAGCCGAATATCTGTATCCCCGCGGGGCGTTTGTCTTTCTCGAGCGTCGCCAGATACGCGGTTTTTTTGTCGCCGTAGCACACCGCCTTGGCGGAAACCATCTCGGTCACGACGCATTCCGCGCCGTAGGAAACGCAAATTTCCCGGAAAGGGTAATCGGTGACGCCCGCCATCGGGGCGAGGAATATTCCGTTTTCGATAACGACACCGGATATTTTCATTTCAATTCAACGTGTTCCGTTTCATATTATTTAAGTACAGCTTTTCGGATTCCTCGTTCAGTTCGGCGTATTCGCCGTCCGCGAGAAGATTTCTGTCGATGATCACGTCCGCGCAGGATCGGGTCTGCTCGATTAACGGCAGGTCGGCGATGCTCGCGACCTTGAACTTGATTTCCCCCGACTGCCTTTCGCCGAAAAAGTCGCCCGGTCCGCGCAGCCGCAGATCGGCTTCCGCAATCTCAAAGCCGTCGTCGGTGCGGCACATGGTGTCCAGCCTTTCGCGGGATTTTTTGGATTCACGGTCGTATATTAAAATGCAATAGGATTTTTCGCTCCCCCTGCCTATTCTGCCCCGAAGCTGATGGAGGGTGGACAACCCGAAGCGTTCGGAGTTTTCGATCACCATCACCGTGGCGTTGGGGACGTCCACTCCCACCTCCACCACGGTGGTAGAGACGAGCAAGTTTATCTTTGCGGACTTAAAGTCCGCCATTATCGCGCGCTTTTCTTTGCCCTTCATCCTGCCGTGGAGCAGGGCGGATTGGAATTCCGGAAAATCCGCTTTCGCCGCTTCGTATTTTTCCTCGGCGGAGAGAGCGTCGAGCGTTTCGGATTCCGCCACCAGCGGACAGACGACAAAAATCTGCCTGCCCTTTTTCATTTCGCCCCGCAGGAAAGCGTTTATCTTTTCGCGGGAGTGGCTTTCGACGGCGTAGGTTTCGATCTTCTGCCTGCCGGGGGGCAGCTCGTCGAGCACGGATATGTCGAGGTCGCCGTACAGGATAAGGCTTAACGTCCTCGGTATGGGCGTGGCGGACATGACGAGGGTGTGCGGGGTGATTTCGCTTTTGCTTTCGCCCTTACCGATAAGCGTCGCGCGCTGCATGACGCCGAAGCGGTGTTGTTCGTCGGTGACGGCGAGAGAAAGATTGTTATACTCCACACCCGATTGTATGACGGCGTTAGTACCGATTATGACCTGTGTTTTGCCGCTTGCCACGGCTTCTTTGACTTCGCGTTTTTGCTTTTCGCTCATGCCGCCGGTCAAAAGCGCCACCGTTATGCCGAATTTATCAAGCATCCCCGAAACCGTGGAGAAATGCTGCGCCGCGAGTATTTCGGTGGGCGCCATTATCGCCGTCTGGAAGCCGTTTTTAGCCGCCAAAAACGCCGCCGCCGCCGCTAGCACGGTCTTGCCGCTCCCCACGTCGCCCTGGACGAGCCGCATCATGGGGGTGCTTTTGCACATATCGGCAAATATCTCCTTCACCGCTTTCTTTTGGGCGCCTGTCAGCTCAAACGGCAGGTTTTCAAAAAACTGCCGCACACCGGTGTTCTTTTGTGAGAAAGCCGCCGCTTTTTTGACCGCCTGCCCCGACCTCAGCTTGGAAAGCGCCAGTTCGAAAACCATAAGCTCTTCGAACGCGAGACGGCGCACCGCCCGCTCGGCCTCGGCCGCGCTTTCGGGGAAATGTATGGCTCTTATGGCTTCCGACTTGGATATGAGCGCAAACTGCGTCCTAACGGCTTCGGGCAGCACCTCCGGGAGGGCTTCCGCCAGCGGCAGGACGTTTTTCACGGCGGACGAGATGGATTTTTGCGTTAGGCTGCCGGTCAGGGGATAAACCGGCGTCACGGCGGGCAGGTCAGGCGAATACGCCTCGACGACCGGGTTTACGGTCTCGCGTCCGTATATTCCCGTAGTGATTTTTCCGTAAATGCGAAACAGCTTGCCCGGGACTAGGGCGTCGGCGATCCATCTTTGGTTGAAAAAGGTCAGGTACAGAGTGTCGGTGCCGTCGCCGCCGCTGGATTTCACATAGTATATGCCGGTTTTGCCCCGCGCTTCCTTGGGGTTGGTTTCGATTTGTATGACGACCGAACAGACCTCGCCGTCGAGACATTCCATAAGCTTTTTGACCGCCCCGCGCTCCTCGTAAGCGCGCGGGAAAAAGCCGAGCAGATCGCCCGCCGTAAAAATTCCCAAGCCGCCGAACGCTTTTGCCCTCGCTTCGCCTATTCCTTTCACGAAATGCACGGGCGTTTTAAGTTCCATTTAAATATCCTTTCCGTTTTGTCAAATCGAAAGGACCTCGAATTTATCGGTGATTTCCTTTAAGAATTTCCCTTCCCGCGCGTGGCAGGTGAAGATTATGATTTGCTGTTCTTCCGAAAGGCGGGCGAGGGATTGTAACATCAGCTTCAGGCGGTCGTCGTCGATGCGCGAAAAAGCGTCGTCGAGGATTATAAACGGCCTTTTGCGCTCGTAAAGCAATTCTATAAGCGCGTATCTCAAACAGAGATAAGCGGTGTCCTTGGCTCCGCCAGAAAGGTAGTCGGCGGATTTGTCGCCGTCGGAGGTGGGTACCGACATAAGAAGGTCGGTGGTGAGGTGCATTTCGGGATCTTTTCCGTCGGTCGCGGCGGTGAAATACGCCGATGCCAGCTGCGCCAGTTTGGGCGATACGGTGGATTTCATATAATCCCCCGCTTCTTCGAGCACCGCGAGCGCGGTCTCCAACGCTTCGTACTTAACCCTGTATTCGGCGAGCCGGTTTTTAACCGCTTCGCGCTTGCCGTAAACCACCGCGGGGGACGGCGATTTTACCTCGAGCGCCGCCCGTTGACGTTCCAATTCAAGCTCCTGCTTTTTCAGCGCTTCGTTCGCCGATTTGTAAAAATCCGTTTCGCGCCCGACCGCCGCCGCTTCCCGCGCAGGCGGCACAGCCCCTTCCGCCGTCCGTTTCAGTTCCTCTATGTCAACTTCAGCGAGCGCCGATTCGAGCCGGTCGCCGAGCGCCATGCAATCGGCTTTGAGCGCGCCCGCTTCCATGGATAGGTTGAGCATTTTTTGTATCGCCAACCCGTAGGTGCTCTCCTCACCTGACATATACCGGCGTATGCGATTGTCTATCGAGCGGCGGAGGGCGTTGTATTTTTCGGCGTCCTCGGAATAGGCTTTCTCCATGGCTTGGATCTGCTTTGCTTTGTCCTCTGCCCTCAGCTTTATCACCGGGAACGCTTCGATTGCCTTTACCAGTTCCGTCTTGTTTTTAAAGCCGAGCTTTTTTACCGAGGCGGGAGTCTTAAACGCGACAACGGCGGTTATGGCAAACAGTGCCGCGGACACCGCGGAAACGGCGTAAAATACGGTGTCAAGCCCGCTTGTAAACAGCGCGGCGCCCGCCAGAAACAGCGAAGCGGCGCCGCCGAAGAAAAACAGCAGCGTTATTATACGCTTGAATTTTAACCTTTTTTCAATCTTTTCGGGGTCGTTTACGAAAAACGGGGTGGATTCTTTCGCCATCTCGTGGCGCTTCATCTCGTCCTTTATCTCTTTCGCGGTTTCGTCTATCCGTTTTTCCAGCACCGTAAAAAAGGCGTTATCGTTTATCAGTTCCTGTACGAAAGCGGTTTCGGGCGCGGTTTCGCCCTCGAAGCCGCGCATACAGTCGTCGTATTTGGCATCGGCCTCCTGTTTGAGCTTTGCCAGGGCGACAAGCCCGTCTAAGCGCTTTTTCGCCCCGTATTTTTTAATGTTTTCGGCTTCTTTTTCAAGCGCGGCGAGCTTTGCTTCGTTGAATGCGATTTTTTGCTTTTTTTCGCCGAGCGAAGCCAAAACGCTGTCAAGCGCGCGTTTGGTTTCCAAAGACGAGGTAAGCTTTTCCTCGTACGCTTCAAGCTCGCTTTCAAGTTCGGGTATCAACCCGCGTTTCTGATTGTTTTTCAGCGCCGAGCGCGCTTCCTTCAGCCTTTTAACGGCGCGTTCCGCATTGGTTTTTTCGTCGGCGGAAAATATCAGGTTTTGTATCTGTTCCGCCAACGCTTCGTCGCCGTTCTTGGGCAGGTATAACTGCCGGAAGAATAAAATTTTTAAAAACGATTCCTCCCCGATACCGAAAAATACCTCGCCCGGTACCATGCCCGTGAACACGCTCTTCCGCGTGAACACATCAAACACATCGAGCGTCTCCTTGGTAGCCGACTGCGCCCGCTCCACGCGGAACCTGCCGTCCGGAGTCACGACGGTGATACCCCCCGCCGCCCTTGTTCCGCCCCAAGGCATATAGAGCAGCTTTTCATTTTCAGAAACGGTCTGTTTGCGTTGCCCGCCGAAGCCGTAAAAGATAAACTTTATAAACGAAGCGACGGTGGATTTTCCCGCCTCGTTCGGCGCGGCAAGCAGGCTTAAGCCTTTCGACGGGGTGAGCGTCACGTTTTTCAGCTTCCCGAAGGAGGTTATGTCAATTCTTTCTATGTAAGTTCCGTTATTCATTGCCGTTGCCGTCCTCCCCGCCAAAGTCGATGATATTTCTGTCGTACAGCGCGGATACACCGTATTTTAACGCGACGAGCAGCTTGGCGTATTCGTCGCTTCCCGGGGAGCATTTGGCGAGTCTGGATGTCATTTTGGAATAGAAGACCCCTTTGAGAGTGGTGTCCCTTTCCAGCTTTGTAAAGTCGATGGACGGCACGGTCGAGTCGATAATTTCTATCCGGAACGGATACTCGTAGCCCCTGCCGATTTCCGCGGGGGATATGATATACGGTTCCGGAACCGTTCCGGTCACGACGACGCGGATGGCGGTGTCGTTGCCGTAAGGGCGGATTTTGCCGCGTATCGTATCTATGACCGCCGATTTGCCGGGGCAGTCCGTCACGTCCACCTGCAATGTCTCGTACCTGCGCTTGGAAAAGCGTATCATTTTCAGGTTAACCCCGCCCTTTTCCACCACACCCATCAGCGCGCCGTGATAGCCCGGTTCGTCGAAGCTACGCCCCTCAAGGCAGCCCGGGTAGGCATAATAGGTGTCTCCCTCCCTGCAAACCCCGGAAGGCGCGTGAATATGACCGAGAGCGATATAGTCGAAACCCGACTGGGCAATTTCCGCTTTGGTTATGGGACCGTTCGGGGAAAGCGGCGAGGCGGTGTCGCCGTGGCATACCAAAATGTTGATTTTGGATTTGTCGAGCTGACCGTAGCCAGCCGCCGGGCTGGACATATAAACCGCCGAGGTGAAGCCGACGCCGTAAACGTTGACGCCCAGTTCGGGGATTTCCACTTTTTCCTTAGTTTCGCCGAAAATATGCGCGTTCGGCGGAAAAGCCACGGTCTTGTACGGCGAAACGTCATTATACGGATCGTGGTTTCCCGGCGATATAAAAAAGCGGCATTCCGGGAACGAGTTGAATTCGTTTATGAGAAGCTCCGCGGTGTCCCTGGTGGCGTATTCCGAATCGAAAAGGTCGCCGGAAATAAAAAACAGCTCGACCTTTTCCTGTTTCGCCACCATCATCGCGGAGGTAAACGCGCTGCGCAGTTCGATTTTACGCTGTTCCGCCTGGGCGGGGCCCGAAAGCGAAAAAGGCGAATCGAGGTGCAGATCGGCGCAATGGAAGATTTTTACTTTTATTTTGGCGTCGTCGCCCATGATACGTTCAACCCTTTCCTATCGTTTATATTACACATCATTATAATCTTATATTACTTCTCACCGCAATGAAAGCGGACATGGTGCCCCGTTCGGCGCCCTGCCGTCGGTAGGAGAAGAACAGTTCGCCGGCGTTTTCGTTCGCGCAGCAGGTGCAGAGGGGACAAACCTGTATGTTTTCCCGCTTTAGTCCGCATTCTGCGAGAGTTTCGGCGACGACCGCCGCGGGGTCGAAATAAGTTTTACCGTTTCTCGACGAAAAAGCCTGCGGAAAACTTTTAAAATAATCATAAAATTCCAACCCCACTTCGTAGCAGCAGGGTTTGATGCAGGGTCCGAGCGCGGCGATGATTTTCGTGGGATTTCCGCCGAGGGAGCGCATCGCTTCCACGGCATTGGCAGCTATTTTCTTTTTTGCCCCCTGCCAGCCGGAATGGACCGCGCCCGCGATATCCGTCTTGACGTCGTACAGCAATACCGGCACGCAGTCGGCGGAACGCACCGAAAGCGCCAGTCCGCGATCAACCGTGACAAGCCCGTCCACTCCGTAAGAAAACGGCGGATTGGCAAGTCCCGTTCCTTTATGGGAGAGCGTCACGATTTCAACCCTGTCGGTATGCTGCTGATTGGAGCGGCACACGTCGCCCGCGGCAAGCCCTAAAAGCCGCGCCGCGATGTCGTGGTTCTTATATATATTTTCCGCGGTGTCGCGGTTTTTCCCCTTTCCGGCGGCAAAGTTGAGGCTTTCAAAGACGCCTTCGCTGACGCCGCCGCGCCTTGTGGTAAAGCAGTGCTTTATTCCGTATGAATCGAACAGGGACGAAGTAAAATAGGGTATCGGTTTTTCATGCTTGACAAATTCGCCGGGCATTTATACGGCTCCCATATTAAAATTATATCATGATGACATTATAACAGACGCGCTATTTTTTGGCAAGTACAATATGACGGCGATTTGAGGATTTTTTTATTTTTACTATTGACAACATAATTTTTTATTGATATAATACACAAGTCGCACGGCGGGGGTATATGGCGGAATAGCTCAGCTGGCTAGAGCATCCGGTTCATACCCGGCAGGTCGTGGGTTCAAATCCAACTTCCGCTACCATATCCCCCTTTGTGCGGTTAATAAAATAAGGCCCGTTGGTCAAGTGGTTAAGACACCGCCCTTTCACGGCGGTAACAGGAGTTCGAGTCTGCTACGGGTCACCAAATTTAAGATTCGATCATTTTTGTCATAAAAACGGTGATCGGATCAACAAGAAAGAAAATCCGCTTGGTCCAAAAACAGGACCGCTGCGGATTTTTATTTTAATTATACGTGTATATGTTACAATGATATGGTCTAAAAAAGAGGAAGCTGAATCCGATCTGTGG
>CAYOGQ010000063.1:0-11027 GCA_964403645.1 uncultured Ruminococcus sp.
AGATTATAAGCGTGTTCCTCAGCCATTTTATAAATCTCACGCGGTTGCCGCCCAAGGGGATATAGATATAATCCCTAAACCAGCTCCCGAGCGAAATGTGCCAGCGTCTCCAGAATTCGGTTATGCTCTTGCTGATAAAAGGATAGTTGAAGTTTTCGGGAATATGAAACCCGAAAATCCTGCCAAGCCCTACCGCCATGTCAGAATAGCCGGAAAAATCGAAGTAGATTTGGAGCGTGAAAGCCACCGCATATATCCAATAGAATAAAACGGTTTTTTCTTTTGCCTCCCTGAACGCCAAGACCAAATCGCCCAGCCGGTCGGAAAGCAAGACCTTTTTGGCAAGCCCCGTTATAAAGCGCGACACGCCTTCCCCGAACATATCAAAGTTGTGCGCTCTGCTTTCCAACTCGTCCCCGATATCCTTATAACGGATTATCGGTCCCGCCGTAAGATGCGGAAACAGGGTGACATATGTCAAAAATGTTATAAAATTCCGCTGTGCGGCAATTTCTCCGCGGTAAACGTCGGCGGCATAGCTTATCAGCTGAAAGGTGTAAAAGCTGATTCCCAACGGCAGCGCTAATTTTAAAAGCGGAAGTGATAAGCCGGTCAACGAACCGATGTTTACCGCGAAGAAGTCGTAATATTTGAAAAAGCCCAAAACAGCGACGCACGCTATTATTTGAATTACAAGTATGGTCTTAGCCCGAGCTTTTCTTATCCCGCGGCCTTGTTCGGTAAACGCAAACAGCGAGCACGCATAAACAAACACGGACGACAAAACCAAAAGAAAAATATAATACCCCCCGCCGTAATAATAAAACAGCAGGCTTAAAGCGACTAACGATATATTTTTATATTTGGACGGCGTTATATAATAAAACAAAACGGCCGCGGGTAAAAAGTAAAATAAAAAGCTCAGGCTTGAAAAGACCATATGTATCTCTTTCGGTGTATTTTATTCGGAATCGGCTAAATCGAGGAAAGATTGGTGCAGAAATTCGGAATCATTATACATAATCAGTATTATCACGTCCCCGATATTATCCACGACGACTTTGTCCGCGTCGACTCCCATACAGACCCATTTCATGGGGTTGACGTTCTCGGCAATGGTTTCTTTTAGGTTTTCCACATCGTCAAGGCTGTTTGCGCGTATAAGGCAGAGCGAATATGCGCCGCCCATCTCGAATTCGGAAGCGATGCCTTCCTTAAAATCGAGAGTTTCAACGCCGAAATAATAAAAACAGTTGCCGGGGTCTATCGGAGTAGTCACCGTGTATTCGGGATCAAGCTCATAACCTTCGGCGCCCTCCGCTCCGGCGTAAACCGCCGCGAGTATATCTTCAAGACTGCCTTCCAACTGTGAACCGCTCTCCTCGGAACTCTCGACCGCGGACGATGTTTCATCCTCGGAAGAGGTCGTGTCCTCGGACGTGGTTTCTTCCTCGGACGAAGTCTTGCCCTCCGACGAGGTTTTGTCCTCGGACGATGTGTTTTCGGATTTTTTGCCGCACGAAACCATGGCGGCGAGCGTAATAACCGCGATAACGATCAACAGCGCGATGATTTTTTTGATTTTCATAAAATCTCCTTTTGAATATGTATTTCTTATTTGAAACGGCAAAAAACCGTTTCATACTGTATGTGCGCGGGAGTTTAGAAAAAATCTCAAAAAAATCAAAATTATTTTAAAGCGACACGTCCGGGGCGGCGTATTGTACCTTTTTCCAAATATTTACGCTGCGGATACGATCTTTCTGTTCATTCATATGAACTTTAACAATTTATCAATTTAGCGCTTTACTTTGATGAATTATGTGGTATAATACAGAGTGTAAGAGGTGAGGTAATGAACAATAATCTTGACGACCACGCGCACGAACGGCTGTACGAGATCCTTGCGGAAATAAACAACGCCGCCGATATGCGGCTGTTTCTCGAAGACCTTTGCACCATCAACGAAGTGAAGCAAATGGCGCAGCGGATGCAGTGCGCCGAGCTTATGCTGAAAGGCGATACCTACAACCGTATTATCGAAAAAACGGATATATCCTCAGCGACCTTGAGCCGCGTTTCGAGGTGCCTGCGGTACGGCAGCGGCGGATATTCCAAAGTTTTAGTTTCATTTTTAAACAAATCGGAGGGTAAAAATAAATGATTCTCGACACGGAAAAGCTGTCGAAGGAGGACAGCGTCTATTTCGCGCTGCGGAAAATATACGGCAGCGCGGGGTATTCGCCGTACAGGCTGCGGAAGTTTGAAGAATATTCGCTTTACCTGGAAAACAGGTCTTTCCTGACTTGCGAAAGTATTATCACCTTCAACGACGCCGACGGAAAGCTGCTCGCCTTAAAGCCCGACGTCACGCTTTCCATTATCAAAAACGCCAAGGCCGGCGCGCAAAACGCCGAAAAGGTCTATTACCGCGAGAACGTTTACCGTATGGATAAAAGATCGCGGGAATATAAAGAAATCAACCAAGTCGGGGTGGAGTCGATCGGCGGGAGCGATCTGTATTCGACGTTGGAGATCATAACGCTCGCCGCGGAAAGCCTTGCGGCCATCGACGATGATTTTACGCTCAACCTCTCCCATATGGGGTTTATTCGCGGTATGCTCGCCGACTGCGGGATAGACAGCGATTTGGTGTCGGCCGAAATAACCGGTTATATAAACGCAAAGAACTGTCACGATATAGGCGCGTGCGCCGAAAAAGCGGGTGTTCCCAAGGATAAAGCCGAAAGTCTGACGGCGCTGTTATCCTGCGGCAACGATTTTGAAAATATGCTGCGCGCCGCGGAAAAGTTGATTTCGGGGGCGAATACCGCGCGGGCGGTTTCGGAGCTTGAGGAAATTTACAACGTTATAAAGAATACTCCGTATTCGGAAAAAATAAAGCTCGACTTTTCAATAGTCAGCGACATGAACTATTATAACGGCGTCATTCTGCGCGGCTATGTACGGGGGGTGCCCAAAGCGGTGCTGTCGGGCGGCAGGTACGACAAGCTGATGGAGCGTTTCGGGGGGGATATCGGAGCGATGGGCTTTGCCATCAATCTGAGCGAGGTTGCCGCGTATTATTTTTCCGAACCGGAATATGACGCCGACATATTGCTTTTGTACGGCAAAGAAGACGCCGATGCCCCCGGAGAGGTTTTTGCCGCGGCGGAAAAGCTTCGCGCCGGCGGCGCGAGCGTGCTCGCGGCGCGTCATGTGCCGGAAGGCAAAAGGTTTAAAGAGATCATATGCCTCCGTGCTGAAAACGCGCAGCCGAAACCCTAAGAAAGGATAATCATTAATGTTAAACATAGCTTTGCCCACGGGAAGATTGGGCGACAAAGCATATTCACTACTCCAAAACGCGGGTTACGACTGCGGGGATGTTTTCGGCGGCAACAGGAAACTCATTTTTAAAAACGAAGCAAACGGCGTGAGCTGCTTTTTGGTCAAGCCCGCGGACGTGCCGATTTACGTCGAATACGGCGTGGCGGATATCGGCGTTGCCGGGAAAGATGTACTCGCCGAATCCTCGCCCGACGTGTACGAACTCCTCGACCTCGGCATAGGGCGTTGCCGCATGGCGGTCGCGGCGGTAAACGGTTATGCCGAAAACCCAACGCGACCGCTTAGGGTGGCGACAAAATTTATAAACGTGGCGAAAGCCTTTTACCGCGTCAAGGGACGCGAAATCGAGATAATCAAGCTTTCCGGCTCTATCGAAACCGCCCCGCTCCTGGGACTTTCGGACGTGATAGTGGATATCGTCGAAACCGGAGCGACCCTGCGGGAAAACGGGCTTTCGGTCGTCGAGGAAATATTCCCCGTAAGCGCGCGGCTTATCGCCAACAAATCATCCTATAACTTTAAATCGGAGCTTATAAACGAAGCGGCGGCGAGACTGAAAGGCGGATATATAAAATGATACGAATTATCGAAAAAGAAGATATCCCGTCGTTTGTTAAAAACCGCGGCATAACCTTCGACGGCGAAGCGGCGGCTGCGGTTAATAAAATAATCGCCCGCGTCAGGCGCGACGGCGATAAGGCGCTTGCCTTTTACACCAAAAAATTTGACAAAGCTATCCGTAAATCAATCGAGGTAACACGGGAAGAGATCGACGAAGCGGTGGATTCGATGGACGGTTATTTTCTCGAAACCCTGCGCGTCGCCAAAGAAAACATCACATTTTTTCATAAAAATCAACTTACCGAAGGCTTCCGTCTTGAAAAAGAGGGCGGGATTGTCATGGGGCAAAAATATACCCCCGTCGAAAGAGCGGGTATTTATGTGCCGGGCGGCACGGCGGCGTATCCCTCCACCGTGCTTATGAACGCCGTCCCGGCGAAGATAGCGGGCGTGGAGCGGATAATCATGGTCACCCCTCCGGGGCCCGACGGCAAAATCAAGCCGGAAATACTCGCGGCATCTCGCATTGCCGGCGTGGATCGCGTGTTCGCCGTCGGCGGAGCGCAGGCGGTGGCGGCGCTGGCCTACGGCACCGAAAGCATCCCGAAAGTGGATAAAATCGTGGGACCCGGCAATATTTACGTCGCTCTCGCAAAGCGCGCCGTGATCGGCGTTGCGGGGATAGACATGATCGCCGGTCCTTCCGAAATTCTGATTATCGCCGATTCCAAAGCCTCCCCCGCCCATGTCGCCGCCGATCTGCTTTCGCAGGCGGAGCACGACAGGCTGGCGTCGCCCGTGCTTGTCACCGACAGCCGCGAACTGGCTTTGCGGGTGCGGTCGGAATTGGAAACACAGCTCGCATCGCTGCCGCGCATGGCGACGGCGAGAGAAGCGGTGGATTGTCACGGCGCGATTATCATAGCCGAAAACATAGACGAATGCGTGGCGATCTCTAACGAAATCGCTCCCGAACATCTTGAATTATGTGCGGAGGACTATTTCGGGCTCTTGGAAAAGGTCAGAAACGCCGGTTCGGTGTTCCTCGGGGGCTTCACGCCCGAACCCTTGGGCGACTATGTCGCCGGACCCAACCACACCCTTCCCACCAGCGGCAGCGCCAGATTTTCATCTCCGCTTTCGGTGGATGATTTCCGTAAAAAGACCTCCTATTTGTTATACACCGAAGGGGAGCTTAACAAAATCGGCGGACGCGTCATGAATTTTGCCAAACGCGAGGGGCTGGAAGCCCACGCGAGGGCGATACAAATGAGAATGAAAGGAACGCCGAATGAGCAGGTATTTTAACCCCGATTTGTCAAAGCTCGCGCCCTATGTGCCGGGGGAGCAGCCGAAGGACAGGGAATATATAAAACTCAACACCAACGAATCGCCATTCCCGCCATCCCCGGAGGCGATAAAGGCCGTCCGTTCTGAGGAAGCGTCAAAATTAAATCTGTATCCCGACCCGGAAGCGAGCGAGCTGCGCGAAGCAATCGCACAAAGGTACGGCGTATCAAAAACAAACGTCATGTGCTCAAACGGCTCCGACGAAGCGCTGGCGTTCGCTTTCCTCGCTTTCTGCGGCGGCAGGGATGCGGCGTCCGCCGGCGAACGCTGCGCCGGCGCGGCGTTCGCCGACGTCACCTATGGATTTTACCCGGTTTACTGCGGGCTTTACGGCATAAAAAGCAGAATCTTCCCGGTCGGCAATGATCTCGCAATAAACGCCGGAGACTATATCGGTGTCCCGGAAACGGTGTTTATCGCCAACCCCAACGCCCATACCGGGCTGACGCTCCCCGCCCGGGATATTGAAAAGATAGCGTCTTCCGACAAAAACCGCGTGGTCGTCGTGGACGAAGCATATGTCGATTTCGGCGGCGAAAGCTCGGTAAAACTGATAAACGAGCATAAAAACATTTTGATAATCGGCACCTTTTCCAAATCCCGTTCTCTCGCCGGGGGAAGGTTGGGCTTTGCCATAGGCGACGGCGAACTGATTTCCGACCTCAACACCGTGAGATATTCCTTCCATCCGTACAACATCAACCGTCTGACCATGGCGGCGGGTATCGCGGCGTTGAGAGATGAAGAATATTTCGCCGACTGCGTCGATAAAATCGTCCGGACGCGCGACGCGACAAGAACGGCGCTTTTGGCGCGCGGATTTGAAGTCACCGATTCAAAAGGTAATTTTCTGCTCGCGGCGAAAGCCGGGATACCCGGGCGGACGCTCTATTCCAAGCTGCGGGAAACGGGAATTTTGGTGCGCCTGCTGCCCGATGAGCGGATAAAGGATTATATAAGGGTGACAATCGGCTCACGCGACCAGATGGAAACGTTTATCAACCGCGTGGACGAAATATTGAAAGGATAAAACTTGAAGAGTTATGAGAGAATCGGAAATATCAAGGAAAACCTCCGAAACGGATATAGCCATAAAGCTCAATCTTGACGGCGGCGGGTTATGTGCATCGGACAGCGGGAACGGTTTTTTTGACCATATGCTAAATCTTTTCGCCGCCCATTCGCGCTTCGACCTCGCCGTCCGCTGCAAGGGCGACATTCATGTGGATTTTCACCATTCCTGCGAGGACATCGGCATCGCATTGGGGCAGGCGTTTAAGGAAGCTCTCGGCGATAAAGCGGGTATCAAGCGCTACGGCAGCGTCATACTCCCGATGGACGAATCTCTCGTCCTCTGCGCCGCGGATATCAGCGGCAGATCTTACCTGAACTTCGACGCCGCGATCCCGCGCGGCGCCGTCGGCGGATTTGACACCGAACTGGTCGAGGAATTTTTTGCCGCGTTCGTGCGGGAATCCCGAATAACCATCCATATCAGGCTGATATACGGAAAAAATATCCACCACATTATAGAGTGCATTTTCAAAGCGTTCGCCAGGACGCTGAGAGCGGCTGTCGCGACAGACGCGTCCGCCGGCGGGAAAATACCCTCTACGAAAGGGTTGTTATGACGGCAATTATAGATTACGGCGTCGGCAACCTGTTTTCGCTCGCCCGATCTCTCGACTTTATCGGCGAAAGCGCCATAATCACCTCCGATAGCGACGCCATATTAAACGCCGATCGTGTAATTCTTCCCGGCGTGGGCGCGTTTGGCGAAGCGATGAATAAATTGCAATCCGCGTCGCTCGTCCCCACAGTACGGCAAGCCGCCGATTCCGGCAAGCCGCTCTTGGGTATCTGCCTCGGAATGCAGCTTTTGTTTGAAAAAAGCTTTGAATTCGGCGAGAGAGAGGGGCTTGGGCTGATACCCGGCTTAGTCGCGCCGCTTTCGGAAGATATAACCGGGCTGAAAATTCCCCACATGGGCTGGAACAGACTCAATATTATTCAAGACGATCCGCTTTTTAAATTTGTTAAAAACGGCTCGTTTGTGTATTATGTCCATTCTTATTATGCGAAAAACTGCGCCGACCACACGCTGGCGGTTTCGGAATACGGCATCCCCGTCACGGGCGTCGTAAAAAACGGCAATGTTTACGGCACGCAGTTCCATCCCGAAAAATCAGGCTCCGCCGGGCTTGCCATTTTAAAAGCGTTTTGCGAAATGGAGGAAAAATAAATTGATTATCATTCCGGCGATAGACATTATCGCAAACAGGGCGGTGCGTCTGGAAAAGGGCGATTACGGCAGGGTAACCGAATATTCCTCCGATCCGGTCGGCGTCGCCAAGGCGTTCTGCGAATCGGGCGCGCGCGAACTTCACGTCGTGGATTTGGACGGAGCGAAAAGCGGGAGCCTTGAAAATTTAAATATAATAAGACGCATAATCCGCGATTGCGGCATGAATGTTGAGGTGGGCGGCGGAATCCGCGACGAGGATAAAATTAAAACATATCTGAATTTGGGAGCAAAGCGGGTCATCCTGGGCACCGCCGCCGCCGAAAACATAGAATTCGCAGGCAAAATGGTTGAAATTTACGGCGAAAACGTCGCCGTGGGCGTGGATTCGAACGCCATAAACGGCAAGGTCGCCACCCGCGGCTGGCTTTCCGGCACGGGGGACGACGGAGTTGAGTTTTGTAAACGGCTCGCTTCGCGCGGCGTTTCGCAAGTCATTTACACCGATATTTCCAGGGACGGGATGCTTTCCGGCACGAATTTGGAAATCTACCGCACCCTTTCCGCCATACGGGGGCTGAAAATCACCGCTTCCGGAGGTATAACCTCGCTCGCGGAGCTGCAAGCGTTGAAAGAAATGGGTATCCACGGTGCGATACTCGGCAAGGCGCTGTATGCCGGTAAGCTCGAATTAAAAGCGGCGCTTGAGATCGGAGGTGCTGTTTGAAAGATGGATCTTTCAAACCTTTGGAAGGAATGGTTGTATAAATGCTGACATAACGTATAATCCCCTGCCTTGACGTCAGGAACGGCAGGGTGGTCAAGGGCGTGAATTTTGAAGGACTGCGCGATGTGGAGGACCCTGTTATACTCGCGGAATTTTACAACGCCTCCGGCGCCGACGAACTGGTGTTTTACGACATCACCGCGTCGGCAGAAGGTCGTGAGCTGTTCACCGATGCGCTTGAACGCGTGGCGGCGCGGGTTTTTATTCCGCTTATGGTCGGCGGAGGCGTCAACGCGGTAGCGGATTTCGACAGGCTTTTAAAGCGCGGAGCGGACAAGGTCAGCGTCAACAGCGGTGCGATAAAAACGCCGTCGCTAATCGGCGAAGCCGCAGCCGTATACGGCAGCCAGTGCGTGGTGCTCTCCATGGACGTGAAGCGCGTGGCGGGGCGGTTTACCGTGTTCGCCAAGGGCGGCAGGGAAAACACGGGTATGGACGCGCTCGAATGGGCATATCAAGGTCAGGAGCGCGGCGCGGGCGAGATTGTCGTCAACAGCATGGACGCCGACGGCGTCAAGGGCGGCTTTGACCTCGAAATGCTCGACGCCGTAACGCGAAGGGTTAAAATCCCCGTGATCGCCAGCGGCGGCGCGGGCTGCAGGGAAGATTTTTTAAAGCTGTTTGAAGAAGTACCCGGCGTGGACGCGGGGCTTGCCGCGTCCATATTCCATTTTAAAACACTCCTTATCCCCGACTTAAAAAAATATCTCCGCTCGCGCGGGGTGGAAACGAGGTTATGATTGTGACGGACATAAACGATTTAAAGTTTGACGAAAACGGGCTGATACCCGCGATAGTGCGCGACTCCGCTACCGGGGAGGTGCTGACCCTTGCCTATATGAACCGCGAAAGTTACGAAATAAGCCTTGAAAAAAAACTGACCTGCTTTTACAGCAGGTCAAGGCATTGCCTTTGGCTTAAAGGGGAAACCTCCGGGAATTACCAGCATATTGTATCCGTGACCGCAGACTGCGATTGCGAAGCGCTGCTTATAGATGTCGTCCCCGAAGGCCCCGCCTGCCACACCGGCGAAAAGAGCTGCTTTTTCAACCGTATCACGGGAGAAGGAGAAGAACGGTTTGCCTTCGAGGATTTATACGAACTCATCCGCGACCGCAAAACTAACCCGAAAGAGGGTTCCTATACCTCTTACCTCTTTGATAAGGGTATCGACAAGATACTCAAAAAGATCGGCGAGGAAACCGCCGAGGTCATCATCGGCGCCAAGAACAGCCGCGGGGAGGCTGTTTACGAAATAGCGGATTTGTGTTACCACGTCATGGTGCTGATGGTCGAAGCGGGCATATCGATCGGTGAAATCCGCGACGAATTGGCGTCCCGCCATGTGGTGGATAAAAAAGTAAAACAGGAAAAGTTGAAATAGCGTTAATCGGAAGTTATCAGCGCTTTAAAAACCGGCAGCGCTCTTTCGCAGACTTCTGTATCCACGCAGTAGGCAATCCTCACAAAATCGGGGCAGCCGAAGGGCGCGCCCGGGACGACGAGGACGTCCTTTTGCTTGGCTTTTTCGGAAAATTCGCCGCCGCCGTATTTGGGGGATTTGATAAACAGGTAAAACGCCCCGTCTGGCTTGGCGCAGAAATAGCCCATTTTGCTGAGAGCATCATAGAGTAAATCGCGGTTTTTTTCATAAACCGTAAGGTCGGGTTCGACGTCGGCGCATCTGGCTATCACTTTTTGTACTGCAGAGGGCGCGCAAACATAGCCGTACATGCGGGCGCTCCCCGCTATGGCGTCGAACACGCGGCGCCAATCCCCGACCCGGTTTGTCACCAACGCATAGCCGATACGCTCTCCCGGCAGGGAGAGCTTTTTGCTGAATGAATAACAGACTATGGTGTCGTCATAGTATTTGGGTATAAAGGGTACCTCCGCCTGACCGTAGACCAGCTCACGGTAAGGCTCGTCCGCCACGATATAAACGGGTTTTCCGTATTCTGCGCTTTTCGCCGAAAGCAGCTTCGCCAGCTTTTTAATCGTGTCCTCCGTATAAACCGTTCCGGAAGGGTTGTTGGGGGAATTGATTATCACGGCTTGGGTATTGGCGTTTATGGCTTTTTCCAGTTCCTTAAAGTTTATCTGAAAATTATTTTCGTCCGCTGGTACGACCTTAAATTTTCCGCCCGAGGATTCCGCAAAGCAGCGGTATTCGGGGAAAAAAGGCGCTATCGCAATAAATTCGCTGTTACAATCAGCGGTGAGCGCGGTGAGCGTAGAAGTCAGCGCGGCGGCGGCGCCGCAGGTGATATACAGGTTTTCGGGAAAAATATCCATGCCGAAACGGCGTGTCAGCGAAGCGGCGACGCTCTGTCTTATCTCGTCGCAGCCGGGAGCGCTGGTATATCCGTGAACGGCGAGCGGCGGCTCGTTTTTACGAATGTCCGCAAAGGCTTCGCCGATTTCCGCCGGGGGCGGCACCGAGGGGTTGCCGAGAGAAAAGTCGCACACTGCATTGCGCCCGACTTCCGCCGCTCTGCGCCTGCCGTATTCAAAAAGTTCGCGTATGCCCGAACGCTGGCTGCCCAAAATATATGTTTTTTCGTTTAACATACAAATAACCTCGCTTTTTACAATAATTATACATCCATGCGGCGCAATGTCAAGTTTTTTCGCCGTAAACCTCACGCAAAACGAATATGAAGCGGTTCAAAATGGCAAATTGTATATGTTACAATGATATGGTCTAAAAAAGAGGAAGCTGAATCCGATCTGTGG
>CAYOGQ010000064.1:0-10887 GCA_964403645.1 uncultured Ruminococcus sp.
CCACGACGTCGATAACCTCTATTTCGTCGTAATAGGAAAGCTCGCGCGCAACGCCGCCGTCGCCGCCGCCGATGACCAGCACCTTGCGGACACGAGGATGCACCGCCATCGGTACATGGACGATCATTTCGTCATAGGTAAACTCGTCCTTTTCTGAAAAAATCACGCTGCCGTCGGAGGTGATGAAGCGTCCGAATTCGGGCGAATCAAAAACGTCGATACGCTGAAAGTCGCTTTTCCCGCTGAACAAATGCTTTTCGACGCGTACCGAAAGCTTGACGTTGGCGGTATGCAGCTCGGAAAACCAAAACTCCATTTATATCCGCTCCTTCAAAACGTTTAGGTTGTTTATATAAGGATCCTCGGAGCCCTGCATCGAGCAGCCCTTCTCCTTGGCGTAAAGTATATATGCGATTACATCGTCGGTGATAATCTCGCCGGGGGCGATGATGGGTATCCCGGGAGGGTAGCACATCACGAATTCCCCGGAAATCCTGCCGCGCGTCGCTTTAACGGGAAGTGACTCCTTTTCCGAATAAAACGCCTGCTGCGGCGTGGTGACGACCACAGGGGGGATATATTCGAGATTGAGCATTCCGCTGTTATTCTTGCCGTAAAGCCGCCTGATATCCGCAAGCGCGCCGACCAGCCGTTCGATATCCTGAATGCGGTCGCCTATGGAGATATAAGCAAGTATGTTCCCGATATCGCCGAATTCAATTTGTATATCATACTCGTCGCGCAGCAGGTCATAGACTTCGATCCCCGCCAGCCCGATTTCGCGCGTGTAAACCGAAAGCTTGGTGACGTCGTAGTCGAATATGCTCTTGCCGTTGCAAAGTTCCCGCCCGTAGGCGTAGTAACCGCCGATGGTGTTGATCTCGTCTCGCGCGTAGGACGCCATTTCGGAAACCTTGGCGAAAGATTCTCCGCCGCGCAGAGCGAGGTTGCGCCGCGATATGTCAAGACTGGATATGAGAAGGTAAGAAGCGCTCGTCGTCTGCGTCAGGTTAATAATCTGCGCCACATAATTGGCGTTGACACTTTTGCCGGTGAGCAAAAACGAGCTTTGCGTCAGGCTGCCCCCCGACTTGTGCATGGAAACCGCCGCCATATCGGCTTTCGCCGCCATCGCACTGACGGGGAAGTGCTTGCCGAAATAGAAATGCGTGCCGTGCGCCTCGTCGGCGAGAACCTTCATCCCGCGCGCGTGGGCGGCTTCGGTAATGGCGGCAAGGTCGGAACAAATGCCGTAATAAGTCGGGTTGTTCACCAGCACCGCGACCGCGTCGGGGTTTTCCTCTATGGCTTTTTCGACCTTGGAAAGCTCCATGCCGAGAGAGATGCCGATCCTTTCGTTCACCTCAGGGTTGACGTAGATCGGTGTCGCGCCGCAGAGGACAAGCGCGTTTATTACGCTACGGTGGACGTTGCGCGGCATGATAATTTTGTCACCGGCCTTGCAGACCGTAAGGATCATGCTCTGTACCGCGGAAGTCGTGCCGCCCACCATAAAGAAAGCGTGCTCAGCACCGAAAGCGTCCGCGGCCAGCTCCTCCGCTTCCATTATCACCGACATTGGGTGGCATAAGTTATCGAGCGGTTTCATGGAGTTGACGTCGATACCCACGCATTTTTCGCCCAAAAAATCCACCAGCTCCGGGTTGCCGCGCCCGCGCTTGTGTCCGGGGACGTCGAAGGGGACGACGCGCTGCCGCCTGAACTTTACCAGCGCGTCGTAAACCGGCGCGTTCTTCTGCTTTTCATAATTCATGTTTTTCCTATCCTTTTGCAGCTGAATGTTCCGCTTAGTATTTTTTACTTTTTTGCAAAAAATAAAACAAAAAACAGGCGCGCCGTAAAAGCGCACCTGCAAAAACATCAACGTAAACGTTATACATAAAGTGTTAAACGTAAATTTTAAGCGTTATTTTAAAAACGCAATTAAAATATTAAACGTTTAAACGTTAAAACGTTTATCTTCGGAATCCCCGGACGGCATATAAACATCACGAACCATAAAGCTTTCCGTTTAGTTTCTCAAATACCGAACGCTTTCTTATTGACCGTTTCACAAGTGTGTGCCTTTACGCACCGATTATAAAGTAATCAACTTATAAAATTTGAGCTTTCAACTCAATCAATAATGTGGCCTGTCGCCACCCGCGGCATTTGACCAGCCTGTCCGTATGGGCATATCTTCCGCCGTAACGGAAGCAGTCATTTCGCGTCGGCCGGATAAAGTCCGCCGGCGCATACACATAATAACATAAAATTGAATTTTGTCAAGACTTTTTTAAATATAGGGCGTTATTTTAAAATACCAAAAATATTATCGTAATTTTTTTCATAGAATTCATCGAGAGTAAGGTTATTTTCGTACAGAAAAGCCGCCAATTTCCGCCCTACGAAACGAAAATGCCATGATTCGTATATTGCCCCCGTGACATTTTCTTTTCCTTCGGGATATCTTAGAATAAATCCGAAACGATAAGCGTTGTTTTCCAGCCATTTGGCGGTTTCGGTATGATTGAAATTCTCCTGGTTCCCCACCGGAACGTTGTGCATATCGCAGCACAACCCGGTCTGGTGCTCGCTTTGTCCGGGGGGGAAGCTGTACGAAGCGACAATGGCGAGTATCTGATCTTTGCTGAGCCCCGGGTGCCGCGACGCTTCTTCCTTAAAATAATAATCATAAAACAGATAATACTGCGTGTCATAGCTGCGGTACGCGTTGGTTACGGTTATGCCGGTATAACCATAATAAGCCGCTTCTTTGATGAACGCTTCCAGCGCTTTCGCGGCGGTGGCATCCATATAACACTGTTTCTCGCGTCCGGGACGCGCGTTCAACGACGGCACGAGAGTTTTAGGCACAAAATCGGAAGCGAGGGGCTTTGCGGACTTGTTGACGAGGAGGGCGAAATCCTCCGGGTTTTTCGGTTCTATATATTTAAGGTACGGCGAGATATCTATGGCGTATTCCCATTTTGTTATAACCTCGGTCGAATCGGAGGAGTTTTCGGAAACTTCGACGGTTATATCCCCGGAATTCTCCGCCGTTTCCTCGGAAGTTTCTGTCGACCGTTCAATGCTCCCGTCATCGGTTTCCTCTGCCGAATTAATTATAATCGGGGAGGAGGATTCGTCCGAAAGCTCGGCGTTTTCGCCGTTTTTCGGATTAAAAGCCCACAACGCGAGCATTGTCGCCCCGATTATGAGCAAAATAAAGAACATGACGGTCAAGGAATATTCGCGCATCGCACTATCTCCATATAAATTACAGTATTTATTATATACGATTCGGTTTTTAAGTCAACATAAAATGTTTAATTTAAAATTTAAACGCTAAAATAATAATTACACAACGCCAAATGTTAAAAATCGTTGACAAATCACATGAAACATGGTAGTATATAAAAAAATATGCCGTTATTGTTATGGAAGGATGGAAGCATGGGTTATAACGTCAAAAAAACCTTTATATTTTGCGCAGCGGCTTTTTCGGCGTGCGCGCTGACCGTTTCCGTAACTCTATACGCGCTCACTTTCGCCCCTTTCGGCAGCCCCGCTTATAATACGGTAAACGAAAACGCCGAAACGGAAACTCCGCGTCCGATTGCCGCAGCCATATCGCAGCTTAATTGCGCCGACGGAATCGGGTTTGACGCGACGTTTACGCCGGGAACGGACAACCCCGCCGCTGTTGTAAAAAATTATATAAAAGCATTTCCGCCGCTTTCTCAAACGCTCCAGACGGCGCGTTATAACGGATTTATGTCGGTTATTGACGGCGACGCCGTCGATTTCGGCGATTTTGCATATTATTGTCAGGCGTGGGAGGAATACGCTTCGATCCCTTACGGCAACGAAACCATCGGCTCCTACGGCTGCGGACCCACCAATGTGGCGATGGTGGTTTCCACCCTGACGGGTAAGCGCGTAACACCCGACAAGGTCGCGTCCCTTTCGGAACAATGGGGCTTTTTCGTCCCCGGAACCGGGACAAGCCACGGTATTTTCGACAAATCCGCCGGATATTACAATCTGACAGTCGAAACCTTCAACGCATCACGCGGTTCGATAATATCAAAACTCAAAGCGGGACAGCTTATAATTTGTTCGATGGTAAGCGGGTATTTTTCCCGTTCCGGTCATTTTATTACCCTCCGCGGCATCACCGCCGACGGTAAAATCTTAATCGCCGACTCGATATCGCAGGAAAATACCGGCAAGGCATGGGATTTGGATTTTTTGATTTCGCAGCTGCGCTACAGCCAGATGTGGGCGTTCGGCGCATAACCTCAAAATCAAAAGAATATATATATAGCAGGTTAAAAGTTTTCAAGATGTGATATCCGAAAGCTATATCTTTTGGACTTGGACACCGAGTATGTGACTTTGCGGACAAAATGCGACACCGCCTTGGGCGTCATTGCCGCAAGCATCGCAGCTTCGTGCAAAAAGGATGGTCATACTATGAAGCGTTATCTGCTGTATTTTTTATGCTTTTTTCTCTGCGTCGCGCTCACCCCGACCGTTTACTCGCTCATGCCCGAAAGCCTGAAACCCGGCGATAAAGAAGTTATCGCGGATTATTCCGACGACGCCTCGTCCGTTCCCGCCGCGGACATGGTAAGGCTCTTGGACGCCGCCACGGGCGAAATTTCGGTAATACCGCTCGAAGATTATGTCGCCGGGGTGCTTTTTACCGAAATACCGTCAAACACACCGCCCGAACTTTTAAAAACAATGGCGGTCGTAATCCGCACCTACGCGGTTTACCATATCGCTCACGGCGACAAACGCCATAACGGCGCCGACTTGTGCATTGACCCTGCCCATTGCCGCGGTTTTACAAAAGACGTGAGCGACGAAAAAATACTTGCCGCCGTTTCGGGGACCGAAGGCATGGTGATACGCCGCAACGGACAAGTCATCGACCCCATAACACATATCTCCTCGTCGGTAAGAACCGAAAGCGCCGAATATGTTTTCGGCATCGCCGTACCTTATCTCGTTTCGGTGGAAACTCCGGATGAAAGTAAAATGACGGGCTTTTACGGCACAAAGGAATTTTCCAAGCATGAATTCGCATCCATACTCACCGCCAACGGCTATAATGCGGACGAAACCCTGAAACTTATTAATTGGGTCAGTTATATCTCCTATACTGCGGGCGGGAGAGTGAAAAAGGCGTTTATTTGCGGCAACGAGATAACTGGTACCGAACTGATGACCATGTTTTCGTTGCAATCCGCAAATATAACCGTCAATACGGGCGAAAACGGATTCGTGTTCACCACCGAAGGTATCGGTCACGGCGTGGGGCTTTCCATTTACGGCGCGTGGGTTATGGCGGAATCGGGGGAAACCTACGATGACATAATCGTTCATTATTTTAAGGGCGTATATATTTCCCATAATTGAATATTCCCCTGTAATGAGGGTAAAATATAACCATCACTAATTACAGGGGGATTTTTCGTTATGGAAGAGAAAAAGAACGAGACTAACAACGAAACTAAGAACGAGACAAAAAAACGTTTTACTATTAAAACTAAAAAGGCGCGCATAGCGGGCGCGGTATATATCGCTCTTGCGATATGCGTGGTCACCGTAATGGTGCTTTCGATTTATTCCATAAACACCGAATTCGGTGATTTATCTATCGACCTCAGCGTTCCGGATGTTTCCGCACCGGAAGACATTTCGACCGGCGACACTTCCGATCTCCCCACCGAAAAAGAGGAGAGCGGCGTTCCCGCAGAAACCAAAACGCTGTATGTCCTGCCCGCAGACGGTGAGGTTTTGAAAGGTTACACGGTGACCGCACTCGTGTATTCCACCACCATGAAAGATTACCGGACGCACGCGGGCGTGGATATCGCAGGTGAGCTGGGCGGGGAAGTGATATGCTACACGGACGGCTATGTCACCGCCGTGCGGGACGATCCCTTTATGGGCAAAACCGTCGAGATATCCCACGGCTACGGGATTAAGTCGGTTTATCAAAACTTAGAGGATGAACTGCCCGATATCGTTTATGTGGGTGCCGAGGTCAAGACGGGAGATGTTATAGGCTCCATAGGCGACACCGCGATAATCGAATCCGGCGACGCAGCCCACCTCCATTTTGAGCTGTTGCTCGACGGCGAGCCGATAGACTGCCAAAAGGAACTCAAAACGATAGCCGAAAACAACAAAGACTGATAAGAAAAGGGCCGCAAGGCCCTTTTCTCATATAAAATATACTAACAATTGTCGATAGTGATAACCGTCGCGCCGCGGGGGCGGATATTATCCGCCTCTAATAAAAATCCCAAATAGGTAAACCATTGTTTACATAATATAACGTAACATAAAAATATACCGCCTGCGAGCGGAATGCTATACATCTGCGGCGGTATAAAATATGCCCCGACCGGTTTGCGGTTGGGGCTTAACTTGGGGCGGTTAGACCTCCCCTTTTGTGGTGGATGTTAAGGAACTCGAATCCCTGACCACTCGCACGTCAAGCGAGTGCTCTACCAGCTGAGCTAAACATCCGTATAATGAATACGTTTGCTTTCGTATTTGTTTCGCGGGATTCATTATAGCATGGGTTTTTTGGTTTGTCAATATAAAATTTCAATAAAATTCCTTGACGCCGCCGCCATCAAAATTTCAAGTTTTCGGCTGAATTTTATAGCCGTTGAAAAGCGCTTTGGCGATGATTTCTCCGGTGTCGTCGGTGACCGTCACCTCGTAAAAGCAGGCGCGCCTGCCGTCCTTGATACACCGCGCCTCGGCGAACAGCGTTTTCCCCTTTGGTTGGGCGATAAATGAGACATTCGCGGAAAGCGTCATGGTGTAGGGCTTGTCCAGCCCGTTGGAAGCTACGGCAAACGCCAGGTCGCAGAGGGTGAATACCGCGCCGCCCATCACCCCGCCCATGGCGTTTTTGTGCCGCCGCGTTATTTCCATCCGGCAGACCGCGAATCCTTCGGAAGCTTCCACCGGCTCGATACCCGTGCATTCCGTGGCGTACAGATCGTCCGCAAAACGCTTTTTTATTTCATCAAGTTTCATATTTTTACCCCCATTGTTTAATAATAGCACTATTGTAAAAAAATTCAAGCGAAATAAATTAATAAAGTTATTGACTTTTATTTTTTAATTGGTATAATGAGGACAGCGTACAAAATTTAATATTTTAGAAAGGAAATTGACATGAAAAGACTTTTAGCTGTTATCCTGTCCCTTGTTTTAACGGTCGCATGTTTTGCCGCTTTGGCTGTCACCGCAACCGCGGAAGACGAAATCAAGGTCATAGGATTAACTTTTGAATCCGTCGTCGCGGACGAATGTAAAGAATCCATTAGGGGCGGCGCTGCCGACAACTCCGTGCTTTATGACGGAGCGACCCTTTCGGACACAACCATCACCAGCTTTGACACAAAGGGCATAGTCCTCACCCAGAACCCAAGGTGCAACGAAGCGGGCGTGTATCCCCAGTATTCCTACATACTCGAGCTTTCGGCGAAAGCTGATATCACCTCGGTTAAGATTTCCACCTTTGAAAACTATATGTCTATGATAGGTCTTCCTAAAGATAACAACGTCGCCGTTGAGATTTCTGACGACGGAACCGAATACACATTTGTGGGCGACTACACCTTTGAAGGCGAAGCCGTCAATGGCGAAATGGCAGCCAACGACTATACCATAGACCTCGGCAAAACCGTTACCGGCACTTTTGTTAAACTCACTTTCGCTTATGGCGATTCTCCCTTCCCCGATAAAGTGGTTTGGGAATGGCACGGCTTCACCGAACTGGGCGTAGTTGCCGAACCCGCCGCCGGTGCGATTGACATAAGCGACGAGGAATCCGTCCCCGCGGAAGAATCCTCCGCCCCTGCCGAAACATCCGAAGATACAACCCCCGAAACCGGCGACACAGGCATGATCGCTCTTGCGATTATTACCGTCATATCCCTTGCCGGCGCGGTCGTCATCAGGAAGAAATAACATTTAACCTTAACGGTTAACGGTTAACGGTTAACGTTAACGGTTAACAGTTAACAATTAACGGTTATCTGTTTTAATAATATAACATAATTTACAACCGGGCGTCGCGGACAAAATCCACGACGCCCGTTATTACAATTAATAATAATTTCTTTTGTATAAAAGTATTGACATTCCCCATATAATCTGTTAATATGGTCACAGTAAAATTATTTAAAGTTAAAGGAGTAATTAGTCATGAAAAAGTTGCTTTCGGTTTTTCTTACCCTCGCGCTTATCTTTTCCTGCTTAGCCGTTTTCGCATTTTCGGCTTCAGCGGAAGGCGACCCAGAAGCTTATCTTTGGTTCAAAGGCTCGCAGGCCGATAATATGCAGCCAGCGATTACCTTTATAATCGACATGAGTGAATTTACCGACACCCAATACACGGTATTTTGCAATGCCCGTTTTGACGAAGGCACTACCGGTATAGTGTTTGTCAACGAATATTCCTATTCGAATTATGATCACGCCGTAGCTTCCAACTGGGACTCACTTCTCAATTTCAAGGATTTCGCCCTTGCTTCCGAAGCCCCCCTCGGCGAATGGAAGAACTTTGAATTTACCTGGAACCCTTCACAAAATGACCGCGGTGTCGCCGGCGAAGGCTGCGCTGCTATAACCATGTGTATCGGTTTTTATATGGCTGACGGCGGAGTTTCCGTTTCCGAAATGGGCATTAAAGACGTGGACGGCGATGTCGTTTGGTCTCAAAACTTTGCGGACGGGCTTGATCTGACCGCCGATTATATCCATTCCTACATATTCCCCGAAGGACAAGAAGATTTATTCTGGGGCTTAGTGGGTGCGGAAATCAATGACGGAACAGTCGTTGAGGAATCCTCCGAAGAACCCGCCGAATCCTCCGTGGAAGAACCCGTTGAAGAATCTGAAGATGACACCCCCTCCACCGGCGATTCCGGCATTATTGCTCTCGCGGTTATATCTGTGATAGCTCTCGCCGGCGCGATCGTTATCAAGAGAAAGTAATTAAAAAAATAAAAAGCGGCAAGACAAATGCTTTGCCGCTTTTTTTCGCGTCAAGTAATACTTGGGTAATTTTAACCATACGTTATTTACAAAAACAACCTATATAAAATGTAAATTTTTATGATCATTTAATTTCCATTAATATTGACAAATGTTTACGGAGGTGCTATAATTCGGTATACTTAATGCCTGACTATAATAACAACAAATCAGAAAGGATTAATCATGAAGAAACTGATCGTTATCCTGCTTTCATTAACAGTGGTTTTCACCTGTGTTTCGGCCCTGCTTATACCCGTAGCAGCGGTAGATAACACATATCTTGACCTCAGACCCGTCACGAACGGCGACGCCCAGTATTCCGCCACCGGCGCGACCGTCCAAATTAACGCCAACGGCACCGCCACCATAACCCTTACCGAAACGACCGCCACCGTTTTAATGACCTATAAGAACAGCGGCGCGGTTTATCAGGAAGCTTTTGTTGATATTTCAAAAGCCAACTATGTGAAGTATTACTACAACCTCAGCTCGGCTGCCATGACTCTCGATATCCACGCCTATTATGACCGCGGCAACAAGAATGACGCCGACCTTTACCTTTCGGGCATGGCGGGAGCCCCCACGTATTTCAAACTCAACGGTACATATTACGGCGTTTGGGATATGTATACTTATCTTTCCGAAAGACCCGGATATCTCCCCGCCGATAATATCATTAAATTTTCGAATATCAGCTACAACATAGGCGGCGCGGTAGGCGACGTTTTCACCCTTTACTATTTTGAACTCGGCGATGAATATGACGATGATTTCGGCACCGTTGTTCCCGGTGAAGGCACGGTTGATCTGAGCGAAGAGGAATCCGCTCCCGCGGAAGAACCCTCCGAAGCTTTCGATTTTATGTCCACCGCCATAAACGTTAAGATTGACGAGGCGGTTGCCGGCGAATCCGTGCGCGTATTCACGAACACCGAAGCCCTTGCCACCAGCAACACCAAATGGTCCGTGAACGTCCTTCTTAAAAAAATAGAAACCAATTTATATGAAGTCGTAAGCGTTGCCGCCGGTAACGGAAACCTTTATGAAGGAACTCTCGGCGAAAATGAAATTCTCCTCGCCGTACACTCCTCCTCCAGTCAGCTCGGAGATATCGGGACCTATCAGAACGTTCCCGGCAAACTCGCGGCCGCGGCGCTTGTCGCCGGCGAAAAAATCGAAATCGTCGGTATCGAAAGCGGCGAAATCACCACTCTTAAGGTTTATACCGAACCTTCCGGTGATACCTCCGACGAAACCTCCGAAGCCCCCTCAACGACTTCCGAGGATAAGTCCGAAGGCGGCACTCCCTCCACCGGCGACACCGGAATCATCGCTCTCGCGGTCGTTTCCGTCATCGCTCTCGCGGGCGCGGTCGTTATCAAGAGGAAATAATCGATTTTAACTAAATACAATAACAAACGGCGCGTCTCGGACGCGCCGTTTTCGTTTGTTTATATAAATTATTTTCGGATTTCGCTTCTTCGTATTTTTCCGCTGATGGTTTTCGGGAGCGAATCCACAAATTCCACGATACGCGGGTATTTATACGGCGCGGTGTGCGTTTTAACGTATTCCTTAATCTCTGCCGCCAGCTCGTCGGACGCTTCTTTGCCTTTGGTGAGCACCACCGTGGCTTTGACAACCTGACCCCTCGTCTTCTTACATACTGCTGTTGCTGCAATGTCTTCCTTTGGCGATTAGCCTCTTCCATACGTTTATACAATGCGTCCTTGACACTTTGGGTCTGTCCTTGAATCAGTGCCCAAAGTGCATCTACAGAACTAATGTTTGTTGTATATAATCTAT
>CAYOGQ010000065.1:0-10652 GCA_964403645.1 uncultured Ruminococcus sp.
CATTTTTCCGCGTTCCTTATCCGCAGGTGAAGTTGCAAGTCGCCTTTGTTGTCCCAAAGCTGGTACAGATACGGGCCTTTCCGCTTCATCACGGACTCTTTGTCATAGTAACGGATGCCCGGGCCCTCGTTGCCGCCGCCGCTCTGATAAAAACAGCCCATTTCTTTCATTATTTCATGGAAAGCGAAAATAAACTCGCGCTCCCCGTCGTCGCGCGCTTTGTCGTAAACCGCGTAAAAAGGGTCGGTATAACTGTTGACGCCGAAACCTTCGGCAAGCAAGCGGAAGCTCCATTTACAAAACATACCTTCCGCTCCGACGCCGGCGGCTTTTTGGGCAAAAAGCGCCAAGACGGCGATTATATTGGGGTTGTCCGGGTAATCGACCGTAAATTCGGTCGTTTTCGGCGTTATTTTACCGCCCGCCAGCCCCGAAAAGACAAAACCGTAATCGCCCAGCGCGCAAAGCAGCAAATGAACGTTTTTAATTTTGTTCGCCTGCCTGAATGCGGCTGCGTTCGCCGTAAAGCCGCGGTCACCCAAGAAACCGTTCGTGAAAACCGTATAGAGCAGCTTCATGGGGCGCAGCGCCGCAAAGCGGGACTCCTGCGCTTCGGGCGCGCCGTAACGGGTTGTGGCTTCGTCGCAAAGCGGCATGGCGAAGCGTTCGGGGTTTGCCGAAATATCGGTCATTATCTGATAAAACAAATCCCCGACCTGACGGAACGCGGCTTCAAATTCCCCGCGGGACAAGATATGTAAAAAGTCGGGGTGGATTTCGATTGTATCGGGCGTCACAGTAAGCTCGCCCCGCCGGACAAGCGCCCATCGGTTGATGATAAAGCTCATAGTACTTTTCGTCCTTCTTTTCAGCTTTTAAAAGCATTGATCTGTTTCGCATCCGTAAATAAAATGCCGTTTTCTATATTTTGTATCCGTTCTCTTTGATGAGCGTCTTCGTTTTCGGGATTATAACACCAACTGAATTTACATATCTGCCGATATTTCATAAACAACGGTATCTTTGAAACCCAAAAATCGCTTAAGGGATTTGCGGAAAGATAGCCGCGAAGAAAACCTTTGATCATTTCATCGGTAAAATCATGCCCGGCGTCGTTTTTGCGCCCCCACCACAACCCGTGATACAACGCGATGCCGATGTCCAAAGCAAACCAGCCGTAAAGGCTGTCGTCAAAGTCAAACACATTTATTTTTTCGCCGTCAATTAAGAAATTCCAAGGGTGGATATCACAATGAATCAAACCGTAGGAATCTTTGTCTTTCGGCAGTGCCATTATTTCGCTTATCATGTCCTCGGTTATCATATGTACAGAGCGGCAGGGCTTTATTTTATCCAAAAAAAGCGCGTCATGCCCTGTGAACTTGTTTCTTACATCCTCATCATCAGCGGGCGAATAATTTTTGGTAAGGTTATGAATATCGCCCATTACCTTACCCCAATTATAAAATATTTTTTCGTTCCATAAATCGGGGTCGTTTTTATTCCAAAACCTGCCCGGTAACGCTTCAAAAGCGGAAATGATGAAAGGCCTGCCGTCATCTTCCGTGGATATGACAAGTTCGCCGTTTTCGGCGGCAAGCGGCAGCGAAACGTTTATTTTATTGTTCGCCAAATAATAGAGCCAGTTCATTTCCGCCTTTGTCAGATGTATCTGTTCCGTCGGACGTTCCGAAAACCGCAGAATATACCATTTATCTTTTTTTTGAAACGAGTATATCTGATTGGTGGATTCGCTGATAAAGTGTAACGTGCCTTTATCAAATCCATAATTATTTGCCGCAAATGAGAGCAATTTATCTGTAACCATAATATCCTCCGTCAGTTTTTAATAAAAGGCTGGTACTCATTATTTCGCCCACCTTTTGAGTTTCGGGAAAACCTCCATAATGCGCGCCCGCGCTTCGTCGTCGTTATTGCATCCTTCGCGCCAAAAACGGATATTATCCTCCACGAATTCTTCAAATGTCGGCTTCCAATTAAAATCGCCGTCGGTGTAGCAATAGCGGCAGTAGTCGCGGCTGGTGTCGCCGTCCTTTTCCGTGCCGAAGTCCTCCGGGACGGTCAGCGGCATGGCGCAGGACTGGCAGTATATCCGCCCTTCCGCGACGGGAAACCATAGTTCCATAACGGAAGGGTTATCGGGAACCGGATAATATTCATGGATTGAACCCGTAACGACGTTGTTTTTATCGCTTATAACCTTAAAAAATATTTCGCCGTATTTGTCGGGCGAAGCCGAAACGACAAGATATGTCTGCGCGGGGATAACCCATTTTGTCCATCCTTCCGGCGGAACCGCATCGATATCCGCTTCGCAGCCCGGCATATATTTGCCGGTGTCGCCCCAACGCTGATTATTTTCATCCGAATCGTTCATCGCGCCCCACCATAACAGCCCGCCTTTTTCATCTTTTCGGCAAATATCCGCGATTTGCGGGTAATTCGCGCCGGCTTTTTCCCATAACGGTGCGATCCATTCATGCCCTTTGTCCGCCGGTCCTTCCCCCGCTATGCCGATAACAGAAAATGCGTCTTTGTATAGATACTTGACGTTTTTCATGATGTCCTCCCCAAAAACACTTCTTATAATCGTTGACAAGCCGGGCAAAAGTAAATATTCCCGCCCAGGTACGCTTCGCGCTTCAACCCGCCGCCGCAAGCGAGACAAGGGTGGATTAAGGTCTTGCTTGACAATATGGTCTGATAACCGCCGGGTCTGCCGAACAGGTCGCGTTCGGTGTCGCGCCCGCCGCTGTCGAGCATAGCTTTCAGAGTGGACCTGACGCTGTTGTACAGGTTTTCCGCGTCAGTATCGGACAGCGTTTCGAGTTTGCGTTTCGGGTGAATGCGGGCGTTCCACAAAGTATCATGCAGCACTCCGTTGCCGAATCCCGGAATCCGCTGCTCGGTGGCGAGGAAAGCCTTGACGCTAAGGGTTGGTTTTAGCCCGCGCCGTAAATTATCGAAATATGCTTTGTCAAAGGCATCTGTATAAGGCGAGGGCTTTTCCTTTGCGACATTGTAATAGTAATCGTCCTTGGAGCCGTTTTCAAAGACTAATATGCCGCCGTACATCTGAATCGAGCAGGATACGGCTGAGCCGTCGTCAAATTCAAGCAGGAGTTGATGTTTGTCCGGGCGCTTTTCCCCGGATTTATGGTAACGGGTACGCACGCCGTCGCAAAATGAAATTCGCATATCCTCCGCCCAAATCTCCGGACGTCCACCATAAGCCGCGGAACCCGTAATCTTCCTCCCTGCGAGTTTTTGATTGTAAAGCGCCGGATCGCCGGTATACCACGCAAAAGCGTGGTGGTGGGCGTCGGCTGTTGCGCTCTTGATAGTCTTGCCGACGAGTGTTTGCTTGATTTGTTCGGCAAGGACGTAGGTTTCGGGTAATTCTATCATGCTAAACGACTCCTTTGCTTTTTATATATTTGCGCCAGGTTGGTCAAATTTTCGACTATATTCGGGTTCCATGTAATGTTTTTGGTCAGCCAATCGCAGGGGAACCCATGGCACAATCCGCCTAATGGCACAATCCGCAAGCGGTGGTTTTTGTAAAGTCAATGTTTTTCATTTACCATTCACCAGCGATCCGTCCACCGTCGATTTTTTATCGGCGTTTTCTTATTCAAACAACGACATCTGCTTGTTTTTTTCTTCAAAATGATACATATATGCGAACACATCGTCGGGTTTGTATAAAATGCCGTGCTTGCGGCACTCGTCCCGAAATATTTTATAAAGCCATGCGTTGTTCGGGCTGTTACATTCATAGCTGTTACCATATGCGTTGATATATTTTTGCTTTATACCCGTGAAATGCTCTTCCAATTTTTTATAAAAATATTCGCGATCGCCTTCGCGCAGGGTCACGCCGAACCCGAAATTTAATATGCCGTACACCTTTGCTCTGATACAATAATCCAGTAACCCGCGCAGGTTTTCTTCTGTATCATTTATAAACGGCAATATGGGCGTCATCCAGACCACGGTGGGGATCCCCGCGTCGCGCATGGTTTCCAGCACGGCGAACCGCTCCGACGTCGCGGATACGTTCGGTTCGATCAGGCGGCATAATTTCTCGTCGTAAGTGGTCAGCGTGATTTCTACTACACATTTTGTTTTCGCGTTGATGGCTTTCAGTAAATCCAAATCTCGCAGTATCCTCGCGGATTTCGTCTGGATCGCCAGCCCAAAGCCGTATCTTTCGATCAGCGCAAGGCATTGCCTGGTCAAAAGCAGCTTTTCTTCCAAATGAATATACGGGTCACACATCGAGCCGGTCCCAATCATACAGGGCTTACGCTTTCGCTTGAGCTGATCCTCTAATATCCGCACCGCGTCGCGCTTGACTTCGATATCTTCAGAATCATGCTTCATCTGATAACAGACGCTCCGGCTGTCGCAATAAATACAGCCGTGCGTGCAGCCATGGTATAAATTTATCCCGTTTTTCGGGGATAAAATAGTTTTATAGTCGGCGTAATGCGTCCCGTTCGCCCCCTTGGAAAATGCTATTTGTCATTCATTAAGTCGGTTATAACCCTGCCGTTCACGGTAAAACCGTCGAGCAGGCAGTTTGTTATTTTCATGCCGCTTAAATTCGCGTCGGTTATAGTGCTTTCGGAAAGGTTTATGTCGCAAAAAGCGCATCCGCGCATATTGATGTTTACGAATTCGGCTTTTTCGAGATTCAAGTCGTCAAACAGAGCGCCGCTCATGTCGGCGTGTTCGATTTTTATCCGTCCGGGTTCGCTTTTCGATATTACTTCATTTTCAAACCCGATGAACGTGCTGATCTCCTCAATAGGCCGGCGGTTGGTTTTCGGATTATCGCTTGCCGCGTAGCCTACCGGGATTATTGCGACAGGACGTAGGTTTGCATTTAATTGAAGCGCTTCCGAGACGGCTTTTTCGTCGAACGCCCCGCACCAGCAGGCGGCAAGCCCCGTGTCCGCGGCGCAAAGCAGCAGGTTCTGTATCGCGGCGGCGGTGTCCTGGATGGCGTAAAGCGTCCTGCCCCTTTCGCCGTACCTGGCGGCTGTCCTTTCAAGGTCGGCGCAGACGACGATATTCACGGGTGCGCTCATGATAAACGGCTGCCTGCTTCCGGTAAACATATGGATCTTTTCTTTAATCGCAGCGTCTTTGATCACGAAAAAATGCCACGGCTGACAGTTGCCTCCGCTGGGGGCGGACCGCGCGGCGTCGAGCAGAATCCTGATTTTTTCGACCGGGACGTCGTCGGTCTTAAAGCTCCTGACGCTTTTTCTTTTCCACGCGAGTTCGGTAAAATTCATACGGTGCTTTCCTTTCATTGCGGTTTATTAAGCTTAAATATTTATTGTTTTTAGGTTGTAATCCAGTTTGGGCAATCCCTCCCGTAAAGGATATTCATGCGGTACGGGGAGTATGGAACGGGCAAATTTCTCCGCCTGCGGCTGTATGTGGTATTTGTAATCCATGATGCTTCTTCCTTCCGTGCCAAACCATAATATTATCTAATTTTAAAGCTCAATGTATCATATCACATATAATCTGACAACAGCGTGTCATATTATAAATGCTTATCGGCGGTTTTTTGCGCCTTTTCTTTGATAATTTGCCTGATACGCTCCGGCTCCAATACCTCGATATATTCGCCGTAGGACAATATCGTGCCGTACACCCACTCGTCTTCCGGCCATGTGACCGTCACCAAAAAGCTGCCGTCCGGCTGCTTTATCGCCGATTCGTCGCCGAATTCGTCATATACACGATAGGTCATTTCGGGCGCGATTTTCAATTTAAGCGTCACATCGGTTTTTTGGCGGTCGGAACGGGTGCTTTTCGGGGGGATTGCCAGCAGGTCGCGTTCGGCGAACCGCTCGTTTGTCACGATCAGGTTGCGGACGCGCGAAAGTTTAAACAGGCGCATATCCTGACGGATCAGACAATAACCCTTGATGTACCATGATTTTGATTTGAACCAAAGCTGGATCGGCTCAATTCGGCGGTGCGTCATCTCGCCGCCGGTGCCGTAATAATCGAATTCGGCGACGCGGCGTTCAAGGATAGCTGTTTTAAAATCATAAAACACGCCGCCGTTGGCAAAGCTCCAATCGGAAAAGTCCACTTCCAGCCAATTAACCGTACTTTTGTTGAAAAGGGCGGAAAGCTTTTGCAGCACCCCGTCGGCTTCCGCCGTCTTGACGCCGGAAAGTCCCTGCAAAGCGGACAGGATTTCGTTCTGCTCGCTTTCGCTCAAAATGGATTTGTTCAAAACAAAGTCGGGCAGCAGCCCTATGCCGCCGCCTTTGCCCTTTTCGGTGAAAACAGGGATCCCCGCGAGCGAAAGCGTATCCACGTCGCGGTAAATCGTGCGCTGCGACACGCCGAAACGCTCCGCCAGCTCCTTCGCGGTCACCGTTTTTTTGTTTAACAGGATATATATGATTTCAAAAAGCCGATTGGATTGCATTTGCGGTCACTGCCGCAAATATTATAACACATTAATATGACAAATACGAGTCATATTATAAAAAATAATAAAAAAACCGCCGATTTCTCGGCGGCCATATTTTAATTGCCTTTCAAAACAAAGGTTTCAAACGCAGATATAGCTTTATCTCTCATTTTAAAATCATATATCCCGCGGTTGATTAATACTACCGTGAAAAACATATTTTCCATGACGGCGAGCTTATAATCGTTCATAAACGTCTCATAGGGGTAGTTTTTAACGCAATCGCAAAGGATACGGTAATATTCGTCGAGCAGGGGATTCGCTTTTTGCCTGTCCGGCTCGATATGCAGCGCGACAAGCATCGCCAAGTCCTCCGCGGGGGTACCCATCCGCACGGCTTGAAGATTGTCAAATTTTACGAAGGTGTTTTCGCCGGGTATTTTCGGAACAAACGCCGTCCCGGGGTTCATGTCGCCGTGGATCACCGTGACATTTACGCCCGTATGAAGACGCTTCCCTACCGATTCCCAGTATTCGTTTTTCAACCGTTCTATGGCATTTTCGAAATAACCCAGTTGTTTTTGGGTGATATTGTTTTCAAAGCGAAACGGCGTCCCGTCACATTCGCCCTCACAGAATTTCGGAATTTTGCCGGATTCCTCGTCATTCCTGTATTTTTGGAAATCTTTTTCCATCATGCTGATGTGCGACATTAAATTTTCTTTGGTTTTAAACCGCCAGTCAAGCCCTGTCTTTTCAAAAGCTTCGCGGTTTTCCCAAAAAGCAAAATGCCATTTGGCCGCCGATTGTAATATCGCCCGGTAATTTTCGCGGATAAATTGCCCTTCTTCGTTTTCCTCGTCATAATGGGATCCCGAAATATAACCCTTGCTCAAATCCTCTTTTAACAGCGTTCTGTTTTTAATGTCTATTTCATAAATTTGCGGGATGCAGTCGACATATGAGCGGACGAGATCGTAATGGCGCAGTTCCGCTTCGTTTTGTTCGTATTCCTTGTAAACGGTGTGCACGACGGTGACCGGGGAAACATTGTTTTTATTTTCTAAAAGCTGTATTATCCGCTTCGCCGTTTCGACGTTCTTCAATTCTTCTTGTAAAGCGGATTGCAATAATTTCGCTTGCGCTTTTCGCGCGGCGTGCCCGCGTACCGGGTCCGTGAAAGCCGCGACGCCCTTTTGTAAAAGTTCTTCTTTAAATAAATGTAAACGGCTTGCGAAACCGCGGTAGGTTGTTGCCATTTCGTCCAACAATGCGGAAACCTCGCCCCCGGCGATATCGCTGTGATCCGTTAACGATAAATACGCGGCGGCGCAGTTTCGGGCGTCCACCAGCTGATAAACGATGGAAAGATGGACGTCAAACCTCCGGTCAAGATCGTGGCGCGGGCATTGTTCGCTCCATATTTGGTCGTTTAACAGCCCTTCGATCCATTTTTCATAACCCATTTTGCCTTGGAAATAGCCGTCCCTCGGCGGCGCTTCAAACGAATCCGCAAGCGCGCGGAGCGATGCGGTCAGGATGGCGGTTTCGGAGGGCTTTTCGCGCTTTTCGCCGAAATGGCATATCAAAAACGGCCAGTTTTCGGTTTCGAGGTAGTCTTTGTTTTCGTTCAGCCTGTCCGCGTCGAAATAGGTTCGGCAGTACAGGGTTTTGCCGTCGTCGCCGTAGCCCGTTATAACCCCCCATTCGGCGGCAACGCGCAGGTTTATGGCGACGACCGGTTTGCCGTGCAGAATATCCGAAACGATGCGGCGGCGTTCGGTCATGCGCTCGTCCTTTTCGAGCCGGCACGCCCAGACCGGCGCATACCCGATCGCGTCGTACAATGGCATATCGTATGGGAACGCCACCAGCGCGTCCGTCGCGCTCCAGTCCCAAACCTCGCAGAAAGCGATGCGGTAGCACGCGCCGGACATCCCCATAATTTGTTCGTAAGTATAGTTTTCGCCCATAAATTTCAAAGCGGCGTACAGCGCCCCCGCCCAGGTGCAGGGCATGGCGTTGTTTGCGCCCCATTCGAGCACCGTGACGCCGGGCAAAATACAGGACAAGGTGTCTTTGAGGCAGAGCGCCGTGCGGTCGGCGTTATAGCGCAGCACGCCGTTTTCAACGCAGCTTATCACGTGGATTCCGGCTTTATTCATGTATACGAGCGTCAGATATTCCGATTCGTCCGCGCCCGGCGACGACGGAAAGGTTTCGTGGTTTACATGGATTTCGTCCCATTTGAAATATTCGTAGTGCTCCATTTTCTGCATAACGGACTTGTATTTGCCGCCGGTCCCGTAATACGCACCGACAATTTCAAAGCCGTCCTTTGCGATAAATCCTTTGGATGATAAATCAAGTTCCAAATATTCGCCACGCGGCGCGAAAGCGTAATATACGCCGTCGGGTGTCCGGTATTTGACCGTCAGCGCGAATACCGCCGGACCTTCCACAAAATGCCCGCCGATTGGACATTCCGCTTTGAATTTCAGCCTGTTTCCTTCCACGGCGCGGTTTAACGCGTCCGTCACGACGATAAAGCTGTCGCCGCAGGAGTATTTCGCGTCGAGGATAACCAGTTCGTTCGGTATCAGGATAGAATCGATCGAAGCGCCCAGCAAGGTTGAAACAGCCGGGAGCAGCGCGGTTTCGGGCAGGCATTTGCCGTTTTCCCATTTGGAGACCGCCTGCGGCGATACGTCCAGAAGCTCGGCGAATTTTTCGCCCGTAAGGCCTTTTTCGCGGCGGAGCAGAGATATACGGTTGCCGATTTTATAATTGTCGATCATCTTTTTCACCCTTTTGATTTTTATACCTCCATTCTACCGAAAAATTTTATAAAATCCATAAGCTTAAAGCTAATTATTTACGCTGATAATCAACCTGAGGTTGATATGGGTTTATTATACAGCAAATAGTTTTATTATGCAACATATATCGCAACACGCGGGATTATATATAAAAAAGCGGGTTTTCCCGCCTTTTTATATAATAATGTAAATGTTTATTTTACCAGATAACAATAATCGAGTATTATGTTGCCGTTCTTGTCGGGCGTGGTGTAACGCGGGCATATGTCACGTTCGAAACAGCAGAGATAACCGTTTTTGTCGGATTGTATTTCCATCCCCGCGGCTTTGAGTTTATCCGGGCATTGCCAGACCAAATTATAAACTTCACTCTCTTTGCCGTAAATCCAGCAGACGCCGAGATTTTGCTCCGGGAAATCTATGAAGCTCAGCCCTTCCGGAACTTCGGTGTCGGGGGGCGCGAACATTCCGACCCAGCCGTCGTATTGACCGGTTTCGGAGTTCCGGTAATAAAGACCGAGGTATGCGCCGGAATCCTCGTACAGAGTGAGGATTACACTTACACCGCCCGAAGCACTTTCGATTTTGCCGAACACGTCGAAGCCCCACGCGTCGCCCCAGTTGGGATGATTCCCGCTCCCGCTGTTTTTACCGATAAACCTCATGGCCGGGACTTTTTGTTTGTAAACCTTGATAAACCCCGCCCCGCTTTCGGGGATCGGATAATCCAGTTCAATTTCATATTTCATTTATGTCGCCTCCGTTTTCCGGCGTTGCAGCCGGCGTAAGCCGACGTTTAACACCTTGATTTTTTACATAATAACATATTTTAATCGTGAATGATTGATAAAAGTTGCTAATAATAAAAATTTTAATCTGAAAAAATAACCGGGAGGAAAATTCCTTCCGGTTATATTATAATTTTTTATGCCTTGTTCCTGACCGCCGCCTGAGCCGCCGCGAGCCTGGCTATGGGAACGCGGAAAGGCGAACATGATACATAGTTCAGACCCACTTCGTGGCAGAACTCTACCGACGACGGGTCGCCGCCGTGTTCGCCGCAGATTCCGAGTTTGATATCCGGCCGCGCGGAGCGTCCGAGCTGGGACGCCATTTTAACAAGCTTACCCACGCCCGCCTGATCGAGCTTGGCGAACGGATCGCTTTCAAATATTCCTTTTTTATAATATGATTCAAGGAATTTGCCGGCGTCGTCTCTAGAAAAGCCGAAGGTCATCGGGGTGAGGTGGTTGGTGCCGAAGCTGAAGAACTCCGCTTCCGCCGCGATCTCGTCGGCGGTCAGCGCCGCGCGGGGGAGTTCGATCATGGTGCCGATCAGGTACTCCACGGCCACCCCGAAG
>CAYOGQ010000066.1:0-10546 GCA_964403645.1 uncultured Ruminococcus sp.
TTTATGGTAAGAAAAGAGACGCGCAGCTTTAAGTGGACACTGGCGGCTTTCGCGGTGCCGACCGCCGCGGGTTTCGCCGTGTGCTTTGCGTTCGCCAATATTGCCAAATTGTTCTTATAAAAACATATAAACATAACGGTATATTTCCTCTTTTAATATTTACAAGCCGCGTATATTGTGGTATAATATAATGATAATTTCCCGCCGCGGTCGATTGGAATCCGTTTTACCCGCGGCGGGTTAAATATGACGTTTTAGGCGGTTTCCGAAAGGGGATGTTGTTTTGGAAAAATTTGAACTTGTGAGCGCGTACAAGCCCACGGGCGACCAGCCGCAGGCGATAGACAAGCTGACGGAGGGTTTACTTAAAGGGTATAATGATCAGGTGCTGCTCGGCGTGACCGGTTCGGGCAAAACCTTCACCATGGCGAACGTCATCGCCAACGTGAACCGACCCACTCTCGTGCTGGCGCACAACAAGACGCTCGCGGCGCAACTCTGCTCTGAATTTAAAGAATATTTTCCGCACAACGCGGTGGAATATTTCGTGTCCTATTACGATTACTACCAGCCGGAAGCCTATGTCCCGGGCAAGGACATTTATATAGAAAAAGATTCTTCCATAAACAAGGAGATAGACAAGCTCCGCCATTCGGCGACTTCCGCGCTGTCCGAAAGAAGCGACGTCATAATCGTTTCCTCGGTATCCTGCATCTATTCGCTGGGCGACCCGGAAGAATACCGCCGCCATGTGGTTTCGATACGACCGGGGATGAAAATATCCCGCGACGACGTCATTAAGCGGCTTGTCGCCATACAGTATGTGAGGGGCGACATGGATTTTACCCGCAACACCTTCCGCGTGCGCGGCGACACGGTGGAAATTTTCCCGTCCAACACCGATTCCGACGCCGTGCGGGTGGAGTTCTGGGGCGACGTGGCGGAGCGCATTTCCGTCATAAACACCACCACCGGCGAAGCGACGGCGCGCCTTCAACACGTGGCGATCTATCCCGCGTCGCACTATATCACCGACGAAGAAAAGCGCGAAAAAGCGCTTATGGAGATCGAAAAGGAAAAAGGCGAACGCGCCGAATGGTTCAAGGAACAGGGCAAGTTCGTCGAAGCGCAGCGCATCACCGAGCGTGTCAACTACGATATCGAACAGATCAGGGAGATAGGCTATTGCTCCGGCGTGGAAAACTATTCCCGCGTGCTTTCGGGGCGCGAACCCGGCTCGACGCCATATACCCTGCTCGACTACTTCCCGGCGGACTACCTGCTATTCATCGACGAAAGCCATGTCACGGTGCCGCAGGTGAGGGGGATGTCGCGCGGGGACACCGCGCGGAAGGCAAACCTCATCGACTACGGTTTCCGCCTGCCCTCCGCGTACGATAACAGACCGTTGAAATTTCACGAATTTTTAGAGAAAAAAGGTAAAACCGTCTACGTTTCAGCCACTCCCGCAGATTATGAAAAATCGCTGTCCGCGCAGACGGCGGAGCAGATTATCCGCCCGACCGGACTTTTGGACCCCGAAATTGAGGTCAGGCCGGTAAAAGGACAAATCGACGACCTGATGGGTGAAATCAAGGACAGGGCGGCGAAAAACGAGCGCGTGCTCGTGACCACCCTCACCAAGCACATGGCGGAGGACCTTTCCGACTATATGGAAAACTACGGCGTGCGCTGCCGCTATATGCACTTTGATATCGAAACCATCGAGCGCATGGAAATCTTACGCGACCTGCGGAAGGGCGAATTCGACGTGCTGATCGGCATAAACCTGTTACGCGAAGGGTTGGACCTTCCGGAAGTGACGCTGGTGGCGATCCTCGACGCCGACAAGGAAGGCTTTTTACGGAGCGAAAGCTCGCTCATACAAACCATCGGCAGGACGGCGCGGAACGTAAATGGCAGGGTCATAATGTATGCGGACAAAATGACCGATTCCATGAAAAGAGCGATAAACGAAACCGACCGCCGCCGGACAATCCAGCGCGAATACAACGAATCTCACGGTATCACGCCCACGACGATCGTCAAGGAGATACGGATGCCGCTCGCCATATCCTCCGCGGAGGAGATGCGGCAGGTCAACCCATCTAAGCTCACGGCGGCGGAAAAGAAAAAGCTCGCCGAAAAGCTGCTCAAAGACATGAAGCAGGCCGCCAAGGACCTGGACTTCGAATCGGCGGCGTTAATCCGCGACCGCATTAAAAAGCTTGTCGAAAATTAATAATATCCCGTCGGAATTAGTATAAGGAAGGTAAAAACATTCAAATGGCAGGAGATATCATCATTAAGGGCGCGAGGGTGCATAACCTCAAAAACGTATCGCTCACCATCCCCCGCGGCAAATTTACGGTCATGACCGGGCTTTCTGGTTCCGGCAAGTCATCGCTCGCTTTCGACACGCTGTACGCGGAAGGACACAGGAGGTTCGTGGAATCCCTGTCCTCCTATGCGCGCCAGTTTTTGGGACAGCTCGACAAGCCCGACGTGGACGTTATCGAGGGGCTGTCGCCCTCCATATCCATAGACCAAAAGACCACATCTCGCAACCCGCGTTCCACCGTCGGCACGGTCACGGAGATATACGACTACCTGCGCCTGCTCTACGCCAACATCGGCGTGCCGCACTGCCCCGTATGCGGGGAGGTCATCGACCAGCAGTCGGTGGACGAAATAGTCGACCGCATACTTTCTTTGGAAGACGGCACGCGCTTTATGGTACTGTCCCCCGTGGTCAACGATAAAAAGGGTATGCACGAGAAAGTGATCGAGGACGCAAGGCGTTCGGGTTTCGTGCGGGCGCGCATCGACGGCTCCATGTACGATACCGACGAGAAGATAAACCTCGACAAGAATAAAAAGCACACCATCGACATAGTTGTCGACCGTTTGGTCATGGACCGGGCGAATATCCGCAAAAGGCTGACCGACAGCCTGGAAACGGCGTCGGGGCTTTCCGGCGGCATCGTCAAGATAATCTCGTTTTTCGCGGACGACGAGGAGGACGAAATGGTATTCTCCCAGAACTACGCTTGCAAAACCCACGGCGTTTCGATAGGCGAGCTGACTCCGCGAATGTTTTCCTTCAACGCTCCGGCGGGCGCTTGCGAGGTATGTCAGGGGTTGGGAGTGTCGTTCGTCATTTCGCCGGAAAAAATAATCCCGGAAAAATCCCTTTCGCTGTTCGGCGGCGCGGTGACGGTCAACGGCTTCAAGTCGATAGAGCCGGGTTCGTATTCGGGGAACTTCTTCAACCTGCTCGGCAGGTTTTACGGCTTCGACATCCACACGCCCATAAAGGACTATTCGCCTGAAGCATATGACGTGCTGCTTTACGGCAATATCAAAAACAAAAACGCAAGTCACCGCAATACCGGCGAACCGCGTTACGAGGGGCTTATTCCAACAATCGAGCGCCGCTGCGACGCAAACGCCAACGCCGAACAGCGCGCGTACTACGAGGAATACATGGAAAACGTGCCCTGCCCGGCGTGCGGGGGCGACCGGCTTAAAAAAGAATCGCTCTCCGTCACCGTGGGCGGGTTGAACATAACGCAGCTCTGCAAGCTGCCGATAAGTCAGTCGAAAGGCTTTTTCACCGACTTAAAGCTCACGCCCACGCAGAAGGTAATTACAAAAGAAATTATAAAAGAGATAACGGCGCGTATCGGCTTTCTTAACGCCGTGGGGCTGGACTATCTCACCCTCGCCCGCGCCGCGGGTTCGCTTTCGGGCGGCGAAGCGCAGCGCATAAGGCTGGCGACGCAGATCGGCTCGGCGCTCGTGGGCGTCATGTACGTCCTCGACGAGCCGTCGATAGGTCTGCACCAGCGCGACAACGGCAAGCTGATCAATACCCTCAAGGAACTGCGCGACATCGGCAACACCGTGATCGTAGTCGAGCACGACGAGGACACTATGCGGGAGGCCGACTACATCGTCGATATCGGACCCGGAGCGGGCGTCCGCGGCGGCGAGGTGGTGTTCGCGGGGACTCCCGCGGATCTTATGAAATGCGAAACCTCCGTTACCGGAGACTATCTTTCGGGCAGGAGGAAGATCGCCGTGCCCGCCGTAAGGCGCGAAGGCAGCGGCTGCACCTTAACGGTGGTGGGCGCGCGTGAAAACAACCTCAAAAACCTCACCGTCGGCTTTCCTCTCGGCAAATTTATCTGCGTCACCGGAGTGAGCGGATCGGGCAAGTCGTCGCTGGTGAACTCCATCTTGTATAAAGGGCTTGCCAGAGAACTGGGGCGGTACACCCTAATCCCCGGCAAATACGACCGCATGGAGGGCAAGGAAAATATCGACAAAGTAATTAACATAGACCAGTCCCCGATCGGGCGCAATCCGCGTTCCAATCCGGCGACTTATACCGGGATGTTCACCGACATCAGGTCGGTGTTTGCCTCCACGCCGGAAGCGCGCGCGCGGGGCTACAAGGAGGGCAGGTTTTCCTTCAACATCAAGGGCGGGCGCTGCGAGGCGTGCGAGGGCGACGGCACCATAACCATCGAGATGCACTTCCTGCCCGACGTCTACGTCACCTGCGACGTTTGCAAAGGCAAACGCTACAACCGCGAGACGCTGGAGGTCAAGTACAGGGGTAAGTCGATTTACGACGTGCTCGAAATGACCGTGGACGAGGGGCTGGAATTTTTCAAAAACTATCAGCCCATCCGCCGCAAGCTTTTGACGCTATCGGAGGTGGGACTGGGCTATATCAAAATCGGTCAGCCGGCGACCACGCTTTCGGGCGGGGAGGCGCAGCGGGTGAAGCTTTCCGCGGAGCTGTCGCGCCGCGGCACCGGTAAAACACTGTATATACTCGACGAGCCGACGACCGGGCTGCACACCGCCGACGTGGACAAGCTCGGCGAGGTGCTTCAGAAACTGGTGGACGCGGGCAACACCGTGGTGGTGATAGAGCACAACCTCGAGCTGATCAAAACCGCCGATCATATCATCGACCTCGGACCGGAGGGCGGCGACTGCGGCGGGACGGTGATCGCCGAAGGCACCCCGGAGGAAGTGGCGGCGAATCCCGCTTCCTATACCGGCGAATATCTAAGAAAGGTTTTGCAAAATGGTTAAAGACGAATATTTGCCTTTATTAAAAAAAGTCGAAAAGCCGGGTCGTTATACCGGCGGCGAATACGGCTGTACCTACAAGGATAAAACTAAAATCGACGTGCGTGTCTGCTTCTGCTTTCCCGACACCTATGAAATAGGTATGTCGAATTTGGGCGTGAAGATACTCGCGCACTGCATGAACAAGCTCGACTATGTCTGGTGCGAGCGCGCCTACGCTCCGTGGGACGATTACGAAAAGCTGCTGCGGGCAAACGGTTTGCCCGTTTACGCTCTCGAAAGCGGCGACGGGCTTGGCGATTTCGACATTGTTGCTTTCACATTGCAATACGAGCTTTCCTATACCAACGTCGTGAATATGCTCGATATTTCGGGTATCCCCGTTTACGCCGCCGAAAGGGGAGAGGACTTTCCCGTGGTAATCGGCGGAGGTCCCTGCGCGTATAATCCCGAGCCGGTGGCGGATTTCTTCGATCTGTTTTCCGTAGGGGAGGGGGAGGAGCATCTTCCCGAAATCTGCGCCCTGTACCGCGACTGCAAAAAAGCGGGAAAGAGCAAATCCGAATTTCTGCGCCTCGCCTCGCATATCCCCGGCACCTATGTGCCGTCGCTTTACGACGTGGCGTATAACCCCGACGGCACGGTTAAGGGCGTCATGCCGAAATACCAAGACGTCCCCGCGACGGTGGTCAAGCGGATTATCGACGATTTGGACAAAGCCGATTTCCCCACGAAGTTTGAGATACCCTTCCTCGAAACGGTGCACGACCGCATCACCCTCGAGGTGTTCCGCGGCTGCACCCGCGGCTGCCGTTTCTGCCAGGCGGGGATGGTTTACCGCCCCTGCCGGGAAAAATCCTGCGAGGTCCTCGACAAATGCGCCCGCGAAAGCGTCGAAAACACCGGCTACGACGAAATATCGCTGTCCTCTCTCTCGATTTCCGACTACACCGAAATTGATAAGCTGATTGACAGTCTCACCGGATGGACGGAGGACAGAAAAATCAGCCTTTCGCTGCCCTCCATGCGCATCGACGCCTTTTACGCGGAGCTGATGAAAAAGGTCATGTCGGTTCGAAAATCGGGGCTGACTTTCGCGCCCGAAGCGGGGACGCAGCGGCTGCGCGACGTGATAAACAAGAATATCACGGAGGAAGAAATAATGAATTCCTGCCGTATGGCGTTTGAAAACGGCAGGAAGAACGTCAAGCTGTATTTCATGATCGGGCTGCCCACCGAAACCGACGAGGATATAACGGCGATATCGGTTCTTGCGAGAAATATGGCAAACGAGTTCGGCGGCGGCAAATCCGCGGGCTTTTTCAACGTCACCGTTTCGGTCGCTTGCTTCGTCCCCAAGCCGTTCACGCCCTTCCAGTGGGAAAAGCAGGAGACCGTTGAGGAATTGGAGCGCAGGCAGAGACTGCTTGCCGACGAAATCAAATCACGCAAGATAACATATAATTACCATACCGCCAAGGTCAGCTTTGTGGAAGCGGTTTTCGCCCGCGGCGACCGCAGGCTTTCCGGGGCGATCGCCGAAGCGGTGAAGCGCGGTCAGCGCTTCGACGGCTGGGACGAATTTTTTTCATATGAAAACTGGCTGGATATCTTCCGAACCTGCGGCATAGATCCGGCGTTTTACGCCAACCGCGAAAGAGATTACGGCGAAGTTTTCCCGTGGGACCACATCTCCTGCGGGGTGGATAAAAAGTTTTTAATTCGGGAAGCCGAAAAGGCAAAATCAGGCAAAACCACGCCCGACTGCCGCACCGTCTGTTCGGGTTGCGGCGCCAACGGTTTGGGAGGGATAAGAAAATGTTGCCCGTAAGAGTGTTTTTCAAGAAAAAAGGCGGGACGGCGTACATATCCCACCTCGATTTACAGCGCGCGGTTTTCCGTGCGATTAACCGTAGCGGTGTCGGACCCGCGTACACCGAAGGCTTCAACCCGCACATAAAAATCGCCTTCGCCGCTCCGCTTTCGATTTTCCAGCACAGCGAGTACGAAATTTTCGATTTCGCAACGGAATCGGACATGGGTTATGATGAAATAACCTCGCGGCTCGCTTCGGCGTTCCCGGAAGGCCTGGAAATTATAAAAGCCGCCCCTCCCGTCAAAAAATTAAACGAATTGAAGCTTGCCGATTATAAGGTCGTTTTTGCGACCGACCGCAACGCGGAGGAGATCGAATCCCTGCTTTCGGGCGAAATCACCGTAATCAAAAAGAGCAAGAAAGGCGACCGCCCGGAAGATATATCGGGTCTTATCAAATCCAAGCGCTTCGTCAATTCCGAAAACGGAGTCACGGCGTACCTGCGGTGCGCCTGCGGCAGCGGAGAGCATCTTAACGTGCGATATATCGCCGACTTTTTGGGCAAAAATATCAAAGACTGCGAAATTACCCGTCTGGCGCTGTACGGCGCCGACGGCTGTCCGCTTTTATAATGCCGTTGATTGGCAGTAACTGTTTTAGTTTCAAAAAAATCTTGCTTTATTAATTTTGTGATGATATAATCAGTCAGTGGTGATATGTTGGGCTTGAAAAAATACTTGCTTAAATTGAAAATTGCCGTTTTGGTTTTATCGCTGTGCTTATGCGCCTGCGCGGGCGGCGTTTTGCCGGATAATTCGTATCCCGGCGATTCAAGCGGGGATATGTCTGCTTTTTCCGGCAATGCTTCCGAAAACGAAAGCTCGGACGTTGATCCCGAAAAAGCTCGTTTTCTCGCCGAAGCTAAACGTCTTTTGGAAAAGGACGGCGAAATCACCTCGCTGATAATTTTAGGCGGCATTTATAAGGACGAAAACAACAAAGACGGCTCTACCGTGCTGTACCCGCTTTCCGCCGAAAACGAATACCGCAGTTTTGCGGCGCTCGAAGCGCTCGCCGGTTCCGTATACTCGGATTCGGGGAGCGGCTATATACTGAATTTTCCGCCCTACGGCACCAAGACGGTTAAAAACGTTTCGGGCGAAACCTGGTATTCCTCCCATTACGCCCCCGATTACGGCGACTTTGCCGTCGCAGACACCGCAAAAATCGTGTCCTGCGACGGAGAAACCGCGACAGTTTCGGTCGTCACCCTCACGGGGTTGGAAGTGGCCGTGCCGTTTGTCAAGACCTCCGCCGGCTGGCGCATGGAAGAATGCCTTTATAAGCTTGTCACAGATATAAAGAATAATATTTCCGGCGGCGAGGCATATCGCTCCGCCGCGATGGGAGCGGGCAGCGCGTCTGCGCTTGACGGGAACTTTTTAATAATTAACGTGTTCATAAACGACCGCGTTTCGGAATGGAACGACGCGGATGTCGCGGAAGTTTTCGCCCGTCTCGGCGGCGCGTGCGAGTTCATTGAGAGCATGGCGGATTTTTACGGGGTAAAACCGGATATAACCCCGACCGGCAAATCCGATTCGCTGTATTTGAACACCACCGAAAAACTGCCGACGGATATCAACGATTTCGTGTGGATGGACCTTATCTTTTCCGACACGGTCTACGGCTCGCTCGAAGGCTACGCGGAACATTATTTCGACCTTGAAAAGTACGACAACTGGTGCGTGATGTTCCATTTAAATAAAAAGGGGCGAAGCTACGCCATCCCCTGCGACAAGGCGAATTCCGACTGGGAACGCTATACCGCCGAACGCTGCGCAATCTTTCACTCGGATGATGACGGGTATATCTACTACGACAGCGCGGGCGTGTACGCCCACGAGCTTTTGCACCTGTTCGGAGCGGACGACCTCTATACGCCGTACGTTACGGCGGCGGAAAACGCGCTTTTGGAAAATTATTTCCCAAACGATATCATGCGCGCGATCCCCCTTGACACCGCTCTCGCCTCGGTTTCGCCGTACACCGCGTTTCGGCTCGGCTGGGTAAACCATATAGATAATCAATTTTTGTTTCTTGTTTCATAAGGAGGGCACCCATGTATAAAAGCGCGCTTGTAAAATTATCGGGTGAGGCGTTGAAAGGCGTCGACTCTATCCTCGACGGTCAGACACTTGACAAAATAGCTTTACAGCTCAAACGCTGCGCCGACCGCGGCGTCAAACTGGCGGTCGTCATAGGCGCGGGGAATATCTGGCGCGGCGCGCGTCAGCACGGACTTTCCGTCGGGCGCGTCAGAGCCGATCATATGGGTATGCTCGGAACGCTTATAAACTGCATCGCGTTGCAAGATTACCTCGAAAGGGCGGGCGTCCACGCGAGGGTGCTTTCGGCGGTCCCCGTCGAGCAGTTTTGCGAAACCTACAGCCAAGAAAAAGCCAAACGCTATATGGACGAGGGCATAATAACGATACTTGCCTGCGGGGTGGGTTATCCCTTCTTCTCCACCGACACCGGCGTGATGCTGCGCGCGGCGGAGCTGGAAGCGGAAATAGTGCTTTCCGCCAGGGCGGTGGACGGTGTCTATGACAAGGACCCCTGTTTATACCCCGACGCCGTGAAATACGACCGTTTAAGCTACGATACCATGCTCGAAAAGAACCTCCAGGCAATCGACCAGACCGCCGCCGCGCTGGGCCGCGCCAACAATATAAAAGTGTTGCTGTTTTCGCTTGCCGACCCGGAAAACATCTACCGCGGAGTGAGCGGCGAAAATATCGGCACGTTTATTGAGTGAGTTTACGTTTGTCAGACAAATTTACATAACCGCGATTTGTTTTAAATATACTGATTTTAGGAAAGGATGGTCATAGAAATGAAGCTCGACACCAAGGAATACGAAGAGAAAATGAAAAAAACCATCAATGTGCTGGAAGAGGACTTCGCCGCGATACGCGTGGGGCGCGCTTCGGCGCGTGTACTCGACCGCGTTAAGGTGAGCTATTACGGCACTCCCACCGACATCACCGGCATCGCTTCGGTAAAAACCGTCGACGCCAGAACCCTGACCATAACTCCGTGGGAGGTTAATATCCTGAAAGAGATCGAAAAAGCGATATTCGCTTCCGATATCGGCATCAACCCCCAAAACGACGGCAAGTCCATACGCCTGGTATTCCCGGCACTCACAGAGGAACGGCGCAAGGAACTGACCAAGCAGACCGCCAAGATGGGCGAGGACGCCAAGATCGCCCTCCGCAACATCCGCCGCGACGCCAACGAAAAATGCAAGGACTTAAAGAAAAGCGGCGATATGACCGAAGACGAGCAGAAGCTTTCCGAAAAATCCGTTCAGGATCTGACCGACAGATACGTTAAGGAAGTCGATGTCGTGACGGCCCGCAAAAACAAGGAAATTTTAGAGATATAACCGTTATGGAACCAAGTTCGCTTCCGAAACATATCGCCGTCATAATGGACGGCAACGGCAGGTGGGCAAAGCGCCGCCTGCTCCCCCGCACAGCCGGTCATATGGCGGGCTTCGGCAGGTTTGTGGAACTGGTCGAAAATTGCGACGTTATGGGAATAAAATACCTT
>CAYOGQ010000067.1:0-2951 GCA_964403645.1 uncultured Ruminococcus sp.
ATGTCACGGGAAACGACGAAGTGGCCGAGCTTGCCGGTGCGTTCAACAATATGGCGGCGGTGCTGGAAAAGAACGAGGAGCGCCGCAATTCCTTCCTGGGATCGGTCAGCCACGACCTGAGAACGCCCATGACCGTCATATCCGGCTTTGTGGACGGCATACGCGACGGCACTATCCCGCCGGAAAAGCACGACTATTACCTTGGGATAATATCCTCGGAAGTCAGACGGCTTTCAAGGCTGGTGAACTCCCTGCTTGAAATATCGCGAATGCAGTCTGGGGAGCGGAAGTTAAATTACACCTATTTCAACGTCACCGAAAAGGCGCGGCAGGTGCTTATCACTTTTGAAAAGAAGATAGACGAAAAGCGCATTGATGTGGATTTCTGCTGCCCGGACGAGATAACCGTCCACGCCGACACCGACGCGGTGCATCAGGTGCTGTATAACCTGCTCGACAACGCGGTGAAGTTTGTCAACAGCGGCGGGAAGCTGACGGTCAATATAGAACAGAAAAACAAAAAGGCACGAGTTTCGATAAAGAACACCGGGGAGGGAATACCCGCCGACGAGCTTACCCATGTGTTCGACAGGTTTTACAAATCCGACCGCTCGCGCGGGCTGGACCGTATGGGCACAGGTTTGGGGCTGTATATCGCCAAGACCAACATCAATATGCATAACGAACAGCTCACCGTTCAATCCAAACAGGGGGAATACACGGAATTTACTTTCACCCTGCCGATATAAAACGTTGAGTAAGTTTGAATTTAAGCATCTTTTAAGGTAGGCGGACTATCATGTGCCATACACTTTATTATGGTCAGTACAAAGGAAAGGATGACTTTCGATGGAAGAAAACGAAAAAAACCAATATGAAAATTTAAATGAAAACGAAAAGAGCGTACCGGAGCAAACTCAGTCTCCCGCGGCGGAGCCGCCGCTCGGCGGAAAAAAGTATTACTACACCTGGGACGGCGCGAAGTTTACGCGGCACAAAAGGAAGACCGCGTTAAAAACGCTGGCGCTGACCGTCGCCGTCGCCCTTGTCATATCCGTGGTGGGGCTTGCCGCCGCGCTGATAAACCGAGGCGATGGAGGTTTCGCGGAAAATTCCGACTCATCCCGGACGGAATCGGTTGAAAATTATGATAACGTTTCCAGGGAATATGCGCATTCCGATACCGTTTTCGTCCAACCCGCGCCCGGAGAAGGTTCCGCGGGTTCGCTCGCGGAGCTTTACGAGGAATGCTCCGTCGGATGCTGCACAATCTACATATCCTTAAAAACGGGATATATCATCGGCAGCGGGTTCGTGGTGGACGCCGAGGAAGGCTATATCGTCACCAACTACCATGTCGTCGAGGAAAACGACGGCGATATAAAGGCAATATTTTATAACGGCGACGAATACGAGGCGGAGCTGGTGGGCGGCGACGAGCTGACCGACATAGCCGTCCTTAAAATCGAAGCCGAAAACCTTACCGCCCTGCCGCTCGGCGACAGCAGCGCGGTGAAGGTGGGCGACCAGGTCATCGCCATAGGAACACCCTATGACATGAGTCTGGCGGGGACCCTGACCAACGGCGTGATATCCGGCACGGACAGAGATATCGAACTGACCAACGATTTCGGCACCGTCGTAAAGACGATGAAGCTGTTGCAAACCGACTCGACGATCAACCCCGGCAACTCCGGAGGACCCCTCATAAATATGTACGGTCAGGTCATAGGCATAAACACCCTAAAACTGATGGACGAATTCGAGGGGCTGGGCTTCGCCATTCCCATGTCCTACGCGGTGACGGTTATTAACAACCTGATAGATTACGGAGAGGTCCGCGACGACACCGGGCTGGTGAAGGCGACCGCCAAGCTCAACGTGACGGTATGCACCTACCCCACCACCGACAGCTACACCAAGGAGACCTACGACCTGCCCTACGATGTCCCCGAAGGGGTACTGGTCATAGAGACCAACCGGAATTCCTCAATATACAAGGCGGGGCTTGAGATATACGATATAATCACAAAATTTAACGGGGTTGAGATAAAAATATATGACGATTTGGCAAAGGAGCTCGCCAAGTACTCAGCCGGCGATCAGGTGACGATAAAAGTTTACCGTATTGACCGCCAGGGCGGCGGCGAATACCACGAGCTGACCTTCAAGCTGGACGCTGCTTCGTAATAACGGTTCTGATAAAACACATTAAACCGCCGCGGATTCGGTAAATGAATCCGCGGCGGGCTTTTATTGTATAACAGTTTTCGTTAACTTCTCGAACCGGTAAAAGGCTCCGTTTCGCTTAATATTGTCGAATCCACCGCCACTTGCGCTACCACCACCGAATAATCGGGTGTCAGGCTGTCGGCGTTTATGCAAAGCGTGTTCCCGTTTATAAAATATCTGTCGGTTTCCGCGCCGTTCACCATAACGCGGCTTGATTTGGTGAAGCCGCTTCCTGTGATAAAAGCCGCCTCTCCTATCACTTCTATATTGGATATTCTAATTTTGTCCGTTCCCATTTGGAGTTTGCTGGGTTCGTAGGGGTTTACACCGCCGTAAATATATTTTTTGCCGTAAAGCGTGTCATATTGTATGGCTTCGAGGATGGTGAGGTAATCGCCGCGACCCGAATTGTTTTGATGGTATTTGGTCAGAAATCCGTTGTTGCAACCGAGGAGCGACATGATTCCGGAGGTCAGCTGATACGACTGCATGTCCTTCGCCTTCACATTCAAGCCGTAATTCGACCATATTATATAATCGGTTTGGAAAATGTCACCGCCCGAAAGGTCGGCTTCGGTTATCTGAAAACTGGGGAAATGGTCACCGTAGAGCACCAGAATCACTTTTTCGTCATACTGGGATAGCGCGGCGGTGAGCTGCCCTATAAAATCGTCCATCTCGTGCATCTGGTTGACATAATACTCGAAGGGTATAAGGCT
>CAYOGQ010000067.1:2961-10353 GCA_964403645.1 uncultured Ruminococcus sp.
TAACCTTAACCGGCTGGTCTCCGTCAACCGCCGTATCGGGATATTTGCCGTGTCCCTGCACCGATATGGCAAAAATAAAATCCAGCTCTTTCGTGGAGTTGAGCGACTTGACAATCTCGTCGGTCAGAATATAGTCCTTCGCCCAGCCCAAGGAGTTGGTTTCGAAGTTTTGCATATATTCGAGCGAAGCGAACGAATCGAAACCGAGGTCGGCGTACACCACATTGCGGTCGTAAAAGGTTCCCTGGTGGTTGTGGATGGCGTGGCAGGCATAGCCCAGTTCTTTCAGGTCGTAGTTCACGGTTTCACAGGTGTTGTCCTGCATCACCGATTTGTAGGGGGTTTCGCCGATGCCGAAAAAGTCGAGATCCATCTGGGTGATAACCTCAAATTCGGTGTTCGCCGTACCCGCGCCGAGCGCCGGCACCGACAGATAGGCGTGGGGGTAGTTTTTTTTCAGATTTGTAAAATTTGGAATCGGATTTTCGGAAAAAGCGACGCCGTTTAAGCGGCTTAAATCAAAGAACGATTCGAGCTGAAGAAACACGATATTTGCGTCCGGCGTCACATCATTGGTTTTTACCTTATTCAGTTCGTCCGCGATTTCGATCATAGTCTGTTCGCTGTAATTCCCGGGTTTCCTGATACCCCGGTCGATCGCCGAAAGGCAGAAGGAAAACACAAATCCGTAACGCTTATAGCCGGTGCCGATAAACGAAAAATCCTTCGCCACCGTTCCCGAATTCATCGCGCCGACAAGCATCGCCGCGGTGAGCAGTGCGGAAACCGCCGAGGTCACGCCCACTTTTATATATGAAACTTCGCGCTTTTTTTGCCTGATAAACGAGATAACGACCGCCGCCAGCGCGGCTGCGATTGCCACGCAGATAAGTACCAGCTGGATAACCGTCAGGTAGATGTTGATAATCGTTATAACCGAACCCAGGATCAATATGTCGTTTAAGGAAACGGGCGTGATGCGGTATGCCGTCGTGATATAGTTCGCCACTCCAAGTCCGAGCCAAATGCCAGTGAATATCAGTATGAGAGAATATCTGCGTCTGAGCAGCAGCGAAAGCGAATACATAAAAAACAATATCAGCGCGTTGGCGGCAAACGTTATTGGGTTTTTGAGCAAAAAAACCAAGCCTCCCGCCAGCGAACGGCGGGCAAGCGATTCGATCAGCAGCGCCATGAACAGGGAAAGACAGGCGATAAACATGACGGGTCGTTTGTCCATCCAGCTGGAAACCGCTTTTATTTTACCGCGTATCGCCGCGGCGTTTATTTTCTTTTTTTGTTTCTCTTTGGTTTCGTTCATTAAAATGCTTCCTTTTGATCAAAACAACGGCTTTAAAAGCAAAATCATAATATCACTCCGCGCTCAAAAAGTCAACCGCCCGGGAATTTAATTTATTATTGCATAATAAGATATATAAATTATATGATACGGCGGTGCAATGCATATGGTGAAAATAAAGGAAAAAAAGCTGCACGCTCTGCTCGCGGGACGTCCCAACTGCGGCAAAACCTCGCTGTTCAACGCGCTTACCGGAATGGATATGCGCGTGGGCAACTTTCCCGGGGTGACGGTCGAAAAAAAGACGGGCAGGGTCAAGGGGACGGATTCCCTCTATCTGACCGACCTGCCGGGAACATATTCGCTTGAAGCCTGCTCGGAAGACGAAAAAGCCGCCGTCGATTACCTGAAAAGCGGGGAGGGCGACGTGATAATCAGCGTCTGCGACGGCACCAATCTCGAACGCGGGCTGGCGTTGACACTCGCGCTCGCCGCTCTCGGCAAACCCGTGGTGGCGGCGGTGACTTTTATGGACGAGGTTAAAATTCGCGGCGGGCGCATAGATTTCAATCTTTTGTCGTCAGCGGTCGGCATTGCGGTTATCCCCGTTTCGGCACTGACCGGCGAGGGGCTTGATAAATTAACGGAAGCGGCGGTATCCGCCGCCTCGCGCAAATCCGAAACCGCATTAAAAGCGCCGAAGCTTGAAAAGACCTCCGAAATTATTAAAAAGACGTACAAGCCGCCCGCTTTCGACCTAAAAACCAAAAAGCTCGATAAACTTCTTGCGGGAAGGCGCACCGCGGTCCCGGTTTTCATTTTTTTTATGGTTTTGGGGTTTTATCTTATCTTCGGGGTGGCCGGGCCGTTTTTTACCGGGTTAACCGAAAGCGCGGCAAAGAGCGCGGCGGGAGGCGCGGATTATTTGCTGACGTCGGCGAACGTCCCGCACATGCTCAGGGGTTTTATCACCGAGGGGCTTATCGGCGGGGTGGGGACGGTACTTTCCTTTTTGCCCGTTATCGCGTTGTTGTTTCTGTTCCTTTCGGTGTTGGAAGACACCGGTTATATGGCGCGGATAGCGTATATCGCGGACCGTGTGTTTTCGGCGGCGGGGCTATCCGGGCGCGCGGCGGTGCCGCTCTTGATCGGTTTCGGCTGCACCGTCCCGGCAGTCATGGCGTGCCGGACGCTCGGCGGCGAAAAGGAACGACGCAGCGTGGCGCGTCTTTTACCCTTTATGTCCTGCCCGGCGAAAATCCCGGTTTATTCGCTGCTTTGCCAAAAATTTTTCCCCGGGAAAAATCGCACGGCGCTCGCCGTTATTGTTATCTACCTTTCGGGGATTGTATTGGCTTGTGTCTGCGCCGCGGTGATGAAATTGTTCGATAAGTCCAAGCCCCCCCTGTTTGTGATGGAGCTGCCGCCCTACCGTTTCCCCACGGCGAAGAACACTATCCGCCTTATGTCGGGCAAATGCGCGGATTTCATCAAGCGGGCGTTCACCGTGATACTCCTTGCCTCGGCGGCGGTTTGGTTTCTGAGATCCTATAATTTTTCTCTCGCTCCCGTCGCGGGCGGCGAAAGCATGTTATGCTCCGCGGGGAAATTTATCGCTCCCTTGTTCGCGCCGCTCGGCTTCGGTTCCTGGCAGGCCGCCGCCGCGGTCATAACCGGGCTTGCCGCCAAGGAAGCCGCCGCCTCCACACTTACATTAGTAGCGGGGGACGGCGTTTCGCAGATTTTCACCCCCCTTTCGGCGGCGTCCTTCATGGCTTTCACTCTGCTTTACACCCCCTGCGCCGCCACGCTCGCCTGCATGAAAAAAGAGACGGGAAGCGTTTTGTTCGCGCTTTCCGTCGCGATTTTTCAGTTTTCCGTCGCATGGCTTGCCGCTTTTTCGGTTTATTGCTTGGGCAGGCTTCTGTAGCCCGGCGGGACCAGCCTTTTCACATCGTCCAGCCCGCCCTTGACGAAACCCGATTTAAGCAGCAAATGCCCGGTAAGCCCGCCGTCGCCGCCGGCAAGCTGTATTTCGTAGAGATTTTCGGTTTCGAAAGCGTTGTAAACCCTATCGAGAGGGATGGACGAGCGTTTTTCCTCGTCGTCGGAGTAGTATTCTATGCGGTCGGCGTACAGCCGCGTTTCGGATACATAATCTTCGCCGTTATCAAGCAAGGATTCCAGGTACATCCGCTTACCGTCGATATAGGGTTTGGCGGCAAGCCAGGCGGTGAACGCCGCCGAAGCGGCGAAAAGTGCGAATATAAGCGTCAGATTCGAATTATCGCGCGTGGCGAGCTTATAAATTATCAACGCGGCGAGGGCCAGATCGGCGAGCGCGAAAACCGCGCGGTAAATTTTGACTGTCCGCAGGGAGCCGTAATACGCTCTCGCCAGCTCTACAGACTGCCACTGTTCGTTTTTGCGGCGGTTCACCGCTATTGGTTCCATATCATTCATATCCAAACGGCGCGGCGGAAAACGCACGCCTTTCTTTTGTTTTAAATATAAGCTTAAGCCGCCGAAAATTTAATTGACTTCGCGGCGCTTTTGCCGCATAATAAGTTACGGAAGGCGGTATATATGAAAAATTCCGTATCAAAATTAAGACTTTTTGTCGCCGTTAATTTAAACGCGGACATGCTGACCTCGCTGCGCCGGACAGCCGATTGTCTGAAAGCGCAGAGCGCGGGCGGCGTCTTTACAAAAGATAATAATTTCCATATAACCATTGCGTTTATCGGCGAAACCGACAGGATAGATGAAGCCAAGCGTGCCGTCGGCGAAACGGTTTTTTCGCCGTTTGAGATATCGCTCGGAAAAATCGGGAAATTCCCGCGTGAAGGCGGGGATATATATTACGCCTCCGTCGAGGGGGAGGGACTTTCGGCCCTCGCGTACGAAACGGCTACACGGCTTCGGAACGAGGGTTTTGCCATCGAAAGCAGGGCGTTTACACCGCATATCACCCTCGGCAGGCGGGTGTCAATCAAAAGCAGCGCTTCCATAGAAGCAGCCCCGTCGTCCATGACGGTGAGCCGAATTTCGCTGATGAAATCCGAAAGGTCTAAAACCGACGGCGAATTGAGGTATGAGGAGATATATTATAAAGAAGTGTGATCAATACTCCGCGCTTAGCAAAAAATCTGCGATATGCAGTGTTTTAATGCCTTCGTAATTGCCTCCGGCAAAATTATCGGCGGTCAGCACATACTTGGGGTAGTTGTCTTTTACTTCAATTAATCTTTTATACTCGCGTTTTTCTGTCTCCGACGATCTAATCTCCTTTGTCACCTGAACATACAATTTTTCGTTTTGTCTTTGGGCAATAAAATCTATTTCGCCTTCCGGCGTTTTACCGATACAAACATCGTAGCCCCTCCGTAGGAGCTCGAGATAGACCGCGTTTTCCAGCATCGCGGCGACCGAACTTTGAGAATAACCCAGCACGCTGTACCTTAGCGCGCTGTCCGCTAGATAAAATTTTTCCTGTGTCTTTAAAAGCTCTTTGCCTTGAATATCATAACGCGAACAGCGGTGCAAAATATATGCACTCTCTATTTTTTCGAGGTAGTTGTACACAGTTTCGCTGTTTAGCGTGCGGTGTTCGGATTTTAAATAATCGGAAATGGATTTTGCCGAAAAGGTTTTGCCCACGTTGTCGAAAGCAAATTTTATGACACGTTCGAGCTGGTCAACCTTGCGAGTTTGGTTCCGCCTTACTATGTCGGAAAAAACTGTCGAGTTATATATGTCCTTCACGATGGTGTATATCTCGTCGACCGAATAGCTCCGCAAGTGCGTGGCGGGGAATCCGCCTAAACGTATATAGTTCGCAAGTTCGTCTTTCGGATAGCCCACTTCGGCGAATTCCTTTTTAAAATCTAAATATTCGGCGAAAGATAGTGTAAAAACACGGAACGTGATGTACCTGCCCGTCAGATACGTTGAAATTTCCGACGACATCATCCGCGAATTTGAACCCGTTAAATAAATATCTACGTCATAATCGGAATAGAGGGTGTTAACCGCTCTTTCCCAATGCGCTATCTCTTGGATTTCGTCAAGGAACAGGTATGTCTTTCCTGATGGTGAAAGCCTGCCTTTCAGTTCAGCGAGCATTTGCTTCGCGGTCATATCTTCGTATTCCAGCGAATCAAACCGATAATTTACTATACAGTCCTCCGGGACTCCCCTTTTTTTAAGCTCCTCGATTACCATTTTGAATATGGTGGATTTTCCGCACCTGCGGACGCCCGTCAGGATTTTAACGAAAGGCGTATCCACATATTTCATAATTTTATTTACATATAAAGGTCTGTATATCAACGCGGTCACCCCCCTTATATTATTATACCAAGCTGAGGTAAAAAATCAAGGGGTTTTACGAATATACCCGTAAAACATTTGTTATTTTCATAGTTTTACGGATATAACCGTAAAACTTTTATTTTAGATAAGGTTTTACGGATAAGATTTATCTCTTAACCCTCGCATCGCCGCCCCAGACCGACCAAATCTGCGCTTCGTCGGCGGGTTCGGCATAATCGGTGGCAAAGGACGCCGCCATGGCGCCCGACGCCCAGCCGAAACGCAGACAGCTTTTCCAGTCCCAGTCCTTGATGACGCCGTAGAGCAGACCTCCCACAAAGCCGTCGCCGCCGCCTATGCGGTCGAGCACGGAAATTTCGCGCGGCGTAACCTCGTACCATTCGCCGCCCGCTTTGAGTACGCCGCCCCAGAGGTGGCAGTTCGCGTTTTTCACCTCGCGAAGCGTCGTGGCGAAAGCGTATGCGCCCGGGAAGATCTTCTGAGCCTCGTTTATCAGTTCGCGGAAGGATTCCAATTTTGCGGCGATGCCTTTGCCGCCCGCCTCCGGGCCGGAAATACCGAAGCAGAGCTGAAAATCCTCCTCGTTGCCCACGAGTATGTCGGCGAGGGAGGCGATTTCAAAAAACGTCTTATAAAGCTCGTCCTTCCTGCCTTTCCAAAACGATTCGCGGTAATTTAAGTCGAACGAAATTATCGTGCCGTGTTTTTTGGCTTCCCTGGCGAGCGCTGCGCAGAAAGCCCCCGTTTCGGGGGATAACGCCGCGATAAGTCCCGACATATGCAGCACCGCGACGCCCTCCGCGCCGAAAATGCGCTCGATGTCGAAATCCTTTAGGTTTAACGTCCTGCCGACCTCCCCCGCGCGGTCGTTGAACACCCGCGGGCCGCGGGGACCGAAGCCGCTGTCGGCAATATTGAACTGATGGCGGTAACCCCACGGTCCGCCCTGTTCGACCTCTCTGCCTTCATAATCCATGCCCCGGGAACGGAGATTGGCTTTGATGAACGCCGCGATAGGTGAATCCTTGACGAATGCCGTCAACACCTTAACAGGCAGACCGAGAAAAGCGGCGATACTCGCCACGTTGGTTTCCGCGGAGGTCGCCTGCATAAAGAGAGTTTCGGAAGATTGTATGGGTCTGCCTTCGGGAGGGGAGATCCGCACCCCCATGCTGGTGGGGACCGCCATGGCGTATTTATAGTCTGTTTTGATTTTCATTATGTTTTTCCTTTCAGACGGTGTAGACGGTGGACGCGGTGGAGCCGCCCCCGCCGGTCCAGTCGGTGTGAAAGAATTCTCCCCTCGGGCGGTCGGTGCGCTCATAGCCATGCGCGCCGAAATAGTCGCGCTGCGCTTGAAGCAGATTTGCCGGAAGCGCGCCGCAGCGATAGCCGTCGTACCATGAAAGCGCCGAGGAAAATGCCGGCACAGGCAATCCCGCCGTTGTCGCCGACGCCACCGTTTGACGCCAACCGGGGACGAGAGATTTTATTTTTTCGGTAAAATAAGGGTCGAGAAGCAGGTTGGCGAGGTCGGGATTGTGGTCGAAAGCCTCTTTTATCCTGCCTAAGAACACCGAACGGATGATACATCCGCCGCGCCACATCAGCGCGATGCCGCCGTAATTGAGATTCCAGCCGTAAGTCTCGGCCGCTTGCCGCATCAGGGCATAACCCTGCGCGTAGGATATTATTTTGGAAGCGAGGAGGGCTTTCCCTATATTCGCCACCGCATTGTCCTTTTCTTCCGCCGTAAA
>CAYOGQ010000068.1:0-10268 GCA_964403645.1 uncultured Ruminococcus sp.
GACGTGGTCCCCCTCGCCAACGTTTTCGATTCCCCCGATTTCGCATACCTGTTCAAGGACGGTTTTTCCGCGTTTATCAAAAACGGCGTGACCGTCAACGACACCTACACCACCAAGGAAGTGCTCGATTATTTTACCCTTGTTGCCCGCTATCGCTCTTTGGGTTACCTGCGTGACGTCGAAAGCGGCGACGAAAACAATTGGGCGGTCAAGTTCATCCGCGGCACTTACGAAGATGTCGATGCTCTCGCAGCCTCCACCGGCAACGAATACAGCTATACCGTCCACTCATATCCCGTCGCCACCAACGAGGACCTGCTCTCCTCGCTGTACTGCGTATCCGCCTACACCATAGCCAACGAGCTGACCGACGTATCCGAGCTACTCGAATTTATCGAGACCAACAAGGACGTCGCCAACCTGCTCACATACGGTATCGCCGGTGTCAACTACGAATTGGACGAAAACGACCAGGTCGTCCGCCTTAACAACGATTACAACATGGATGTCAGCCATACCGGCAACGCCTTCCTCACCTACACCAAGAAGGGCGAAAGCAAAGACAAATGGCAGAAGCTGATGAAGCAGAACGAGGATTCCCTGAAAACCACCGCACAGTCGGTTTCGCTGGGCTTCGCTTATTACCCGGTGAGCGTCAAGGACCCCAACAAAACCAGCGTCACATATCCAGAGCCGAATTATGTAAACATTATAAAGGATTATTGCAACCAGTTTTATCCCGGTCTGATTAACGGCACCATGCTCGACGTGACTTACGAGGAAATAGTCGAACATGTGACGCCCATAGTCACAGAAGCTCTGACCGCCGATATAACCGCCAGGTACACCAGCGAGCTTAACGCCGCGGTGCTTTCCGAAATGGCGGCTAAATATGCAAAAGGCACCGCCACATATGACAAACTGGTGGAAAAATCGCTCGAACAAGCGATAAAACAGTACAACACCACTTCCAACCAAAACAAAATCAAAAAGGAAGTCAAAGCCATGCTCGCGGCAAAACCCGAAAACGCAGACCTTACCGACGAACAATTGAACGAACTTGTCGCCGCGACCTGCACGACTGAATACCTGCTCGAACAGATCAAAAAAACCTATGCGGATAAAATCGAAGAAAGAAAAATCAAGTATATAACCGATTCGCAGGTTTTTTACACCAACGCGGACTACAACACATATATCCAAAGCGAAGAGTACGCCAACCGTCTTGAAGCGGTTTTGAATTCCGAGGACTATTTAGACGAAATTAACAACGCCACCGGAGATAATATTTTCACCAGCCATTACGATCTCTGCCTTGTGGAGATGAACGCGTATATCCAGTCGCTCATAAAGCTGGATGTCGACGAATTCTTCGTGGGACTGAACGATAAACTCAGAACGGCTTATAAAGAGTTCCAGGCTGAATACATAAAGACCTTTGCTTTTGACGCGGAGGAAACCCGCTCCGACCCCGACTACCGCATATCGATCACCAACGTGGTAAAATCCGCTAAGAAAGGCAGGATCTCGATGGAATCCGCCCTGACGTCGGAACTCCGCAACATCGTTACGGCTGAGCTCGGCGAGGATGAACTTGCGGAAAATATCACTAACACCGTCAAGGAACGTTTCAACGACAAATGGGTACAGCTTGTGGTTATAGAAACCTTCAAGTTTAACGCCGATCCCACGTTTGAATGCACAACCGCCACCCCCGAACTCCGCGAGATAGTCAACAGCTATATGACCATTTCTCAGGTCGAGACCATGTACGACGACGTGCTGCTCGCATCATTTGAAAAGGTTATAGGGCTGATCAAGACTATCGAAGTCGATATCAGCGCGGGCGGCTCGAACGAAGAAGACGAAAGCGGCGATGTAAGCGGCGAGGAAAGCGGAGATACTTCCGAAACTTCCGAAACTTCCGAACCCGAAACCTCCGAGGAAAGCGGCGAAGAAGAACCCGACGAGGAACTTGTGGATATTGAAACCGTGGACCTTTACCCCATTATCTTCACAAAACGGATACAAGGTCAATATTACAGCTACAAACCCCTGCCCACGGCATAATTTAAAATAAAAGATTAACGACCAGATTCGCATGGCGGACGGAAAACCGTCCGCCATTTTTCCAAGAAAGGAACGGAACATGAATTTTAAAGCACTTTTATCGACGACGCTTGTTATCGCACTCGCGCTGACGTTTATTTTTACGGGAGGTTTATCAGCCATGGCGGAAAATGAAACATCAAATGATATAATATCCGAGCCCGACCCCGCGGCGATGCACTCCAAAGGTATTTCCCCGGTGACCGGAACCTTTATCCAGCCCTGGCTTTATATGAACTATTCCGACGAACGCTGGGAGCAAGAACTGGATATGTGGGAGGAAATGGGCATTGAGTACATAATCATGGGCGACACTCTGAGCTGCGTCGCCAAGCCTATCGACGACCCTTCCAAATGGACAGCGACCGCGTTCTACGCCACGCAGAACCCTTCTTTTATAAAAGATACCGACGTGCTGACGAAACTGTTCCAAAAATGTGAAAAGCGCGGTATCCGCATCTATGTCGGTATGGGCAACACCCCCGCCGGTTGGCCTTACCTTGACAAAGCCGCCACCGGTTTTACAAACATCTGCACTTTGTTCGCGTCCGTGGCCGAGGACATTTACAACGTTTATCACACCGCTTATCCCGAAACCTTCGCGGGCTTTTATTTCGTACCGGAGCTTTATAACTCATCCGAATTCGACAACGCCGCATCACGGACGGCATATGTGAATAACCTTACCAAAGGCTTTGACATCGTGTTCGACAAACTCAATGCTTTAAATCCGGATCTGCCGTTCATTTTTTCGCCGTACGTCAATATGTTCGGCGGGGGCTGGGTTTCACACTCCCCCGAAAATATCGGGCTTTTCTGGCAGGAACTCCTCGCGAAAGCGGGTTTCCGCGACGGCGACATACTCTGCCCGCAGGACAGCGTGGGCGCGGGCGGCAACGACCTTGAAAACCTCGGAGCGGTGACCGCCGCGTACAGGTCCGCCGTGGACAACTGCGGCAAGGATATTCAGTTATGGTCGAACTGCGAGATTTTCGTCCAGCCGAGGGATAAGTTTTATAACGCCTACGACGGCTATAACTACTGGTCGACCTGCTCGGTCGACCGCATGGTGAGCCAGTTTAAAATCGTATCCCAATACGTCGACCGTATATTCGCGTTCGCCGTCCCGCATTATCTTTCGCCCTACAACACCGTGGACGGTTATTACGACGCTTATTTATACTATCTTAAAAACGGGGTTCTTGATTCCACCGCGCCGACACCCCCGGATAAGTTCAGAACCATATACCAAACCGTAAACGGCGCCAAGACGCTCGCGGTGTTCTGGTCGGGGATGTACGACGATGTCGGGATTCACCGGGTAAATATTTATAAAAACGGCGAATTTTTCACATACCGCAATTCCAGCCGGAACGAGGGCAAAGCCGACGGCGAATCCTACCCCAACAATTTTATCGACATGGATTACGACCCCGAAACGGATCAAGCCGTCACCTTTGAGTTTGAGGTGATCGACTGCTCCGGCAACGTCAGCGCGCGCTCCTCGTTCACCGTCGAGCCGGGTTCGGTTCCCAACAAAGTCAGATTGGATAAAGCTTACACCGGGCCGGAGGAAAAAGAACCGGAGGAATCGTCCGCGGAAAACGCCGAAGCGGAAGAAAAGCTCCCTCTCCCCGATTGGGCGGTATACGCCATTGCGGCGTCGGCGGTCGCGATAGCGGTAGCGGTTTATATAATCTTTTAGAAACGCAAACAGCGGTAAAGTTTAGAGTTACCATTTAATATTGGTTATTATTAAAACGCAGAGGTATCGGTAATGAAAATATTCAAACGCACCGTTTCGTTCGTTATCGCGCTGATCACCCTCGCCGCGGCGGTGCTGACTTTTTCAAAGGTTTCGGTCAGAGCCGATACCGCAGCGAAAAATATAGCATACGCCGCCGACGGCGAAAACAACGGGCGCGGCGACGGTGAGCTTATCGTCTATACCCTTTCGGGGGAGAAAACCGGCACCAACCAATGGGGCTACGAGGTGAGCGTCGATTCCGAAGGAAAAGTCATATCCGTGGGCGGCAACAATTCCACCGTGCCGCAAAACGGTTTTGTGGTTTCGGGGCACAATTCGATAGAAGACGGCAGAAAATCGGCGTCCTTCCTTGCGGACAACGTGCGCGTCGGCGATTATATCACCTTCAACCGAAAGGCGATGATGATAATCGTCGCCGACCAAAAGGCATTCCCCTCCTATGACGTCGCCGTCCAATATGACGCGGAAAACACCAACCGCGGGGAGGATATGACCGTCGTTTATACTTCGGGCGCCAAAACCGGCACCAACATATGGGGTTACGAGGTCAGCGTCGATAAAAACGGGCTGGTGACATCCGTGGGCGGCAACAACAACATTATCCCATCAGGAGGATATGTGGTTTCGGGGCATAATATAGCGGGTTATTTTTTGGAAGCCAACGTGCTTGTGGGTATGACCGCCGTCCTCGACCGCGCCGCCAAAACCGTCACCTTTACCTATACGGCATACACGATGTATTTGAGCGACAAATCCCGTTTGGACGAGCTTTTGGCGTATTACGAAGAGGACATAGCCGCCTGCGCCGTCATTGATTACAAGTCCGCCGGCAAGGCGCTGGAAAAAGCGTCGGCGGATCTTGCCGCGGCGCAAGAAGCCTTTGAAAGCACCGACGACTATTTATCTTATTTCGCATTCGCCGACGGGTTGAGCAAGGATTTCGACACAATCAGCGGTATGCTCTGCGAAAGCGTTCCGGCGGAATACCGCGGCGTGTGGATCAGACCTACCCAAACCACGCGGGCGCAGGTGGCCTCCGCCGTGCAAAAGCTGTATGACAACGGCGTGAACACTCTCTGCATTGAAACGCTTTATAACGGTTATATGATTATGCCGATGCCGAGCGATTCGCTGTTTTCGCAAAACCCCGCCTGGGCGGGATTTGATATGCTCGAAGCGTTTGCGGAGGAATGCCACGCAAGGCAAATGGAACTTCACCTGTGGCTGCCGGTATTCTATGTCGGGCATTCCGATTCGTCGGTTCAAACAGTCTGCCACAAAAAGCCACAATGGCGGCTGGAAGATGAAAGCGGCGGCACCACCGCCGGCACTTTCCTGTTTCTGAACCCTTGCAACGAAGAGGTACAGAATTTCCTTATCGAAACTTACTCGTACATACTCGAAAAATATGATGTTGACGGGCTTCAGCTCGACTACATCCGCTTCCCCGACTCATCCTGGGGCTTCAACAGCGAGATAAAACAAGGTTTTTACGAACAAACCGGTTATTCCGTGACAGGCTACGATCCGAACGCCGCTTGGTGGGTTGATTTTTGTAAATACAGGGCATCCTTTGTCACCGAGTTCGTGGGCAAGATCAGGCGGCTTATCGACGAAAAATACCCCGGCGTCATCCTTTCCGCAGATATCTTCCCGGATATCGACACCGCCGTAACCGGTGTCTGCCAGGACAGTCTGACCTGGATTAAAAACGGCTGGATGGATTTGGTTTTCCCGATGGCTTACGGCGACGGAAGCCCGGAGGCTTATCTGCCGAAATACGCCAAAAACGGCGTTGACCCCGCAATCGCCTGCGGCTTGGGCGCGTTCGAGGGTAATATCGACGCGTACAAATATTTAAACCAGATCAGGGTGTGCAGGTCCTACGGCTGTCTCGGTGAAATCGCCTTTGAGAGCGTGACATACCTGAATAAAAACATAGGCACGGCTTGTCTTGCCGGACCTTATTCGGCAAGAGCGGTCTGCCCTTCCTGGGACAAGACGGAAGCCCTCGCCGCTTATACGGGTCATATCAAGCGGCGCGTGAACGAGACGCTCGTTTACCTCGGTCGCTTGAACGAAGGCGAAGCGGTTTCATTATCTTCGCAAATCGACGCTGCGTCGGCGCTGTACGGTAAATCAAACGCCGAAGCGATAGCTGTTTTAAAAACCGAATTTGAAAAAGTAAATGATAATTTTGCGAAAGCGGCGCTGCTTTCCGATATCAATTACCTTATAAAAATTAATTCCTTGCCCGAAAACGCCGCCCCGGGCGTCCCCGGAGACGTAAACGGCGACGGCGAGCTCACCGTCACCGATTATATAGCGGTCAGGCTGCATATTTTGGGATTAAACAATCTCGAAGGCGAGAATTTTAAAAAAGCCGACATCGACTCAAACGGTTTGCTCAACGTGACGGACTATATCGCCATAAGGCTGATGCTTTTGGGACTGGCGTAAATAATAAAATTTTATAAATAATATGTAAAACCGGCGCTTTCAGTTGCGCCGGTTTTATATAATAAATAGTATTTCAGTAAAATTTATTTATTGAGTTTATCCGCGTAAATTTCCCTTCCCGCAAAAACGCGCTTGACGTAGGACGCGGTTTCTTTAAAAGGAATTGTTTTAAGCGTTACGCCGTCGGCGGAGTATTCCGCGTCGGCAAGCCAGAGCTTGACCTGACCGATGCCCGCGTTATACGCCGCCGCCGCGGTTTTCCAGTCATCGAGCAGCTTATACAGGTAGGACAAATAATATGTGCCGAACCGGATGTTGGTTGAAACGTCGCACAGGTCATAACCGTCTATCCCCAAACGCCATGCGATTTCCTCGGCGGTGGAGGGTAAAAGCTGCATCAGCCCCACCGCTCCCGCTCCGGAAACCGCGTCGGGGTCGTAACCGCTTTCGACGTTGATGAGAGAGCAGATCAAATCCGCCGGCACCGAGTAGATGTCGGAGTATAATACGATTTCTTCCCTATACCGCAACGGGTAGGTTTTGACAAAAAACAGCTCGTAGACGGCAAGACCGCATAAAACCAACGCGAGCACCGCCGTAAACGTAATTAAAAGACGTTTTTTCAATGCCCATTAACTCCCGTGATAATTTTGAATATCGAATTTGCCTTTTTTATAAGTTCGTCTGTTCCGGAATCGTTTTCAATTATAAAATCGCATTTTTCCCTTAAAAACTTATCTGTTTTTTGCTTCTCCAGCCTTTTTTCAACTGTTTTAATGTCGATATTATCGCGCTTGATCACTCGTAACAAGGCAAGGCGCGGCGGCGCGATCACGCCCACCACAAAGTCGCATTCTTTGTCGAAACCCGACTCAAATAACATCGGCGCATCCACGACGGCATATGCTTTGCCGCTTGCCGCGATAAGCTCCCTGGTCCTGCCGAGGATATATTTATGGGTTATGGCGTTGAGCATATTGTAATCAGCGCCCCCCTCCATGGCTTTTTCGGCGAGTTTTTTGCGGTCGAGGCTGCCGTCGGCGTTTAAAATCCCGCTGCCGAAGGCGCGCGAAAGCTCGTCAAGACAGGGTTCGCCGGCGCGCGTGACTTCTCTGCTCACCGCGTCCGTGTCGATATACGCCGCGCCCAAAGTCTCAAAATACCTTCCGACGGTGGATTTGCCGCTCCCCGTCCTGCCGCACAGCCCTATCACGACCATCCCATCGCCCTCCGTATTTCTTCATCGGAAATCGGTCCTTTGCGTATGATTTCAAGCCCGTTTTCCAAAGATATGATCGTGGAGGCAATGCCGCCGCCCGTCCTGCCGCAGTCGAGTATGGCGTCGATCTTTCCGTCAAAATATCTGATGACTTCTTCCGCGTCCGTCGGAGCGGGTTGGTCGGAGATATTCGCCGACGAAGCGGCGATCGGCAGCCCGGTTTCCTCCATCAATAACAGCGCTTCGCGGTTGGACGGAAACCTCAGCCCCACCGTCGCCAGTCCCGCGGAGACAACGCTGTTGACGACGTCCCTCTTCCGGGCGATGACCGTGAGCGGACCGGGTGTGAACCGCATAATAAGGTTGCGCTCTGCGTCGGTCAGATAAGCGATTTGCTCCGCCTGTTTTGCCGAATAAAGATGACAGAGCAGCGCCTTGTCAGGTCGGCGGCGCTTCGCCTCATAGATTTTCAAACAAGCTTCCTCGTCGAGAGCGTTCGCGCCCAATCCGTATACCGTCTCGGTTGGGAAAGCCACAATCCCACCGGCGCGGAGGATCGCAGCGCATTCATTTATATGTTTTTTATCGCCGTCCGTGCCGTCGAGCTTATAAATCAAAGTTTTCATTGCTTTTTTCGTTTGCCCTTTATCTTATAATTGTTTCGCGCTTATTATAACACTATAACATTCATTTTCCAAGAGTTTTTATAAAAATCTCTTGCCTATTTTAAAGCATGGTGCTATAATGATTTGATTTAATGAAAGGATTTAACTAATGCCGATAAAAATTCCACAGTCGCTGCCCGCGGCCGAAATACTTGAAAATGAAAATATCTTCGTAATGGACGAAGCGAGAGCCGTCCGTCAGGATATACGCCCCCTGAAAATCGCCATATTAAACCTTATGCCCGCCAAGGAGGTCACCGAAACCCAGCTTTTGCGTCTGCTTTCCAACACGCCCTTGCAGATAGACGTGCAGCTTCTGACCACCGCGACCTATATGCCCACGCACGCCGACAAGCGTCACCTCGCATCGTTTTACAAGACCTTCGACGAGGTGCGTCACGGCAAATTTGACGGGCTGATAATAACCGGCGCCCCGGTGGAACGCCTTGATTTCGGCGACATTTTTTATTGGGACGAGCTTTGCGCCATTATGGACTGGGCTAACGAAAACGTCTTTTCGACCCTGTACGTCTGTTGGAGCGCTTTCGCGGGACTTTACCACAACTGCGGCATAGACAAGCGTAATCTTGAAAAAAAGGTCAGCGGTATCTTCGACCACCGCACGCTGCTTCCCGCCGACCCGCTGGTGCGCGGCTTCGACGAGCGTTTTTCCGCTCCGCATTCGAGGTTTTCTTATATTTCCGAAAAAGATATATTGCAAAATGACAGCTTGAAGCTGCTCGCGGTATCCGACGAAGCGGGCGTTTACCTCGCCGCTTCTAAAAACTGCCGCCAGGTCTATGTCACCGGACACCCCGAATACGACGCGGATACCCTGAAATTGGAATATGAACGCGATATTGGCAAGGGTATGGTCATTGACCCGCCCAAAAACTACTTCCCGCGCGACGATGCTTCCGAACCGCCCGCCAACACCTGGCGATCGCATTCTCACCTTTTATATTCCAACTGGCTCAATTACTATGTATATCAGATAACGCCTTATAATATTGAGGAGATTGGCAAATAGTCATGGACAGAAGATTTCTTCCGGATTTTACAAATAAAAAACTGGCAGTCGAGAACTACGACGCGATTGTCGTCGGCGCCGGTATCGCGGGGTTATACGCCGCGCTGCATATCGCGCCCGAAAGAAGCGTCGCGGTGCTCGCCAAAGCCCATATCGAAGACAGCAATTCATATCTTGCCCAGGGTGGGATCGCCGCTGTCACCAGCAAAGAGGATACCTATATTGCCCATATCGAGGACACCCTTAAAGCGGGGGCGGGACTGTGCGACCGCAAAGCCGTTGAGGTGCTCGTGGAGGAGGGTCCTTCGGATATTGAGGAGCTTATAAATATGCGGGTGCCGTTCGACATCAACGCCGACGGCGACCTGCTCATCACACGCGAGGGCGGGCATCGCCAGCGCCGCATACTTCACTGCGGCGGCGACGCCACCGGGCGCGAAACCACAAAACAGCTCGGCATGATCGCCTTACAGCGCGAAAACCTGCATTTCCACTTCAATACTTATTTGGTTGACATAATCACCGAAGAGAACGCCGTAATCGGCGTGCTCGCCGAAAAAGACGGAGTGTACACCGTCATCCGTTCCGGCAGCGTCATAATCGCCACCGGCGGTATAGGGCAATGCTATGAGTACACCACCAACCCCGCGGGAGCGGTGGGTGACGGAATAGCCGCCTGCCTGAGAGCGGGAGCGGTCGTCAAAGATATGGAATTCGTGCAATTCCACCCAACCGCGCTGATTTCCGAAGGCAAAACCGAAAGACTTTTCCTTATCTCGGAAGCGGTGCGCGGCGAGGGGGCGATACTCCGCAACTCCAAGGGCGAAGCGTTTATGCACGACAAGCACGAGATGGCCGACCTTGCGCCGAGAGATATTGTCACCCGCGAAATTTTAAAGGAGCTGAAACGTACAGGCGACGAATACGCTTTCCTCGACTGCGCCGGCATGACGCGGGAATTTTTCATAAACCGTTTCCCCACGATCTACCATGAGTGTCAGCAGCGCGGTATCGCCA
>CAYOGQ010000069.1:0-10222 GCA_964403645.1 uncultured Ruminococcus sp.
GCATATCTGATGATTTGAACGATAGAATGAAACATTGGCTGTATTATCCGTTACAGTAATCCATACCGCAGTATATAATTTGCATTGGCAGAACCATTCTAATCATTGACCGATTGTCTTTTTAGGGGTGTGCAAGTCTTATAATCGTTAAAAGATGCACCGCTCTAAAATCAACGAAAGAAAAAACAGGTTTTACCTGTTTTTTGTTTATTACACTTTCTGTAATTATCATTTATCAATAAAACCGAAAGTTAGCTATAACCTTCCCCAAAACCGTGACGTTTCGCGAATAAATCGGCTTCATTTCGGGATTTTCGGGTTGGAGTCGAATTTTGTCCTTTTCGCGGAAGAACCTTTTTACCGTCGCTTCGTCTTCAATCATCGCGACGACTATCTCGCCGTCGTCGGCGTATTGCCTGCCTTCCACGACGACGATGTCGCCGTCAAGGATGCCCGCGTTTTTCATGCTCTCCCCGGAAACGCGCAGGGCAAACAGGCTGGCGGAGCTATGCGCCATGCTGACCGGGAAATCGACATAGCCTTCGTAATTCTGCACGGCGGTGATGGGCATACCCGCGGTGACCTTGCCCAAAAGCGGGACGCGCAGGGTCTTTTCCTTGTCGCCGTATTTGGACCTTTCCAATGACACAGCCCTTGATTTGCCGTCGTATTTTTTTATATATCCCTTTTCGTCCAATTTGCGCAGGTAGAGATGCGCCGTCGACGTGGACTTTATGCCAAGGGCGGCGCATATGTCGCGCACGGTGGGGGCGTAGCCCTCGTTTTCGATGGTGGTCTCGACATATTCATATATTCGCTTTTCCTTTGGGGTAAGTTCTGTCATATGGATGCCCACACCTAAACCTCGCCGATATTGCGGGGCAGCGTGGGTTCGCACCTGCCTTTCTTTGGAATTTATTTATCAATCGCAAACGCCTAAGCGTTCGGTTCCGACGGGAAGCACAGCCCGAATAACTGCTCTGCGCGCTCGCTTTCGCCCATGACGCACAGGTAGCCGAAAAGCGTTTCCAGTCCTGTCGCCCTGCGGTAGTCCAAGACGGACGCCGAACGGGGAGTGTGGTTGGTTTTGGCGTTCCTGCCGCGCTTGTAAACGGCTTCCTCTCCCGGAGTCAGCGCGGGAAGCAGCCTTTCGACCGCCGCCGACTGGGCTACTGCCGAGACATAACACATGGACCTTCTGGATAGCTCCGCGGCGTCGCCCGCGACGCTGCCGGCACTTTTGCCGGAGGGATTGCCGCAGCAGTCCGCGACAAGCCGCTCGCGCACCAAAAGTTCAAAATAAGCGTCGCCGAGGTATGCGAGCACCAGTGTCGGAAGTTCATTTTTCGCGGTTTTATCGTTATCCGGGCTTCCTGTCATACTCGTTTCCATTTGGTACCCTGAGGCGTATCCTCCAATAAAATACCCATATCTTTTAACCGGTTTCGTATTTCGTCCGCCGCGGCAAAATTTTTTGCTTTTTTCGCGTCGGCACGTTTTTCGATTAATCCCTCTATCATGGCGGTTTCTTCGGTATTTTTCGGGTTTTCCCGGTTTTCGGATTTTAATTTTAATTCTTCGGCTTTTTTTATCAGCCCGAGGGACAACACTTTGTCGAAAGCAGCGATAAGCGCAAGTTTGGTCGCGTCGGTGGTGTCCGCTTTCAAAACATCGTACAGGCAGGTGATGGCAAGCGAGGTGTTCAGATCGGTGTCGAGGGCGTTCCTGAAATCCGCGTCGAGCGTTGCAAAAGCCGCCGCGTCGATATCACCGCCGTCTTCGAGCCGCGCTATGCGGGAAACCAATTTTTCATATGAGCCGGAGGCGTTGCCCAGTCCATCCCAATTGAAAACGAGTATTTTTCTGTAATGGGACATCAGGCAGAAATAGCGGTACGCCATGGGGTCGTAACCTTTTTCTTCGAGTACGGATACCGTTAAAAATTCGCCTTTGGATTTGGACATTTTGCCGGTTTCGTCGTTCAGGTGGCGCACATGGAACCAGAAGTCGCACCAATGGTGCCCGAGGAAGGCTTCCGACTGGGCGATCTCGTTGGTGTGATGCGGGAAAGCGTTGTCTATACCGCCGCAGTGGAGGTCGAGGTGACCGCCCAATTCTTTGACGCTGATGGCGGAACACTCTATATGCCAGCCGGGGTAGCCCGTCCCCCACGGGGAATCCCATTTCAACTCCTGGGAATCAAATTTGGATTTGGTGAACCACAAAACGAAGTCGTTGGCGTTTTTCTTGTTGGCGTCGCCTTCCACGCCTTCGCGGACGCCGATTTCGAGATCTTCCGCGTTATGTTTGCTGAAAACAAAATATTCTTCCAACTTGGAAGTATCGAAGTAAACGTTCCCGCCCGCTTCATAGGCGTAGCCTTTTTCTTGCAGGACTTGTATCATTTCGATAAAATCCTCAACGCGGGAGGTCGCCTTCACCACGGTTTCGGGCTTTTTTATATTTAGCCTTTCGCAGTCGGCGAAAAACGCGTCGGTATAATACTTTGCGATTTCGAGCACGGATTTTTTCTCGCGTTTCGCGCCGAGCAGCATCTTGTCCTCGCCCTCGTCGCCGTCGCCGGTCAGGTGACCGACATCGGTGATGTTCATGACGCGCTTGACATTAAATCCGGCGTAGTTGAGATATTTTTCAAGTATATCTTCCATGATATAGGAGCGCAGGTTTCCTATATGGGCGAAATGGTAAACGGTGGGTCCGCAGGTATACATGGTCACGGTTTTGCTTTGCGGGGTAAAATCGTCTATGCTTCGGGTGAGGGAATTATATAACTTCATACGCATTTCTCTTGTCTTTATTTATTGGGATCAATGTATTTCCAATAGCCTTTGACATATTTATAGCCTGAGAACACGGTGAAAAACGTGGCGACCGCCATGCTCAGAAGCGACAGGAAGCCGCCTAATTGCGCCACGATAGGTTCGAGTATGACCACGAGGACGCAGATAATCTGGGTGACGGTTTTCATCTTGCCCCAGATATTAGCCGGGATGACTATGTTGGCGTCGCCGACGACCACCAGTCTAAGCGAAGTGACCGTCAATTCGCGGAAGATGATGACAAGCGACATCCAAAAGAAAGCATTGCCGAGAAACTCCTTGGAGATCGTCTGCCCGGTCGGGAAGATATAATCCGAAAACAACACCGCTATCAGCGCCGCGAAAATCATCAGTTTATCGGCGAGAGGGTCCATAAATTTGCCGAAAGAAGTGACAAGCCCCCGCATGCGTGCAATCTTGCCGTCGAATAAATCGGTCAACGCGGCGAGGATGAATATCGCCGCCGCCACGAACCTCGACCAGGTGAGGTGGTTGCTTCCGGATATGGGGTATATCATGAAAATCACAAAGAACGGCACCAGCAACGCTCTTAAAAGGGTGAGTTTGTTCGGAAGGTTAAGCTTCATAATTACCGGCACTCCTTATAAAACCGCCGTACCCAGCAGGTCGTAGTCTAAAACTTCGTTTATCTTTACGTTTACGAACGTCCCCTCGCGGATATTTTCCGGTGAGTTGAAATATATTTTCCCGTCGATATCGGGGCAGTCGCCTTCGCTCCTGCCGTAAAAACTTTCCGCGACCTTGTCGTAGCCTTCGCAGATCACTTTTACAGTCTTGCCGATTTGGAGAGCGTTGTGTTTTTCGTGTATCAGTTTTTGCTTTCGCATAACCGCGTCAAGGCGTTTCTTTTTAATTTTTTCGGGTATCTGGTCTGGCATTTTGTAGGCGGGAGTGTCCTCCTCACGCGAATAAGCAAAAACGCCGAGACGTTCGAAGCGTGTTTCGCCCACGAAATTCAGCAGTTTCTCAAACTGGGCGTCGGTTTCGCCGGGGAAGCCCACTATCACGGTGGTGCGTATTATTACGCCGGGAACCTTTTCGCGCAGGCGGCTTATAACCGACCTGATTTGTGTTGAATCGCCGCGGCGGTTCATTCTTTTTAATATTTCGTCGTCGATATGCTGTATGGGGATATCGATATATTTTACGAGCTTGGGGTTGGAAGCGAATTCGTCGATCAGGTCTTCGGTGACGCTTTCCGGGTAACAGTACAGCACCCGCACCCACTCGATGCCCTCCGTTTCCGAAACGGCGCGTATGAGCTTGTCGAGCGAACTTTCGTTTAAATCCATACCGTAGCGGGTGGTGTCCTGCGCCACAAGGCAGATTTCTTTAACGCCGATAGCGGCGAGGTCCTTTACCTCGTTTATGATTTCTTCCGTGGGGCGGCTGCGGTAACCGCCGCGCAGTTTAGGAATAATACAGTATGTACAGCGGTTGTCGCAGCCTTCCGCGATTTGCACATAAGCGAAATGCGGCGGCGTGGTGATCACCCTGTCGGTCCCGAACGGGGCTTTAAATGGGTCGCCGCAGCGGAAAAAGCGTTTGGCGTTATAGGCGTTTTCCACCGCTTCGGCTATGTCCCCGTACGAACCGGTGCCTATCACGCAGTCGACTTCCGGCAGTTCTTTAAAAATTTCCTCGCGGTATCTTTCGGCAAGGCAGCCCGCCGCGACTATGCCTTTGAGAGAGCGGTTTTTTTTGAGCCACGCGATATCGAGGATATTTTCGATTGCCTCCTGCTTGGCGGACTGGATGAACGCGCAGGTGTTTACCACCATCACGTCGGCTTCGGTGTCCTCCGCGACGATTTCATAACCCGCGTCAACGCACTTGGAAATCATATTTTCTGTGTTTATAAGGTTTTTTGGGCACCCGAGGGATACAAAGCCCACTTTTATCGGCATATTTACTCCTTAAAGACTGTATTAATCGTTTTGCTGTTTTAAATATTTTCAATCTGATTGTTGTTAATGTAATCGGATATCGCCGGTTTTATCTCGTCCCACGAATAACCGGCGTGCAGCAGCGAATTCCCGAGCTTTGACAATGATTTTTTGTCGGCAATATCGTATTTTCCGCCCGAAACGCCGTGCTCGATAAGATAGGACAGATTTTCCACAAAAACGGATTCGTCCGCGTTTTCGACAGCGGCGGCAATGTCCTCCCGCTTAAAGCCTTTCTGATACAGGTAGCTTTTAATGCGTATTTTTCCCCAACGGCGCTTTGAAGCCAGTTCCTCCGTAAAACGCTCCGCGAGCCGCAGGTCGTCGAGGTAACCTTTTTCGGTAAACAGCGCCGTTACCGCCGTTATGACCTCCGCGTTGAACTGATTTTTTGCCGCCAGCTTTTCGGCGAACCTGCGTCCGGACAGATCGCCGTTCGACAGGTACAAGGAGGCCTTTTTGATACACAAAAGTTTTTCCGCGTAAAACGCCAGCTTTTCAAGGTCGGCTTCCCCGCTTTCGGCGATACCCGACGCGAGAAAATCGGCTTCGGTTATAAGATAATCTTCCCCGCCGCAGGCGACGGTAATCTCATGCCTTTCGCCGTGTACGATCACGCTTTCGACGGGTGTCATCAATAATCTTCCGTGGGTTCTTCGGACAGCTCGTCGGAATACTTGAAGCCGCCGTTGGATTTATTGTACGCTTCCCTGATTTTATTTTCGATTTCCGCCGCCATGGTTTTGTTTTCGGTCAAGGTTTTCCTAAAATTGTCCTTGCCCTGGCAGACACGTTGCCCGTTGTAGGAAAACCATGAGCCGGATTTTTCGATAATCTCGAAACTCACGCCCAGCTCTACCAGTTCGCTCTCCTTGGAGATTCCCTTGCCGTAGATGATGTCGAATTCCGCTGTCCTAAACGGCGGGGCGACCTTGTTTTTGACGACCTTGCACTTGACATGGTTGCCGATAGCTTCTGTGCCGTCCTTTAATTGTTCGCCTTTCCTGACGTCTATGCGGACTGAAGCATAAAATTTGAGCGCCCTGCCGCCGGTGGTGACTTCCGGGTTGCCGTAGACGATGCCGACTTTTTCGCGCAATTGATTTATGAACACGACAATGCAATTGGATTTGGAGATGGCGCCGGAAAGCTTGCGGAGCGCCTGCGACATCAGCCGTGCGTGCAGTCCCACATGAGATGCGCCCATGTCTCCCTCTATCTCGCTCCTGGGAACGAGAGCGGCGACCGAGTCGATGACGACGATATCGACGGCTCCGGAGCGCACCAGCGCGTCGCAAACCTCGAGAGCGGTCTCGCCGTCGTCGGGTTGGGAGACGAGCAGTTCGTTTATATTGACGCCCAGCGCCTTGGCATAGATGGGATCGAGCGCGTGCTCCGCGTCTATAAACGCCGCCTCGCCGCCGCCCTTTTGGATTTCGGCTATCATATGTAAGGCGACGGTGGTTTTGCCGGAGGATTCCGGCCCGTATATCTCGACAATCCTGCCCTTGGGGATGCCGCCGATGCCCAGCGCCAGATCGAGCGAAAGGCTGCCGGTGGACACCGCCTTGACCTCCATAGAGGGGTTATCGCCCAGCCGCATGATAATGCCCTTGCCTTCTTTTTTTTCAAGCTGGGCGAGCGCGGTTTCCAGCGCTTTTTTTCTGCCGGCGATAATGTCCTTGTTTGTCTCTTTTTCTGCCATGGCTGCCGTTCCTTTCAGCTTTGCTTTATAATAAACATATATATTAAGCGAACTAATGTTCATTTGATTTTATCATACCGGGAGCGAAATGTCAATGTTTTTTTATATATACTGATCCCATTACGAACTAAAATTTTAAAGGGAGATCAATATTTTCAAGCTGTTTCGATAAAAACGGCTATTTTTAGTCAATTTGCCGTTATATTTTGTTGAAACAGACTATTTACTTTATGGTAAATCGGATATATAATTAAATTACGGACACGCCGCCTCGTTTCGGGGCACCGTTTAAGTTTAAAAGTCTTGATTTTTTTCGGCGGCGCGAATTCGTAAAATTAAATATTAAGGGGTATCGGAATGAAAGAAACTTCGAATCACGGCGAGCTTTGTCTTATCGTACTGAAAAGTTCAAGAGAGCTCGGCATATTGGTTGACGAAAAGATCAAAGCGCTCAGGAACGAGCAGGACACGGATTTATCCTATATCCTATCCATCGAAGAGATACGTTTCTCCAACGGCGAAGGCAAAATCAGGCTGAACGAATCCGTGCGCGGGAAGGACGTCTATATACTCGTGGACGTCGGCAATTACTCCGTAACTTATCCCATGTACAGCTACGAAAACCACATGGCGCCGGACGAGCATTATCAGGACGTCAAGCGTTTGCTTTCCGCCATCGGCAGCAAAGCGAACCGGGTGACTATCATCATGCCCCTGCTGTACGCGTCGCGTCAGCACAAACGCAGGGGGCGCGAATCCCTCGACTGCGCGCTTGCGCTAAACGAACTGGAAAACCTCGGCGTGGACGCCATCATCTCCTTCGACGTGCACGACCCCACGATATACAACGCCATTCCCAACTCGTCCTTTGAAAACATATACCCCACTTATTCCATGTTGAAATGCTTTATAGCCAACGAGGGCAACAATATATTAAAAGACAATATGCTGGTCATATCCCCCGACACCGGGGCGATGGACAGGGCGGTGTACTACGCGAACGTCCTCGGTGTGGACGTGGGCATGTTCTACAAGCGCCGCGACCATACCCGCATCGTCAACGGAAAGAACCCCATAATCCAGCATGAATATATCGGCGGCGCGCTCGAAGGCAAAAAGGTCATGATAATCGACGACATGATTGCCTCCGGCGAATCTATTATAGATATAATCAACGTGATATCCAACAAAAAAATCGAGGCGATATACGTCGTCTGCACCTTCGCCCTGTTCACGGAGGGAGCCGCCAAGTTCGACAAGCTCTACGAGGAGGGCAAGCTCAAAAAGCTTTACACCACCAACCTCTCGTATATCCCGCCGGAGATAAAAAAACGTCCCTGGTTTGTGGAAGTGGACCTTTCCAAGTTTATTGCAAAAATCATAAACACCTTATCTCACGACGAATCTATCTCCCCGCTGCTCGACGCCACCACACGCATCAGGCGGCTGCTCAAGAACGCTTCTTATAAAAACGAATAATTATAAAAATATCTTATTGACAAACTCGGTTTTCTTTGCTAATATAATATGAATGGAAAAACGGCGGATTTTTTCGCCGTGTTTTCTCCGGCTACAAGCTATGCCGGAATCCTTACTCCGTTAAAAACGGAGTCATATGTCCAAAAGGAGGTGCGATTATGGAACAGAACAAAGCGCTGTACGAAACTATTTTTATCGTCAACAACACCATCGGTGAGGAAGCGATAAAAGCCGCGGTGGCGAAATTCACCACTTTGATTACAGAAAACAGCGTCGTCGAGTCTGTCAACGAATGGGGCGTGAGGCGGCTTGCCTACCCTATCGACGACATGACCGAGGGTTATTATGTCCTTGTAAGATTCAATTCCGACACGGCGTTCCCCGCCGAGCTCAAGCGACTCTACAACATCAATGACTCTATTCTCCGTTCGATTATAATCAGGACGGACGCGTAAAGACCCGGGATTTTAACAAAAGCCGGAACCTTTGCGTCATCAAAATGCAGGAGCGTGTGGATAGTTATGGCAAGCTTTAATCTGGTTGTATTGATAGGGTATTTAGTGGCGGACCCCGAGCTGAAAAACACCCAGAACGGGATTCCCGTGACCTCTTTTCGGATCGGCGTCACCAGAAGATATACCCAGGGCGAACAGCAAACGGATTTCATAGACATCGTATGCTGGCGTAAAAACGCCGAATTTGTCACCAAGTATTTCACAAAGGGCAAACCCATACTCGTGCGCGGCACGCTTCAGACGCGCACCTGGACCGATAACAACAACAACAAACGTTATACAACCGAAGTCGTAGCCGACGAGGTCACTTTTGTGGGACGCAAGGACGACGCCTCTTCCGGCGGCGGAATGTCCTCCGCTCCGCAGGTACCCAATTACGGCACGCCCAAAACGGATGGGTCGTTCGAGGAGCTTTCCGCCGACGACGAGCTGCCGTTTTAAAAAAATATAACAAGGAGAATGAGTGATGGATAAAGATTACAGGGACAGCGGTAAAGGCTTCCGTCCCCGCAGAAAAGCCAAGGTCTGTATTTTCTGCGCCGAAAAGGTCGAGCATATCGATTATAAGGACGTCCCCCGCCTGAGAAAGAATCTCACCGAAAGAGCCAAGATTCTGCCCAGACGCGTGACCGGCACCTGCGCCAAACACCAGAGGCAGCTCACCGACGCCGTCAAACGCGCCCGCCAGATAGCCCTTATACCCTATATATCCGATTAAAATTAATTGATAAAATCAACCCACCGGTTTCCGCAGGGAAATCGGTGTTTTGTATATGATTTTATATGAAAGAGCATTCAATGAATAATATAATCGTATCAATCCTTGAAAACAACGGAATATATTCATACGGTGCGGTGCCTTTTTCAGTCTGCCTGCCTGTCAACGCCCGGCTGTACGATGAATGCGAAGCTTGCGGCATGAAATCCGTGATAATTTTTGCCATACCATACAATACGGGCAAAACGTCTGCGGACGGTTATAAAATATCGCGTTACGCGAGAGTTTACGATTACCACAGGCGATTTGAAAAAATCTTTTCATCGCTGACGCGAGATTTGGAAAGGGCGTTCCCTGATTATACTTTCAAGTCTTTCGCCGACAACTCCCCGGTGAACGAAAAGCTTGCCGCCGCCGCCGCGGGCGTGGGTGTTATCGGTAAAAATACCCTTTTAATCACTAAAAAATTCGGCTCATATGTGTTCCTCGGCTCCGTTATAACCGATATGAAAACGGAATATACCACAATCAAGCAGTCGCCCTGCGCCGGCTGCGGATTGTGCGCCGCCGTCTGCCCGAACGGGGCTATTTGCGAAAAAGGTCTGGATTTTGAAAAATGTCTTTCGTATATTTCCCAAAAGAAAATAAAAACTCCGGAAGACGACGCGCTGCTTGTGAAAAACAAAACGGTTTGGGGCTGCGACGTCTGTCAGGAGGTCTGCCCCATGAACGAGGGGGTTTCACTCACCGACGACGAATACTTCACGGGCAGCTTTATCAAAAATATGTCATATGAGTTTATCGAAGCCATGAGCGACGAGGACTTTGCAAGATACCCCTTTTCATGGCGGAAAAAGCCGGTTATATTACACAACCTGGAAATCGTTAAACCGGACGACAATTAACTATACTATTCCTCGCTTTTTATATTGAATATAACAACTGTATATGTTACAATGATATGGTCTAAAAAAAGAGGAAGCTGAACCCGATCTGTG
>CAYOGQ010000070.1:0-6508 GCA_964403645.1 uncultured Ruminococcus sp.
ATAACAGGACTTATCGCCTGCGGTGATTCAACCGGCGAAAATTCGTCGTCGGCAGCCGTAGTTTCTACGGAAAGTAAAAGTACCGCTAGCTCGAACGTAAGCTTAGATGAAAGCTCAAATGAAAGCTTGGAAGAAAGCTCAGATGATAGTTTGGATGAAAGTTTGGAAGAAAGTTTAAATGCAAGTTCAAATGAAAGCTCGGATGTAAGCTTAGATGAAAGTTCGGACGAAAGCTCGACGCTTCCGTTAGACCCCTCTGCATTGAAATATATAGAAATAACCAATTATGATTATGTATACGGCAGAACCGGAGTTTTCGTATCATATGATAATGATCATGGAGGCTATAGTGAAAGCTATATTAATAAAGACTATATGATATATGCATATGTTGAAGAATGGAATGAATATTTCCCGATACTCGCCTATTACCATGTTCCGGGAGTCCTTTATCAATATGTTTTTGGCGCATCTCTTTGCGGCGATACGGCATGGATAACCTTCGTCGATCCGTCTTCAGATTATAAAAATATTAAGACGATAAAGCTTACGCGCGGTTCCGAAACATTTGAGACGCAAATCTTCGATACCGGAGTGGAAAAAAGTCTTATTTTTGGAATATCATGCAACTTTTACGATGAAAACAACGGAAGTCTTTTTATTTCTGAAAACGAAATTGATTGGCAGTTTACGGTTCTAAAAACAAACAACGGCGGAAAAACATGGTACAGTCCCGAAAGCGATGAAGTGTTAAAGAGCAATTGGCACGAAGATCCGGTGATTGCTAAATTTATTTCCGATAAAATCGGAATTGTGGCTTATCGTTATTGCGGAAGCGAAGATATGCTCAAACGCACATATCTAACAAAAGATGGAGGGACAACTTGGATATTGATTTCCGGACTTGAGTATACTTTTGATATTAATAGTGGAGATTATGGTACAGAAACGGTCGACCTGCAATTTACGGAAGGAATTTATATCCTCACAGTCCAGGTTTATGACGGTGCTGGTGGATACTACATTAGTTATAGTTCTAAGGACCTGTCAACCTGGAGCTTGGAAGAATGAGCTGATATCGGCGCACCATAGTAAACGCCGATTCGTGGGTTTTTATACCTGACTGTTGTAAAACGCTAGATTTATAGCCAAAAAACCATAAATGCAAAATTAACGGCGGCCGCTCTGTCTGATAGAGCGGCCGCTTGTTATTCTTCATATTTACATATTAATTACCGAAAAACTATTCCAATATGTTCCCGTCCGTGGTAAGCACCACGATCCTCCACGGGATAAACTTACCGCTTGCCAAAATTGCCCGCTTTACGGCGTTTTCAAGACCTCCGCAGCAGGGAACCTCCATGCGGACGACGGTGACGCTCTTGATGTTGTTTTCCGCGATAATCGCTGTGAGCTTTTCCGTGTAGTCGACCCCGTCGAGTTTGGGGCAGCCTATCAAAGCTATGCGGTTCCGTATGAAATCCTCATGGAAGTTCCCGTAAGCGTAAGCGGCGCAGTCAGCGGCGACGAGCAGGTTTGCGTTGTCATAATAAGGCGCTTTAACGGGCAGCAGCTTGATTTGTACGGGCCATTGAGAAAGCTCGCTTTTTGCCTTAAAATGCCCGACTTCACCGGCGACGGCGTTGCGACTTATAGCTTTCGGTTTTGACCCGGGGCAGCCGCAGGGAGTTGAAGCGGGGATCTTTGCTTTTTCTGATTTGGCTTTTATTACAGCCGATTCGTCGTATTCCGGAGCTTCGCGCATTTCAAAAGTGATGGCGCCCGTAGGGCAGGCGGGCAGGCAGTCGCCCAATCCGTCACAATAGTCTTCGCGCATGAGTCTGGCTTTTCCGTCCGCCATTGCGATAGCGCCTTCATGGCAGGCTTTTGCGCAGGCGCCGCAGCCGTTGCACTTTTCCTCGTCTATTTTAATTATTTTTCGTATCATATTTAATTTTCTCCTTTTTTAGCTTTCCGCTTGATTTTTCGGTTTATTATAATATAATTAACTAAAAAAGTATGTTGAAATTTCAACAAAACGAGGATAATTACAAATATGACAGATTTCGACGAAGCTTTACGCCGATGCTCCCTGTTTGAGGGTATAGCCGAAGATGAACGCGCTTATATGTTGGAATGCATGGGGGCGAAGCGTAAAAAGTTTTCCAAAGGGGAAAACATTTTCTACGAAGGCGAAAAAGCGGAATATTTCGGTATAATCCTATCGGGATCGGCGCAGGTGGTCCGCGTGGATTATTACGGCAACCGTGTCATTATCGCAAATATCACCCCTTCCGAATTGTTCGGGGAATCCTTCGCTTTCGCCGGCGTAATGAAGCTGCCCGTTGACGCGGTCGCCGCCGCCGATACGGAAGTTCTCCTTATCCCGGCGCGGCGCGTCACCGAAACCTGCTCCAAAGCCTGCGCGTCCCATAACACGCTTGTTTATAACCTATTAAAAATTACCGCCGCCAAAAACCTCATGCTCCATCAAAGGATCGAAATAATTTCCCACCGCACCACTCGGGAAAAATTGATGGCTTATCTGCTTTTTCAAGCAAAAGGACAAGGCAGCAACCGCTTTTCGATTCCGTATGACCGCCAGGAGCTCGCCGATTATCTCGGTGTGGAGCGAAGCGGGCTTTCCGTTGAAATTTCCAAATTAAAACGCGATAAAATTATCGAATGCCGTAAAAACATCTTTATCCTTTTATAACAAAAGTCATAATATCGTATTATTTAAACTAAAAAGCATATTTTTTCCAAAAAGTGCTTGTTATAATAAAAAATTATAGTATAATGAAATAAAAGAGCCAATTATTGCGATAAATGCGTTATTATGTTTTAATTGCAACATTAACGCAACATTACGCGCGTGGAATTAACGCGGCGGCCGGGGGTGATAACATATGCGTTTTTTGGATCGTATGATTATAAAAAGAAATACATTGGACGTGTTGTTCAGGAACAACGCGGAATCGATCGATGTATATAACGGGAGCATATTTAAAACGTGCATTACGATAAGCGTCACCACGCTTACCGTTCCAATTCTTTTCAGTCCTTTCAGTGAAACCAAAAAAAACTTAGTATCCGGATATGCTTTTACCATCGCATTGTTCATATTGGTATTTGTAATTTTTCAGCTTAGACCGCTTAAAGCACGCCCGATTCTCGCCGTCTATACGGTATTTACGCTGGCTTTCGCTTTTGCCATTTACCTGAGCGTGAAAAATTCGCCGGGGCAGCGCGCCACCATCATACTGGGGCTGTTCTGCATCTTCCCCATGTGCGTGATAGACAAACCGTTTAAGATCCTGATTTATTCAATCGGGATTTATATTGTCCATACGGTTATGGCGTTTTACCTGAAAAGCAATATAACGAGTTTTGACGATGCGATCAACTGCTTGTGCTTTTTGGTAACGGGTTTCGTTATCGGGTCAAAGCTCATCCAAATCCGCGTGGAAACGTTCGAGTCCAAACGCCGGCTGACGCTGGATAGGGAGACCGACGAGCTGACGAGGCTCAAAAACCGCAGGAAGCTTTTCCAACTGATCGATGAGCTGGAAAAAGGCAAAAACGACCCGCCCTCCGGCGTAATAATGCTCGATATCGATAATTTCAAAAGCTATAACGACCGTTTCGGCCACGCCGCCGGCGACAAACTGCTAAACAGCTTCGGCGGCCTGCTTTTAAGCTATGAAGATATGTTCAAGGTAAAATTCTTCCGTTACGGCGGCGAGGAATTCGCCGGCTTTGCGTGGGGGTATTCCCTCGCAGAGTTGCAAAGTATCGTGGAGGCGTTGAAAGTTTCGGTAAACGAGATGACGGATTTTCACAGGGAGATCAGCGTCAGCATCGGTATAGCCAATTGCGGCGCAAGTAAATGCAGGAATTACGAAAAATTTATCGAATTGGCGGACAAAGCGTTGTACAGAGCGAAAGCCGAGGGCAAAAACCGCGTGGTCGCCATCGACACCGCGCCGGAAGGATATTATGACGCGGATAATGTTATCAGTACGGGAAGCCATATATAAAAAATCCGACACAGTCAAAATCCATATCGGTATTATCGGGTTTAAAAAGACCGCCTTCTCGGCGGCTTTTTTTATTTAAATCTTTATAAGCAGAATTACTTTAGCTTACCTCTTCCGACTTTTCGCCGAAGCAGTAGAGGTAATAGTCTTCAAGGGAAGGGACAACCTCAACAGCGTCAGCGTCGGGTTTTTCTTCCGAAAGCACGCGGAGGAATATTTTGCCATCCTCGCTTTTAACGTTGATAACCCTGTGCTTATTCCTCTCCGTTTCGTAATCGCCCTCGTTTACGACGGTTTCCCAAACTTTTCCGCGGGCTTTTTCGCGTAAGAATCCCACGTTCCCGCTGTCTTGGATAACACCTTTTTTTAACATTATAATGCTGCGCGAGATAAACTCGATATCCTGAACCACATGAGTGGCTATTATTACCGTTTTGCTTAATGCGTTTTCGGATATGTAATTCCTGACCGATATGCGCTGTTTTGGGTCAAGCCCGGCGGTGGGTTCGTCGAGTATGACTATTTCGGGGTCGCCGATAAACGCCTGCGCCAAGGCAAGGCGCTGCTTCATCCCCCCGGAGAAAGATTTTATCTTATGATGTCTGACATCGGTAAGTTCCACCGCGTCCAACAGTTTTGCTGTCTGCTTTTTCGCCTCGACGCGTTTTACGCCTTTCAGAACGGCTATATAACGCAGGAATTCCAATGCGGTAAAGGATGGATAGATGCCGGGGTACTGCGGCATAAAGCCCAGCTTTTCGCGAAAAGACGCACCGAGCTTATGTATTTCCGCGCCCTTGTATGTTATTTCCCCGCAATCCGCCAGGAGGTTATCGGTTATAATGTTCATCAGGGTGGATTTGCCGCTCCCGTTGGGTCCGAGAAGCGCATATACCCCATGACCGAAGGAATAACTGAAATCGGTCAACGCTTTAGTCTGACCATAAGCTTTGGATACGTTTTTTACATCAAGAATAATTTCTTCTGTCATTATCTAAAACCTCCTAATAAGTTTTACAAAAGCGCCGTACCGATATGATGTCGGTTATAACGGCGGTTACCAGCGCCAGGATAAGCAGCGCGGCAAACAATCCGTATGCGTTTATAAGGTGAATATCGGAGCTTTTTACCAAATATCCGCCGGGAGACAGCAAATTTGTCATGTCTATATAATCAAACTTTTCCGTAATCATACTTTTCAGAACATAAGGCAGCAGATATATTCCCGCCGCCACAAAAAGAGCGGTGACGGTTTTCTTTAACAGCAGAGATAAACCGCACAAAAACGCCGCGAATATGAGGTAGGCAATATATTTTTCCATATAATACAAAACAATAAAAACGCTTAGGGACAGTCCGTTAAACCCGCCGAACGCGGGAATGCTTGCGACCGGGTAGGATGCCGGCGCGAAATCATAATTTGATATAAGATTTACCGCGTCAACGGCGGAAAAAGCCAAAAACGCCGCGGTGGCGACAATAAAGGCATACAAAAATTTTGCCCTGCACACCCGCCTGCGTCCGCGCGGCGACGCCCGCAGGATTTTATCGAAACCGTATTGATATTCGTCGGCGAATATGCCCGCAAGCATTACTGCGACAAGCAGTAAAAGCGTCATATCCGCACCCGCGAAAAACAGCTTATTGTAACCGGTATCATACACGAAAGCGACGTCCTTCCCCATTGACGCGGCGTGTGTAAGGTAGTCATTTCTGTTTTCCACACGCACGAAAGGTTCCGTTTTAGCTTTTGCGTCGTAATATTCGTTTATGTAAACCGAATATTCGTCAAAGTCAATTTCGCCGTTAAAATGCGCTTTGTCCATTTCATCTTTTTTGTATATTATTTCGTTGAAACGAGCGCGTTCGGATGCGATGAAATCCGATTTTTCCTGCGTCCATTCGCCTTCAAGGCGTGTCATATAATACTTGTAAACCGAGTCGCTAAACGAGGGGGCTTTTCGGTATTCGGATGATGATATCATTATTTTCACGATAACCAAAAGTACAAGCGAAGCGACGATAAGCCAATTTCCCGCGGCTTTTCTGAATTCGTAGCCCAACAGCCCTCCGGGGCAAACGCTGATGCGCGGCGGATTTAATTTTATAATCCGTTTGAAAGACACGGAGGTTTTGTTTTTAACAAACATCCGCGCGGCGGTAAAAACCGAAAGCAGTATAAGCGCGGCATATAACAAAAACGAAGACGATAGCTGTTCAAAAAGCCGCCCGAACAGGTTTATCGCATTGTATTTTCCCAAAAAACGGGAAATGTCTGTCAGGGCAAACAGGTTTATTTGCTGAAAAAAGTTATGCGCGTCGATATAACTTGCCGCGTATAAGGCGTAATTCACTCCGCCTGTCACCACTCCGAAAAGGAAAGTCAGTTTATATGAGCGCGTAAGCATGGACAGCGCCAAAAGCACCGAGGAAACCGCAAAAACAAACACCGTCTTGCAGGCAAGGCC
>CAYOGQ010000070.1:6518-10069 GCA_964403645.1 uncultured Ruminococcus sp.
GTAATTATCAGCGGGCAGGTTTCAAACATCGGCACCGCTTGTACGGCGTTTGAAAGAGAGGAATAACCGTAATATATTCCGTACACTAAAAATGCGGCGGCTTGAAACACCAGTACGGCGATTGCCACGAAAATAAAGAGAGAAACAAATTTCGCAAGCACCGTTTTTATTCGCCCGTTGCGCGAGGAGCGCACAACAAGAGCCGTGCCGCAGGTATATTCGCCTAAAAAAACGGCCGGAACGACAAGCACGACAAGTAGAACAAGCAGATAATCGGATGCGGTATAGCCGAAATATTTATCGTATCCCCGTATGTATTCGAGCTTAATATCCGCGCTCTTCACGCCGGAGTATACGTTTATCAGGTTTTGCTGATAGGTTATATTAAACCCGTCCGTCTCCCCTGCAAGGGATGCGTTTTTAAGCAGTTTATTCGCGTTTTCGATAATCTTTTGGGTGCGTTCGGGAAAGGTTTTATTATATTCCACACGCCCGAAAAGTATAGATAAAAGTATATTATCCGTGGCATACGGATTATCGGTAAGCGTAGAGGGCATACGCGGGGACTTGTAATCATAATTACCTTTGCGCATTGCTTCAATTTCGAGACGTAAATATTCTTCACTCAGCTTTTTCAACTCTTCGCGATAATCCACAAGCCGCTGCGGGCTTTTTTCATATAAATCAAACACGGCTTTAATATCGTCGTCGTAAGTACATCTGGCATTGTCTTTTTCGGACAAATAAACGCAAAACGCCGCGTTTATAACAAACAAAACGACAAAAGCCACACAAACATATTTATGGGACAATATTTTTTTGAATTCATATATTATCAGTTTCATATATATCTGCTTTCGCAATTATTCGCTTGGGTCGATTAAATATTTACTGCCGTCGCGCATATCGAATACGGTAAAATGGTTTTTTAAATTTCTTCCGAACCCGCCCGCGGCTTCAAGTTCATCATATATGTTGGTTGTGTAAGCGTAACAGAACGGGCCGTCAATCAAATATAAGACAAGGGTATCAGCATAACCTTCGGTTTCGGCGGTAAACATTTTTTCGTCCGTTTTTGCTTCGACGTCAAAGCGGTGCAGTTCAAAGAAATCTCTTTCCGAATAATGATAATAATATATATAACCGTTACTGTAAAACAACTCGTTTGAAACATTTTCACTTAATATTTCTTTTTCACCGCCTTTTTGGGGTATGCGATACAAATGGGATACAGTATAATTTTCGTTATATACATTAAAGTAAATATAACCATCTCCTAAAATATAATCGTCTCCTACCAAAAACTCTGCGGCACCGTCATATATCACATCAGCTTTGATTCCTTCAACGGTAAAATATATGCAGCCGTACGAAAAGTCGGAATAAAATATGCCGGCGTCGTTTATAACATATTTATCTACACTGATGTTTTCGGGAGTTACGGCTTTAAAATTTCCTTCCGGGTCAATACTGACGACTCTGTAATATGCTATGTCTTCATTTTCTTTCATATACGGGCTAATAAAAAACAATGTATCGTTAATACATGCGTATTTTTTAATATCATCTTCTGTTTCATATATCTTTTTTGGATTGCTGCCGTTTTCGTCGGTAACATATATCTTTATACCGCTTCCTTCGGTACTCCCATGCTTTGAAATCACAAAAAGTTTGGTCCCACCGAAAAGAACGTGTGATTCTTCGCCGAAGATACAGCCGATATGGTCGCAGAGCGGGTCTGGGCAAGCGTATGTCACATTTCCTGTAAGTTTGTTATACGCGTAAAGGTTACCTTTTCCGTCGTTGTTATTACGGAAAAAAACCTTTGTGAGCGTATTGGTAATAAACATGCGTGCGCTGCCATAACCAGTAAAATTTACGCCGTTTTTTTCATACATAGAAATAAGCTCTTCGGAAGTCTTTCCTTCGTATATATCGAAAAGCTTTTCATAGCATATATCTTTACGGTTCTTGTAGTCGATATCTTGGCTTGGTTCATCTTCCGCCGAACTTTCGGAACCCGACATTGCGCCGGTTTGCGATATGTCTATATCGTGCCCGGCTATGCAGGAAGAAGAAAAAATAATAATAAGACATGACATTATTAGTAACGGAAAAAGTTTGTTAGTATTTTTAAACATATCGACGCCCCTCTCGTTGTTACATACATTGCTTTTGATTTGTAAGCGGCCGTAAATAACGGCCGCCTATATTTTAGCGCTTAATGTATTTATAAGGTAATTATACCATGTGCCAACATATTTATCAATATGTGTATGATAAAATCTACATAATATACAGACGTTTATCGATTTATTTGTGCACATTTTATATTTTATACAAGTTTAAAAATCCGGGTCTATAAAAAACTTTTCTCCGGTGGTCATATCATAAACCGTAAAATGATTTTGATTACCTTTATGGCTTTTTTCCGCTTCGGCTTTGTCCACGCAAGTGATACAAAGGGCATAACACAGCGAGCCTTCGATTAGGTACCAATCGAACTCGTCGGGTTGACCGTTGGTTTCGCTAACGAACACAAGCTCGTTGTCCGTGCCATCAAACTTTATACGCCACATTTCGTTGTAATTTTCGCCATTTATATAATAGATATATCCGTTATTGTACAAATAATTATTACCTATTATTTCGCTTACCGTTATTTCACCAGTACCATCGACAGAACTGCGGTAAAGCCCGTCTATATCGGTACTTGCGAGATATCCATAAAACAAATAGTCATCAGCCACGGTGAAAGAACCGATATTTTCAATCAATTTATGAGATGTCTTAAACCCGTCCGCCGTAAAGTATAATGAAGCATCTGCTCCGTCTTCATAATAAATGCCATCATTATTTACGATGTATTGTATAATATACAACCCTTTCGGCGAAACATATTTTATATTTCCGGGTTTGTCAATTTCTGTTAATCTATGAATTACTTTGTTGTCTTCATTCATTACGGTTGAAATAAAATAAAAATTTCCTTTAAAGCTTGATATTAAAGAAATATTATCGGCTTCATACAGCTTCTCCGGATTATTACAAGTAGTGTCAGTACGATAAATTGTCATTTGGTTTATGTATTCACCGCTTCCGTCGTCTTTCAAATAAGATGAATCACAAATAATATATATAAATCCACCGCTGTAAACCGAATTTTGATAATTATGGCCAAAAACACAATTAACATGGTCGCACAGCGGGTCAGGGCAAGCGTATGTTATAATCCCCGATTGTTTATTATATGAATATACCGTAAAGCTTTGTTCTTTCTTGTTATTATACGGAATTAAAACGAAGGTCGGAGTGTTTGTCAATGGCCTGCCATAATTATAGGTGATAACGTTGTATTTATTAAAAATTACTTCAAGCTCGGCAACGCTTTTATCCTTGAAACAATCAAACAACTTTTCATGATAAATGATTTGCGTAAACTCAGATCCGGAAATTTCTGATATTACCGAATCCTCCGAAGCGTTTTCACCGGAAGATTTTGTTGTTTTATTCCCGCTTGCGATACAAGACGCAAGCGATGTTAATATAAA
>CAYOGQ010000071.1:0-10011 GCA_964403645.1 uncultured Ruminococcus sp.
CAAACTCACGGTGTCTTGCGTTATGAAAAATCGACGGGTGCATTATATAAAAATCAGGTTTGGCGGGCATTACTCGACCCGATTTTATTTACGCGGGACAATTGGTTGTTATACCATTCGTCCATGGCGGGCGTTCCGGGAAAAACCGACCCGGGGTATAAAGAATATTTCGCCGAACAAAACGCGGTATTTGACCGTAACAACGCAGACGGCATACTTCGCCATGAATTGGTGACAAGGGTTTACAGTGAAATATTGGAAGGTTGAAGGGTGCGTTCATAAATGCAATTAACCGAAAAAATTTATTTGTACCATTATTTTGAACTGGATTTCGGCCCGTTCATGACGCTGACAGCGCTTCCTTTTGAGAAAGCCAAGCAAATCTTGATCGCGAAAAAGGCCGCCGGTAAAGCCGTCAACCCCGATATCGACGGTTTTTTGAAAAAGCGATATGACCGAGACAAACGGCTGCGCCACGCTTTTATCAGTCACGGCGGGCGTCCGAAGCTGACCGCTCCCGTGTATATGATGCTCGGCGAGCACCGCCAATGGGAATCGGCGTATGAAAATCCGGCGGTTATAAAAATCCCGCTTTGTGAATTTGATCCGCTGACCGTTTCATTCACCTACGGCGATTCCTTCGCGGTATTCAATCCGGCGTTGTTCGGCGGGGAGGAATATTGGAACAAAATCTATTTCGCGGACGAAATTATGGAAGTGATAAACCGCCGCGGTTTTCCGCCGTACGTGGAGTATGATTTCAAGCGCGGGATCTATCCTGCCGATAAACATATAAATCATCATTTGAAATATGTCGAAGCGCACGTTTGGGACGATGAGATTTTAAACAGATATCGGGTTGAATGGACAGCCCGGAAATAATGAGGAAAAGAAATGACAAATTACATTGACGATTATTATAATTACCACGATGAGGATAACCGGCTGACATCCCGTCACGGTCAGGTGGAATTCCTCACAACCATGCGGTATATCGACAAATACCTTTTCGACGGTGCGAAAATATTGGACCTCGGCGCGGGAACGGGGCGTTACAGTCACGCTTTGGCGAGTCGCGGTTACGCCGTGGACGCGGTCGAGCTGGTGCCGCACAACATAGATATTTTCAAAAGCAAAATTACTCCGGGCGAAACAGTGTCGATCCGTCAGGGCGACGCCTGCGATCTTTCGGCGTTTTCGGATGATACATACGATATAACCCTGATTTTAGGCCCGCTGTATCATCTTTTTACAACCGATGACAAATTGAAAGCCATTGGTGAGGCGCTGCGCGTGACCAAACCGTGCGGCGTCGTTTTCGCGGCGTATGTCATATCCGACGCCAGCCTTTTGGAAGGGGCTATAAGGAATAACAGGTACAGCGTCGCGAACTATATCGAAAAGGGCTTGGTTGATCCGGATACTTTTGCCACGCGGTCGGAACCGAAATATCTGTTTGAGCTTGTACGCAAAGAAAATATAGACGAACTGATGAGCGGCTTCGACGCCGTCCGACTGCACTATGTCGCTTCTGACGGATATACCAACCATATGCGGGAAGCGGTGGACGCGATGGACGACGCGGCGTTCGCATTATACCTGAAATACCACTTCGCCACTTGCGAGCGGCCTGATATGGTCGGATTGTCGCACCATACGCTCGATATTTTCAGAAAGAGAGATTTTCAAAATGAACGATAAAACAACGACCGTTGAAGATATCAAACGGCATATTCAAAATTTTTCCGACGCGCGGGGCTGGCGCAAAAACCAAAACGCGAAGGACCTCGTTATGGCGCTGTCCGTCGAGGCAGCCGAGCTTACCGAAATTTTCATGTGGCTGCATTCCGACGAAGCTGACAGCGTGAAGTCGGACGAAAACGAATTTTTGCATTTGCAAGAAGAGCTTGCCGATATTTTTTGGTATATCTGCCGTTTATGCGAACATTTTGACATAGACCTGGCAAAAGCGGTAGAGGAAAAGACAGTAAAAAACGCATTAAAATATCCCAGTAAATAAAAGGACAAATAGGAGGAGCATTATGGAAAACTACACGGACATAAACTCGAAGGCGATAGACAAGTGGGTTGAAAACGGTTGGATATGGGGCGTGCCTATAACCCACGAGACGTTTGAAGACGCGAAACGCGGCAAGTGGGAGGTCGTGCTTACGCCGATAAAGCCCGTGCCGCACGAATGGTTTGCTCCGTTTTTGAAGGACGGGCGGCTTTTCGGCGCCCGGCTTTTGGGGCTTGCTTCCGGCGGAGGGCAGCAAATGCCGATTTTCGCCGCTCTCGGCGCGGACTGCACGGTGCTGGACTATTCCGAATTACAGCTTGAAAACGAGCGTACCGTCGCCAAGCGGGAAAATTACAAAATAAACATAGTCAGAGCCGACATGACCAAGCGGCTGCCGTTTGACGACAACAGCTTTGATATCATCTTCCACCCGGTTTCGAATTGCTATGTCGAGGACGTTTATCATGTTTGGCGCGAATGTTACCGCGTGCTGCGTTCCGGGGGAATATTGATTGCCGGAATGGACAACGGGTTCAACTATATCGTGGACGATTTCACCGTCCGCCCGCTCGTCATAACCAATAAACTGCCTTATAATCCGCTCAAAAACCCGGAGCTTTTGAAACGTTGTCTGGCGGAAAACGAATCGATTCAGTTTTCCCACACATTCGACGAGCAGATCGGCGGGCAGCTTAAAGCCGGGTTCGTCATCACCGGCGCGTACGAGGATTTCAACGACGATCCCGACGCCGTCGCCGACGGCATTCCCGCATTTTGGGCGACAAAAGCGGTTAAACCATAATTGTAATTATGTAATGTCTTTTTAGCTTCTCATACACAAAACCCGCCGTTTGGAATACTTTTTCAAACGGCGGGAAATTTTTATTAAAATTTTTGTAAAAAAATGTTGCTTTTTTGAATGTTTATGATATACTGATAAATACGTCGAAAAAACGCGGCGTCCGCAACGCCGTTTTATGATATTTAAATAATTGGCTTACCCCAAACCTTCGCGAACCCTGCCCGTGACTTGCACCCGGAAAGAGTTCGCTTTTGTTTCCGCCAAAAATAAGGATAAAAGGAGAAAAAGCCTTGATAAAATTTCAAAACATCAGCAAGACCTTCCGCGTCGCCAAGCGGCAGGCGGGTTTCGGCAGAGCCGTCAAAGCGTTGTTTTCACGCGAATACGAGCTTGTCCGCGCCTTAAACGACGTCAGCTTCACCATAAACGACGGCGAGATGGTGGGTTATATCGGACCCAACGGCGCGGGCAAGAGCACCACGATAAAAATTATGTGCGGCATCCTTACTCCGGACGGCGGGACCTGCGACATCAACGGGCGCACGCCGTGGCGTGACCGCGTCAACCATGTCCGCGAAATCGGCGTGGTATTCGGTCAACGCAGCCAGCTCTGGTGGGACGTGCCGATCATCGACAGTTTTGAGCTGATACGCGACATTTACAAGGTGGAGGGGAAAGTGTATCGAGAAAACCTCGAAGAGCTGACATCCCTGCTCGATTTGAGCGAACTTTTAAAAACGCCGGCGCGCAGTCTGAGTCTCGGTCAACGGATGCGCTGCGAAATCGCCGCTTCGCTCTTACATAATCCGAAAACGCTGTTTCTCGACGAGCCGACTATCGGGCTGGACGCCGTATCCAAAATCGCGGTGCGGCAGTTTATAAAGAAGCAAAACGCCGAGCGCGGTACGACGGTGATACTCACCACACACGATATGCAGGATATAGAGGCACTGACCGAGCGTATTCTGTTAATCGGCAAGGGGAGGATATTGCTCGACGGCGGTTTGGCCGAACTTAAAAGGCGTTCGTCCGAGCGCAAGACACTGGTCGTCGAGTACAACGGAAACAAACCCGAAATCTGCGAAGGGATGACGCTTTCCGAAACAAAGGAAGGGCGAATGGTTATTATTCTCGACCCTTCGGTTATATCCGTGTCGGACGCCGTTTCGCTTCTTGCTTCGCAGACGGAACTGACCGATGTTTCGGTTTCCGGGGTCACCTCTGAGGAAATGGTCGCGGCGCTGTATAAAGAATACCATATATGAAAAAGTATCTGGTGATTTTCAGAATACGTTTCATACATGGCGTGCAGTACAGGATAGTCGTGTTCTCGCTCCTGTTTACCGGGTTTTTGTGGGGATTGATGCTAGTTTTGGCGTATTCGGCTTTTTACCGCTCCGATCAAACCAAATTTGCCATGACGCTGCCGCAGACAATCTCTTATATGTGGCTGCAGCAGGCGTTTTTGATTTTGTTTTCGGTGGTTTTTTCGGACGAGGAGATCGAATCGTCGATTGAAAGCGGTTCGATTGCCTACGAGCTCGTCCGTCCCGCCGATTTGTACACCCGCTGGTATGTCCGCGCCTGTGCAGGCCGCGCCGCTTTTACCGTGTTCCGCTTACCCTTATTGATCGTTGTGTTATTTCTGCCCGCCCCGTATAATTTGTCGCTTCCGCCGAACGCTTTTCAGTTGGTTATGTTCCTGCTTTCGGTGATCCTCGCGTTGGGCGTCACGGTGTCCTTCGCTATGCTCATGTATGTCACTATGTTTTACACCACCTCTTACAGAGGTGTGAGGGTGTTTCTCATAGCGGCGACGGCGTTTTTTACCGGGGCCGTTATCCCGTTCCCGTTTTTCCCTTCTCCGGTGCGGACCGTGCTGGAAGCGCTGCCGTTTGCGGCGATGCAGAACATGCCGCTTCGCATATACAGCGGAAATATCGCGGGGGCCAACGCGCTGAAAGGCATTGCGTTTCAAGCCGTCTGGTTGGTGATATTGATTATGGCCGGGAAATTTTTCATACGCCGCGCTACAAAAAAAGTAACGGTGCAGGGCGGGTGACGCATATGAAATTATACCTAAAATATTTTTCTATCTTCTTAAAAAGTCAAATGCAATACAAAGCGTCTTTTCTTTTGCTCACGATAGGCAATTTTTTAATGCAGTTTTCGACTTTTTTAGGCGTATTTTTTATATTCCGCTTGTTTTACGATGTGGACGGGTTTACTTACGGTCAGGTTGCGCTCTGCTTCGCCGTCGTGATCATGGCGTTTTCGCTGGCGGAGATGTTCGGGAGCGGATTCGAACGGCTGCCGCGAATGATAGCGAACGGCGAGTTTGACCGCGCTTTGGTCAGACCGAGAAGCATCGTTTTCCAGGTCCTCACTTCGAGGTTGGATTTTTTTCGCATCGGCGCCACATTACAGGCCGCCACCGTGCTCTTTTGGGCAATTCCGAACAGCGGCGTTATTTGGACATGGGATAAAATACTGACGCTTTTTTTGATGATCGTTTGCGGGAGCCTGATATTTTCAGCGCTGTTTCTGATACAAGCGGCGTTTGCTTTTTTCACAACCGAAGGCTTGGAGTTTATGAATATCCTGACATACGGCGGGCGGGATCACGGCAAATATCCGTATTCAATATACGGGAAAGAGGTGTTGAGATTTCTCACATTTGTGATACCTCTCGCGCTGTTTCAATATTATCCTCTTCTGTATTTATTGAACATGGAACGAAACATACTGTATATGCTCGCTCCGCTAATGGGATTATTATTTCTTGTTCCCGGTTATGTATTTTTTAAATTCGGGTTGAAGCATTATAAATCGACGGGTTCCTGACGGAGATATTTATGCAAAAATATACCGCGCTGTTTAGAATACGTTTTATCAACGGCTTGCAATACCGCGCGGCGGCGCTGGCGGGCTTGTCCACCCAGCTTGCGTGGGGGGTTATGGAGATTTTGGCGTTTTCGGCGTTCTACCGCGCAAACCCTGACGCTTTTCCGATGGAATTTAAAAACCTCGTGTCCTACATATGGATACAACAGGCGTTTTTGGCGCTGTTTATGCCGTGGGGGGTCGGCGGGGGCGCCGTTGAAGCCATCGTCAGCGGCAATATTGCCTACGATCTGGCGCGCCCGTTCGATATCTATAACCGCTGGTTCTTTGAGACGACGGCGGACCGGGTGTCGAAAGCCGCGCTGCGATGCGCGCCCATACTCGTCGTGGCGTTCGTCCTGCCGCCCCCTTTCGGGATGTCCCTGCCGTCGGATATGTTTCAATTTTCGATGTTCCTGCTCTCCGTGCCGATAAGCATGTGCGTGGTGACGGTGTATTGCCTGATAGATTATATGTCGGCGTTTTACACCATGAGCCGCTATAATGCGATTTTCGTGATACTCGCGGACTTCCTCGCCGGCGGCTATGTTCCGCTGCCCTTCTTCCCGCAGCCTTTCAAGCAAGTCGCCGAGCTTTTACCTTTCGCCGCAATGCAAAATATGCCGCTGAGGATTTACAGCGGCGACATATCGGGTATGGACGCGGTGTGGGGCATAGGACTGCAATTGTTTTGGTTCGCGGCAATGCTGCTCTTAGGCAAGCTGCTGATGAAGCATTCGTTAAAACGGGTTATAACGCAGGGGGGTTGAAGAATGAGATTATATTTTAATTATTTTTCCATTCACTTGAAAAGCCAAATGCAATACCGCGGGACGTTTCTGCTTAACCTTGTCGCCCGGATCGTATTGTCCTTCGCCACCGTTGCGGGGGTGCTGTTCATGATGGCACGCTTCAACGCGGTAGAGGGGTTCACTTTAAGCCAGACGCTGCTTTGCACCTCGGTCGTGTCCATGGCGTATTCCTTCGCGGAGATTTTCGCGCGCGGGTTCGACATCTTCCCGCGGCTTTTGGGCAACGGCGAATTCGACCGCTGTCTGGTGCGCCCGCGCGGAGTCGTCTTTCAGGTGCTGGCGTCGCACATTGAGTTCGCCCGTGTCGGAATATTTATCCAAGCCGCGGCGGTGCTGTGCTACGCCGTGCCGCACAGCGGCGTTGATTGGACGTGGGACAGGGCGCTGACACTGTTTTTGATGATAACCTGCGGGGCTGCGGTCTTTTTCGGGCTGTATATGGTCTACGCGTCGATGGCATTTTTTACGATAGAGGGGTTGGAATTCATGAACATTCTCACGCACGGCGGACGCGAGTTCGGGAGATATCCCTACTCGATTTACGGCAGCGGTATTTTAAAATTCCTCACCTATGTCGTACCGCTGGCGCTGTTCCAGTATTACCCGCTTTTGTATCTGCTGGGGCGGGAAAAAAACGTGTTTTATATGCTTGCGCCGCTTTTCGGACTGCCGTTTTTGCTGCCGAGCTGGGCGTTTTTCCGTTTCGGGATCAAAAAATACAAATCGACCGGTTCTTAAAAATGATTTTAAAAAGTCATATAGAATTTATGCGTTCCAAGCCGTGATATTTAAACCTTCCGGTCATGAATATAAAGAGCCCTGCGAAGATTGCCATCATTGTGATATAAAACAGTATGTTTGTATTATCGCCCGTCTGCGGAGAGTCTTTTATCTTATCGGCAAGAACGTAATAACTCATATGATCCGTTTCAAAGCTTATTTTACCGTCCCTGACGTCTGACTGAATAACTTCGACTCTGCCGTCCGTCGTGACATAACAAATAACAGGAGTCGTATAACCGTCAGGCAGATTGACGGTTATTTTTATTTTGGAATTTAACGGGATCTTTTGTCCGTCCATTTCAAAATAAATATCAAAAGGCATTATGTCGGTTCCGGTTTCTTTTAAAACTCCGGAAAACCAACCGTAGGCTTCCGTTTCCTCCGCAGTGATTTCACGCACCACGAGCTTTGTGCCGAGTTCAAATGCTTCCTCACCGCCGGTAACGATAACTGCTATTCCGTTTCTGGTTATGACAGACGAGGTGCCGCCGCTTATATTGTTATAATAAACGTTCTGATCATCGCTGCCTATATAAACGGCTTTTACGCTTATGGAGCAGGGCCGGTCGGCTTCGTCAATCGTTTCGTTTTCCGCCGCTGATGCTGTTACCGGAATCCAAACCAATAAAACAACAAACATTAAACCCGCCAATATTCGTTTCATCATATACTACTCCTGTCGTCAATTTTAACTTTATGAAATCCTGCCGTTAACATATTGATATAGGTTTGATCGGCAGGCATTATCTTCTAATTTTACTTTTTTCTTTGTTTGGAACTATGTTTAATATAAAGATAATTCGTTAACCGAGAACGGTTATTGTATTATCCGCGAGGCGAATATGTAATTCAAATGCGGAAGGTGAAAATAAGTGATATTTACGGTCGTTTATAGTTGAGTAAAATCCGCTGCCTAATATCTCCGACGAACACTGTGCTGCCAAAGGACGAGGCTGCTTGCCTCACAGCAGCAGTGTGTCAGATTTCAGGCTTTAGGCTTCAGGCGACAGAAATTCGGGGGAGGTTACAGGCACGAAAATCCGCCGCCTGTAACCTGCAACCTTTAACCTGATTTGTTTAGCTTGCCATAAGTCTAACAGTGACGGAACCTATTATAGCTTTTGATCCCGCACTATTACTCAATTCTCCCGAAAGCGTCAGATAAGAGCTGTCTGTCGGCGCATTTACCGGTAATACGCCTTCGGCTGTCGCCAGATTAATGGTGCTTTTGCTGAACGAACCTGTAATTCCGGTAAAGCCTGCTCCGGATGTATAAGTCAGTCTAGCGCTAATTTCAGTATTGGAATGGTTGGTGACGGTTATCTTGTTGGCGTCTGTGTCGCATGACCAGGCCGCCGCTATCGCATCGTCATACACATGCGTAACCGGATTCCAGGTGCCCCTAGAAGCGTCGGTGTAAGTAAATTCCATGCTGCCCCAAGCCACGTCCACGCTGTAAATAACATCCGAGTAAGTACCCTGGACATATGTCCCCTTAACGTCCGTGCCGGTGCTTCCTCCAGAGGTTGTAATATTCGCGGCAAAAGCGGATATGCCCATGCAAAGCGAAAGCGCGAGAACCAAAAGAACAGAGACCATTTTTTTCATGATTTTGTTTCCTTTCTTAAACGTTATATGTAATATTCGTATTGAAGCTCCGTTTGATTGCAACCGCCTTTGTCGGCTTTTATATAAGAAGCTTTTACGAAATAACATCGTTAAATCAATTCTGTATCGTCAGAGTAATGGGTATCTGCATGTTGACGACAGCCCTTTCGTTGGTGTCCTTGTCATAGGCAAGGATATTATAAACCGCGTTATAATTTCCGGCGGGGAGCACCGTTTTGTCGGGCAGCGCCATTAATTGAAGCGTTGATATCTTATATCCGGGTGCAAGCAGCCCCGATTCGGCTATGATTATCCGGCTTTTTTCGCTGTCATAATCCTCCGCGCCCTCTATTTTTGCTTTATCGTCGGCTGTTCTGCCCGTTTTGCCGAGCTTTTCGATAAGCTCCTTGTCGGTGATTTGGAGCTGGATAACGATGCTCTGGTTGGATTTAACCGGATTTTGGAACAGAATGCTTGCGACGCCGTCGCCTTTGGGAGCGGTTGCCTGTTTTGAAAAGGTCAACGAAACCGCACCGCCGCCTTCCGGATTTTCAAGGGGCGATTGGGATGAATCTCCCTCGTCTATAGGCTCGATACCCGGATCTTCGGAAACCGGGGGGTATATGTACGGATTGTCCTCCTGCTTCGCGTTTTGCGTCAGTAAAACCACGGTAACCGTTAACGAAGCGATTGTGATAAGGCTAAGTACAATTATGATTATTAGAATTTTTTTGTTTTTCATTATTGCTCCTAATCGTCGGCAGTGACGGTGATGGTGACGGTTACCGAACCGATTTTGCTGATATTACATTCGGACGGTTTGCCCGATAAGGTTAAATACGCGTCACAGCTTTGCGGCGTGATATTCCCCGCGGTAAGCGCTCGCGAGGCGACGGGATTTGTTCCGTCGGTAAGGCTGCCGTTTACAGCTGTGTATCCGGCTTCCTGCGTATAGGAATAAGTTACCGTAACCGGCACGTTGGACGTGCTGGTAACCGAGATTTTGTTGGCGTTTGCGCCGCTTGTCCAGCCGGCGCCCTCGTAATTGTGGGTCATGGGGTTCCAGGTGCCGTCCGTATAGGTGAACTCCATGCCGCCCCAGG
>CAYOGQ010000072.1:0-9927 GCA_964403645.1 uncultured Ruminococcus sp.
GATCGTCGTGAGGAAGGTGGTATGGCGGCAGTGGTCGGACCAATAGGTGTCGATCACCCGGATTTCGGTTAAAGTGGGTTCGCGCTTTTCGGCGGCGAAATAATCCTGACAAAATTTTACGTCGTCAGCGTCCATGGCAAGATTATATTCGGAGATAAAACGTATCCGGCCTTCGGCGTCGAGCTTGGTGAAGCCGTCGAGCGTTTTTATCTTCCCCGGAGCGGGATATTCAGTTTTCAGCGTTTTGTAACTTTCCAGCGACGCCTCGCGGCATTCCACGGGGTTAATAAAGTAATTTTTAATTTTTGAAAGTTCGCCTTCGTCAAGCGCTCCGTACAGGATGTAGATTTTTGCCGTTTTGACTTCCGGGCGGGCTTTGCCGGATATGATGCCGACGCATTGAGACGCCGAATCCGCCCGCTGGTCGAATTGCCCGGGGAGGTATTCGACGCCGAAAACCGCCGCCGCGCCCTCCGTGTCGAGCGTTTCCGAGACAAGGTCAAGCTGCGGTTCCGAAAATACCGTGGAGGCGCAGCGCGCGAACAGATCGTCGTCAAAATCCGAGCCCTCGATATCGTAGCGGTTGACGACGCGCAGATTTGTCAATCCCTCCGCGTGGAGCAGATTTTTTATATCAGAAAGCGCCGAAAACGCTTCTGTTGCCAATTCCTTTTTCTTTTCGACATATAACCTGTAAACCATCGTCACTCCCGCGCCGCCAACGCTCTTTTACCGATATCACTGCGGCAATACGCATTGGCGAAATGTATTTTCTTTACGTCATTATAAGACATTTCAATTGCTTTTTCAAGCGTTTCGGCGGTATTTGTCACGCCCAAAACCCTGCCGCCGGCGGTGACGGGTTTGCCGTCGCGCAAAGCGGCTCCCGCAAAATAAATATCCCCGGTTATGCCGCCGTCAAGTGTAATCTCAAAGCCCTTTTCGTAGCTTGCGGGGTAGCCCCGCGACGCCATGACCACGCAGCAGGAATAACCGCTTTTAAATTTTATCTCTATATCCGCAAGATTTCCCGCACAGACCGCTTTCATGATTGTGAAAAGGTCGGTTTCGAGCAGAGCGAGTACCGCCTGCGCTTCCGGATCGCCGAAACGGCAGTTGTATTCGATCACTTTGGGTCCTTTTTCGGTCAGCATAAGCCCGAAATACATGCAGCCCTTGAAAGTTCTGCCTTCTTTATTCATCGCGCCTATTGTTGGCATAAAAATTTCGTTCATACACCTTTCGGCGACGGTTTTTGTGTAATAGGGGTTGGGGGCGACCGCTCCCATGCCGCCGGTATTTTGCCCCGCGTCGCCGTCAAGCGCGCGCTTGTGGTCCATGGAGGAGACCATGGGGACTACGGTTTTTCCGTCGGTAAACGCCAGAACGGAAACCTCCGGTCCGGTCAGGAATTCTTCGACGACGATATTCGCGCCGCTTTCGCCGAAAACCCTGTCGCCCATCATGGCTTTTACGGCTTTTTCGGCGTCATCGCGGCTTTCGGCGATTATGACGCCCTTGCCCAGCGCCAGCCCGTCGGCCTTGATCACCGCAGGCAGAGTGCATTCCGCGACATACGAAAGTGCTTCCGGCATATCCGAAAACTCGCGGTAAGCCGCGGTGGGGATATGATATTTTTCCATAAGACGTTTGGCGAAAATTTTGCTGCCCTCTATGGCGGCGGCTTTTTGGGACGGACCGAATACGGGTATGCCGGCCCGCTCGAAAGCATCAGCCGCTCCGAGTACGAGGGGATCGTCGGGGCCCACCACGGCAAAACTTACGCCATGGCTTTTGGCAAACCCGACCGCTCCCTTAATATCCTTCGCCGAGATATCCGCGCATTCCGCGTCGCCTCTCATGCCCGCATTGCCGGGCAGAGCGTAAATCTTATTAACTTCCGGCGACTTTTTCAGCGCTTTGATAATGGCGTGTTCGCGCCCGCCGCCGCCGATAACAACAATGTCATTTTTCATGTTCATAATTCATCAATGGTGGAACAGCCGCACGCCGGTGAACGCCATGGCTATCGAATATTTATCGCAGACGCTGATTACGTCGTCATCGCGCACCGAGCCGCCGGGCTGTGCGATATACTTCACTCCGCTGCGGCGTGCGCGCTCGATATTGTCCCCGAACGGGAAGAACGCGTCGCTGCCCAGCGAAACCCCGTCAAAACGGGAGAGAAATTCCTTTTTCTCCTCCGCGGTCAACCTTTCGGGCTTTTTTTCAAAATAATCCTGCCATAAGCCCTCGGCGAGCACTTCGTCGTCGTCGGGGGAAATATATAAGTCAATCACGTTGTTGCGGTCGGGGCGTCCGAGGGTTTCGAGAAACGGGAGCGAGAGCGTTTTCGGATGGCGGCGCAGGTGCCAGTTATCGGCTTTTTGCCCGGCGAGCCGCGTGCAGTGTATGCGCGACTGCTGACCCGCGCCCACGCCGATGGCCTGTCCGCCCTCCGCGAAGCAGACCGAGTTCGACTGGGTGTATTTGAGGGTGATGAGCGCGATTATGAGATCGCGCTTGGCGAAGTCGGGGATGGCTTTGTTCGCCGTTACCACGTTTTCGAGCAGCGCGGCGTCAATCACGACGTTATTCCGTCCCTGCTCGAAGGCGACTCCGTAAACCTGCTTGGTTTCGACGGGTTCGGGGACGTAAGACGCGTCTATCTTAACGATATTATAATTGCCTTTTCTTTTGGTTTTGAGTATTTCAAGCGCCGGCGCGGTGAAGCCGGGGGCGATGATGCCGTCGGAGACCTCCCTTTGGATGATCTCGGCGGTCGTCTCGTCGCAGACGTCGGAGAGCGCGATCCAGTCGCCGAAGGAGGACATCCGGTCGGTGCCGCGCGCCCTGGCGTAGGCGCAGGCGACGGGGGATTCGTCCAGTCCCTTGATATCATCCACAAAGCAGACGCGCTTGGTTATTTCGTCGAGACGTTCGCCCACGGCGGCGGAGGTCGGCGAGACGTGCTTGAAAGATGTGGCGGAGGGCATCCCGGTCGCCGCTTTCAGCTCCTTGACCAGCTGCCAACCGTTGAGCGCGTCGAGGAAATTTATATAACCGGGTTTGCCGTTTAATACCTCGACGGGGAGCTCGCCGCCGTTTTTCATATATATTCGCGCGGGTTTCTGGTTGGGGTTGCAACCGTATTTTAGCGCCAGTTCGTTCATTTTATGACCTCCGTATGCTTGTTTATCAGGCGGGTTTCGTAGGTCGCGTAGTTTATGTCGTCATACCTTACGAAAAGAGAAATTTTATTGTTTTTATCGAGAGAATTCCAGATAATTTCCGTATATTCGCCGATATTATCCGAAACGCCCACCCTTTCGGGTTCGCCGGTAAAAGAGGGCAGAGGGTCGCCGTCGCGGTCATAGGTATGCAGGAAATGCCCCAATCCTTTAACAGGGGAATAGGAAAAAGTAAAACGGTTGCAAGACAAGCCCTCGGCGTCGGCGGATTTGAGTATGCTCATTTTATAGGAAAAATTATTGCCGTTAAAATTAAGCAAGGCGCTGACTCGCGGGGTGAAGTTGGGAGCGTCCGGCTCGAAGCAGCGGGTTTCCAGCGCTTCCTCAAAGGTTTTTCCTTTGGAGAGATACTCGTAAACCGTGTCGGTCTGGTCGCCGTTGGTGACGATTAAATTATTGCCTGATTTTTTCACGGGGGAGTAGATGATCAGCGACGGGTCCTTAACTTTGGACGTGTCGAACGGATAAATCGTAACCTCGCCGTTTTTTTCGGCAAAGACGCGGTTTCTCGAATTATCGCTTCGCCCCATGATAAAATAGACCGAAACGGCTTTGGTGCCGTCGGGCGTCATACCCGCGATGATCCCCCTGCCGGGATACGGATTGCCGCAAAGCAGTTCTTTTACGGAATTAATTTTGTAAACGCTCATAGCTTTTTCCCTTTCGGTTCCTGTTTGTCTTTTAAAAGTTCTTTCGCCACTTTTTCCGCCGCTTTGGGGAGAATTATCCATTCTGCGTTTTCCATCACGCGGTGCTGGAGCGTTTCGGGGGTGTCGCACTCTCGCACCCGAACCGCTTTTTGAGCGATGATTTTGCCCCCGTCGGGCGTCTCGTCGACGAAATGAACGGTCGCTCCGGTGACCTTGACGCCGTATCTGAGCGCCTCCTCGTGCACCTTCAAGCCGTAAAATCCTCTGCCGCAGAAGGAGGGGATCAAAGACGGGTGGATGTTGATTATTCTCCCGGGGTAACGATCGGTGAAGGACGCGGAGAGTATGGTCATAAAGCCCGCGAGGACTATCAGCCCGATGCCGTGGCGGTTTAGTTCTTTAATGATTTTACCCTCAAATTCCGCTTGGTCGGCGCAGGCTTTCCGCGCGACGACGCAGACCGGTATTCCGGCGAAGCGCGCCCGGTTGATGGCGTAGGCTTCCGGGTTGCCGGAGACCACGAGGGACAGCTCGCCGTGCTTGATGGCGCCGGCGTTCTCGGCGTCGATTAACGCCTGTAAATTGGTGCCGCTCCCCGAAACCAATACGGCGATTTTAATTTTCGGTTTGTTTCCGCCCATGTTGCGCTCCTTTTAAATTAGTCGGTAATTATTACTCCCTCGTCGCCTTCGATGATTTCGCCCGCCGCGTATGCCTCCACGCCGTTTTGCTTTAATATATCTATCGCCGTATCTGCGTCGTTACGGTTTACCACGGCGGTCATACCCACGCCCATGTTATAGGTGTTAAACATATCCCTTTCGGGGACATCCCCCGCCGCGGCGATTCTGTCGAATATAGGCGGCACGCGCAGCAAACTTTTTGAAATCCGAACGGTGCAGCCGTTTTTCAGGCAGCGGGGTATGTTTTCGTAAAATCCCCCGCCGGTGATATGCGATATGCCTTTGACGGTTATTTCTTTTATCAAAGCGAGTATCGGCTTGACGTATATTTCGGTGGGGGCGAGCAGCACCTCACCGAGAGTTTTGCCGCCGTACTCGTCAAGCGGCCTGCCGAGCGCGCCGTTTTCGATATCAAAAACCTTCCGCACCAGCGAAAAGCCGTTGGAGTGGACGCCCGACGAGGGCAGCGCGATTACGATATCCCCGGCTTTCATTGTTTCGTTGTTTAATATTTTACTTTTATCAACGATGCCCACGGCAAAACCCGCAAGGTCGTATTCTTTTTCTTTATAAAATCCCGGCATTTCGGCGGTTTCGCCGCCGATAAGCCCGCAGCCCGCACGCACGCAGCCTTCCGCCACGCCGCCGACGACGGACGCGACCTGTTCGGGGATATTTTTGCCCAGCGCGATATAGTCGAGAAAGAACAGCGGTTTAGCTCCGCAACAGATAATGTCGTTGACGCACATCGCGACGCAATCGATCCCGACCGTGTCGTGCTTATCCATCAAAAAAGCAATTTTCAGCTTGGTACCTACGCCGTCGGTGCCGCTGACGAGGACGGGTTCGCTCATGCCGGATATGTCCGGCGCAAACATCCCGCCGAAACCGCCTATGTCGGAAATCATCCCCGGCACGGCGGTTCTTTTGATGTGCGGCTTCATAAGCTCCACCGATTTATAACCCGCGGTGATATCGACGCCCGCTTTTTTATAGCTTTCGCTGCGGCTTTTCATTTTAATCCCTGCTTTCGTTTATCTTTTTATCGTATTTGTTCACAAAAACCCGTTCGGGTTTTTCGGTGGGGTAAACGCCGTCAAAACAAGCGGTGCAGAAATGCCCGAGCTTGCAGCCTTCGGCGATCTTTCCCGTATGTTCGCGTTTAAGATAACCGAGGCTGTCCGCGCCGATGATGCCCGCGATGTCTTCTAATTTATGGTCCCTCGCTATCAGGTTGTCGGATTCGCTGATGTCGGTCCCGTAATAACAGGGATTTATAAACGGCGGAGCGGTCACGCGCATATGGACTTCCTTCGCCCCCGCGTCGCGTAACAGCCTGACGATGCGCGCCGAGGTCGTGCCGCGCACGATCGAGTCGTCGATTAACACCACGCGCTTGCCTGATACAGTGACCGAAACCGGGTTCAGCTTTATCCTGACCTTGCCCTCTCTCGTCGCCTGTTCCGGCGCGATAAAGGTGCGTCCGATGTATTTGTTTTTTATAAAGCCCACGCCGTAGGGTATCCCCGACTTGCGTGAATAGCCCACCGCCGCGTCCAGACCCGAATCGGGCACGCCCACCACGACGTCGGCTTCCACGGGATAGGTATCCGCCAATAGCTCTCCCGCTTTTATCCTCGCCGCTTGAACGGGGCAGCCGTCCATGACAGAATCCGGCCGGGCGAAATAGATATATTCGAAAACGCAGAGCGCGGGCTTTACGGCGCCGCAGAGCGTTCTGACGCTCCTCATGCCGTCGCCGTCGAAGATAATAATTTCGCCCGGTTCGACGTCTCTTATAAAGGTGCCGCCCACCGCGTCGATGCCGCAGGATTCGGAGGAGACCACCCAAGTGCCGTCGGAGGTTTTGCCGAAGCAGAGGGGGCGTATCCCGTACGGGTCGCGGCACGCGACAAGTTTGGCGGGGGACATCAGCACCATCGAATAAGCGCCTTTCAGTTCTTTCATGGCTTCCGCGACGGCTTCCTCTATCGAATTCGTACAAACCCTGGCGTAGGTCACCACATGGGCGATCACCTCCGCGTCGCCGGACGAATGGAATATCGAACCCGTCAGCTCGAATTTTTCGCGCAGCGCGTATGCGTTGACTATGCTGCCGTTATACGCCACCGCCATTCGTCCCTTGATATGGTTCACCACGACCGGCTGGGCGTTGACAAGTCCGACTGTACCCCTTGTGCCGTAGCGCACATGTCCCACCGCTATTTTGCCTTTACCGAGCCCTTCGAGGGTTTCGGCGGTGAAAACGTCGTTGACCAGGCCGTTGCCGGTGTGCGTGGTGAAAACGCCGCCGTCGTTGACCGAAATGCCGCAGCTTTCCTGCCCCCTGTGCTGGAGGGCGAAAAGCCCGTAATAAGCGAGCCGCGCAAGGTCGGCATGGCGCTGCGAGTACAACCCGAAAACGCCGCATTCTTCCCTTAATTCAGTCATATATATCCTTCAATTGTATTTTGTTCCTATTTCGCGATCCTTCGCGAGCGATGATTCGGCGGCGCTCTTGCGATATGCGATCAGCTTTTCTTTCAGTTCCTCGTCGGACAAAGCGAGTATCTCCGCGCAAAGCAGAGCGGCGTTGACCGCCCCGTCGACGGCGACCGTCGCGACGGGTATGCCCGAGGGCATCTGCACCGTGGAGAGGAGCGCGTCCATGCCGCCGAACGCGTCCGACCGTATGGGTATGCCGATGACCGGAAGCACGGTTTCCGCCGCGATGGCGCCCGCGAGATGCGCGGCTTTCCCCGCCGCGGCTATGATGACGCCGAAGCCGTTTTGTTCGGCGCTTTTGGCGAAATCCGAAACCTCCGCCGGCGTGCGGTGCGCCGAATAGACATGGACCTCCACGCTGACGCCGAAATCTTTTAATGTCTGTATGCCTTTTTCAAGCGCCGGCAGGTCGGTGGCGCTCCCCATAATAAAAGCCGCTTTTTTTACTGGCATATTGTCATCCTCCCGAAAAATTAAAATGCAAAAAGGGCATGCCTGTCCGAAATATACAGGATGCCCAGGCGGTCGGCTGTTTTATATCTCCGCCGTATAAAATACAGCGGTCGATATTATATGGTTCCCGTTCCTCTGTGGTCGATTCCACTTATCCGCCGGTTACGGAAACCGCTTTTAATTTGATGCCATGCTTTATACACGAATTTAACATAATTTTTATTCAATAAAGCCACAGCAATAATACCACATTTTGTTGTAAAAGTCAACATATAAGGGTATTCTATCCGTAAAATATACAACTTATAAATAATCTCTTTTTGGGCAAAACGCCATTTGTTAAAACTGCCGCCGAACAATTCAACGATAAGCTTTTTAAATTTTTAAAATATAAAGACAGTTATTGAAGCACACTATAATGTTTGACAAAAGCGGTGTCAGGTGGTATTATTAAACAAATAAATTAAAGGACGAAGCCAAATGAAAAGCGTTATAAAATATATATTTTGCGTTTTTATCGCGTTAACCCTGCTTTTAACCTCGTGCCTTGGCGGAAGCAGCCCCGGCGAACCGAGCAGTAATGCTGACGGCATTTCCTCCGCAGTCGCCGAAAGTTCCGAAAATCCGCAATCATCCGCTGAAAGCTCCGAGTCCGAACCGCGATATTTGAGGAGCGAATATTATTTCAAGGATTTGGCTTATAAGGAACCGGATTTCGATGCTATTTACATCGAAATGGATGAAATAACCTCACTTTACGATAGTACTGCGGACGCCGAAGTTATAAAAAAGGAATTTGAATATCTGGCGGACCTCATGCGGGAAGCCGAAACCGAATACGGACTGCTTTCTATACTGCAAAGTCTTGACACCGCCGATTCCGACATAGCCGACGAGATGGTCATTCTTGCCGAAAACTTCACCGAAGCCCAGAAGCGTTATTACGCGCTTGCCGACACCCTGCTCGATTCCTATTGCGCCGAAACGGTTTTCGCCGGTTACAGCGAGGAGGAAAAGGCGGAAATACGCGCCAATGCCCTGCTTTTCGACGACGAGTATGTCATTCTCGCCGCCAAGCTCGCCGATTGCGAAAACAAATATATCGACAATCTGTCGCTCACCATATATGCCGACGGCGAGGAAATGACCCTGCGGGAAGTGAAGGACACCTACGGCTACGACACCTATTTAAAGGGCTTGAATTATGTCGGCGGCGAAATTTATCTTGATATCGTCGAAACCTATAAGACAATAACCGCCAAGGCGGGGTATAAAACCTACGCCGACTACGCCTACGCCAACAATTATTACCGCGACTATGATCCGTCGGAAAGCGCCCGGCTCCACGAATATGTCAAAGAATATATCGTCCCGCTATACGCGGAACTTTCCAAAAACGTGTCGTATTACAACAAAAGCTCGTCGTTCGACAGCCACCCTTTTGATTATGAGAAAGTTTTGATAAATTATTTTTCCACTGTTTCGGACGACATGGCGGACGCTTACGAGTATCTGCGGGAATTCGGGCTTTATTCGATAGACGACAGCGCGAAAAAACAATCGGGAGCCTACACCGCATATCTAAACAGTTATGATGTGCCCTTTATCTTCGAGCGCACTTCCGGTAATTATTCCGACATACAAACTTTTATACACGAATTCGGGCATTTTTACGCTTATTATCTCCACGGGGGAGAACTGCCGTTTATGATAGACGTGGACGAGATCCATTCGCAGGCGAACGAGCTGCTGTTTTTGCCCTGCTACGGGGTTATATACAGCGAGAACGTATGTGAAACGATCGAGAGATACGAGTTGAATTCCAACCTCGGCTCGATTATTTCCGGCTGCCTTTTCGACGAGTTCGAGCAGGCCGTTTTCGCGGGGGACTATGACAGCGTGGAGGAGCTGAACGCGCTGTTCGCCTCCATATGCGCGGAATATAAAATGAACATTCCAGAATACGGTTGGGTGAGGATACAGCACCTTTTCTTGTATCCGTTTTATTATATCAGCTACGCCGTGTCTCTCGTCCCTTCTTTGGAAATATATGCGGCGTCGCTCGAAAACCGCGCCGAAGGCGTCGCGATGTACAACGCGCTGCTGGCGACGTCGGTCGACTGCGGCGGTTTTATGGACCTGATGGAAAAGTCGGGCTTCGCAAATCCCTTTGAGGAACAGACTATCCTCAAAATTGCGGATATCGTAGAAGAGATCGTAGGGTAAAAAGCATAAAAGGACCTGTAAACAACGACGTTTATTCTCCTTTATGCGTATTGAAAAATCAAGTTATTTTGCTATAATATAAATTGCCGGAATGAGCGGAAAAGTCCCCCCGCGTTTGTCGGGGGACTTTTTTGCTATCCGAGTAAAACACTAAAAGAC
>CAYOGQ010000073.1:0-9911 GCA_964403645.1 uncultured Ruminococcus sp.
AGTTCCAGTTGTCGGTGATGTCGCCCGTGGAACGCCACATATGCGCGCCGGTGGTCTTGATCCATTTATGGGTTTCGTCGACGCCCCAGCTGCAAGCGGAAAACAATATGTCGCGCCCGCAGTTGGCGAGCGCCATTCCCATGCGTTTATAAAGGATTTCGCCTTTATCGTGCTGGGGTTTGAAACAATAATCGTATTTTAAATAATCGACGCCCCATTCGGCAAAGGTCTTCGCGTCGATGAACTCATATTCGTAGGACGAGGGATAACCCGCGCAGGTGAGCGTGCCGGAGCAGGAATACATGCCGAATTTCAATCCCTTGGAGTGGACGTAGTCGGCGACGGCTTTCATGCCGTTGGGGAATTTTGTACGGCTGGGCACAAGGCGGTGGTTTTCGTCCCGCTTTAATTCCGACCAGCAGTCGTCGATGACGAGGTAATTATAACCCGCTTCCAATAAGCCGGATTCGACCATCGCGTCGGCGGTGGTTTTGATAAGCTCCTCGTTGATGTTCCCCCCGAAAGTGTTCCAGGAATTCCAGCCCATGGGCGGCGTTCTGACAATCATAGTTTTGACCGTTCCTTTCTTCGTTAAAACGCAGTTTTTCCGTTAAATTTTTTACGTTAAAATAGCTTACGTAAATAACGCGAAACAAACTTACCTTATTCGCGTTGCGATTATTTTAACAGATTACTTAAAAATGTCAATATAAAATCGAAATATTCTTGTCAACAAGTATATTTTGTGATATAATGCTAAACATAAGCGTGAATAGCAGACCAATATATGTAATGAGGAGTTAGTTATTTATGCTTAGAAAAATCATATTCGTATTGCTTGCCCTTACGGTACTCACCGCCTGCGTCTGCGCCGTTTCCTGTACCGACGACAACAACAACAACAGCTCTTACGGCTCTTCCTACGGCGCTTCCTCTACCGCACCGCACAGCAGTGAAACTTCGAGCCACACGAGCAGCGATATAATAAACGAAAGCAGCGATATTAGCAACGATGAGAGCAGCTTCGACAACGCGACCATCGGCGACAACGAATCCGGTATCGTCAGCGATTTGCTGAGCGGTGTCACCAGTTGAATTACGCAGGCGTCCGCCTGCTACATAAACCAATCACATATAAATTCAGAAAGAGGTACATATCCGTATGAAAAAATTCAGACTTATCTCTTTTATTGCCGCGGCCGCGATACTGTTCGCTTTGTCCGCGGTTCTTTGCGTTTCCGCCGAACTGGTGACCGTCTACGAACGCAAGGATAACCTGGCAAAAAACAAACCCTATCAAGCATCCAAAGCCTTCACCGCCACTCCCGCGAGCATGGGCTATCAGGACATCGACGGCAAAGAGCTGACCGACGGCGTTCTGCACACAAGCGATTTATACGGCACCTGGTGGCACGGCTTCGATTACCGTCTGGAATCACCCATGTACGCCACGGTCGACCTCGGCGAAACCGCCGCCGGGTTAATCGAATTCCGGATGCAGTTTGTCAACCACGCCAACAGCGGCATCGATTACCCCACTTCCCTTGAATTTTTCATATCCGACGACAATGTCGCCTTCACCCCGGTGGGCACGGGGACAGCCGAAACCACCGATAAAATTGCCTTTTATCATTTAAAACTGAAAGAACCCGTATCGGCGAGATACGTCAAAGCCGTTATCGGCAAACCGAATTCAGGCGTTTTCGTATTTTGCAGCGAGTTTGAAATTTACAACTCGGTCGCCGTCCAAAAGGACGCTTCGGAGCTTGCCGAAGAGAGCGCCGAAAAAGAGAAGTCTGAGGAGGTGTCCGAAGTGTTAATCGACAAGACCGAAAACCTTAAAACAGAGGATTATCCCGTGGCGTTTTACACCGGAAGCCGCTTTTATATAAAAGACGGATGCGTTTACGGGGGCAAGCCCGGCGACACGCCCGCGACAATTCTCGAAAACCTGAAAACCATCGCCGGGGTTAAAATCAACGGCGCGGACGGCAAAGAGCTTACGACCGGCGGGATATACAGCGGCTGCACGGTCGCTCAATATTCCGGCGGGGAAATCAAGACCTCATACACCGTAATGATCTCCGGCGACCTCGACGGTAAAGCGGGGGTGACCGACGGCGACGCCAAAGCTTTGAAAAACGCCATAGTAAACGGAACGGTTCCCGTAAGCGGGACGCTTTCCGGCTGCGGGGACGTTAACCGAAACGGCGTTTTGGGAATCACCGACTATATAGGCGTGAAATTGCAAATAGCGGGCAAGGTCAACCTGTATTCGGCATACACCGAAAACCTTGAAAAATGGAGCATGAAAATCAAATATTCCTCCGCGACGCTGTATGTTATGTCCTGCACGGCGTCCAACGGCAAAGCGCTCACCCTGAACCTCGGCAAAACATCCTGGGGCACCTGGAACATCGGCTCGCTCACGGTGGGCGGGTTAAGCCTCGGCAGCGGCGGCACGGACTGGGAATATGTTTACCGCGCAGCCAGCGCCCCCGGAAGCTATGTATGGTCGGGCGGAAACCACGGCAACGAGAACCTTGTGGAACTTAAATTTTATGACGGTATATCCGGAAAAGAATTGATTTTCGACAAGGTGGGCGCCGAAAACCCGGTGGAAAACCTGGTGATAGTCGAAAAGACCAAACTCAATTGGGGGGACGTCAATGTGAGTTACTGCGATGTGATACGCACCTATACCATCGTCGGGCAGAAGATATCCCTCAAGGTTTCCTATGATTTCACCAAGAACTGTTATTACGCGCTTTCATACACCTGTATGTTCCCCGTCCCCAAAACCGTGGGGCTTTACATAGACTTTTTAAACGACAACGGTACGGTGAGGACGGTGGAGACACTCAAAGTCGGCGCCGCCGATTATTCCGGTGCTATGTATAAGAACAACGCGGCATCCGCCTGCCGGATTTACGGGTATCAGAACACCCAGTATTCCTTCCTTGTTCAGGTTTACACAAAGAACGATTCTCTTGATAACTTTAAGGGTTATGACAAAACATTTTACTGGGATATGAACGCCACTCAAAACAAGCTCTATTTTTCTAAATTTTCGGGCGAAAACGCCACCGCAAAGGTGCCGTCCGGCTCGCATTGGGACACTTCCTGTTCGTGGACCCTGCTCATCGACGGCGCAAAATAAAACATGAAAACCTTTGTTTTTAAACCGGCAAAGGATATCCCCTTTTATGTCGATCTGATACCAGAAAGCGCGATAATCCGTCCGGGACTGCTGCCGGAGACGAAAAAACACATCGTCATCCACAACACGGGGAACTACCCGAAGCACTGCGACGCCGCTTGGCATAACGAGTATATCCACAACCAGGCGGTTTCGGCGAAACCGAGGGAGGCTTCGTGGCATTTCACGGTGGACGGCAAGTCGATATGGCAGCATATCCCCGTTGAGGAGTCCGCGTGGCACGCGGGCGACGGCGGGCGCGGCAGGGGCAACCTTTACGGCATCGGCATAGAGATCTGCGTCCACGGCTTCCCCGGCGTTTATACCGGAGCGGAATATGACGAATGGGAACAAGGCTTCCTCCCCGCTCTTGACAACGCGGCGGCGCTGACCGCTTCGCTGGCGGAGTTTTACGGCATAAGCACGGACGCCGACGGGATATTGCAGCATTACGACTGCGCCCCGGAAAAAAAGAACTGTCCGATGCAGATGCGCTACGATAAGGAAAACGGGGTATTTTCAAGGGAAAACGGCACACTTTACAATTTGTTTTTACGGAAAGTGGAGGACTTATTAAAGTTATGAAAAAATTATACATATCCGCGGACATAGAGGGCAGCTGCGGCATATCCCACTGGGAAGAAACCAATCTCAACGACACATATTTCCGCACCGAGATGACGAAAGAGGTCGCCGCCGCCTGTGAGGGTGCGAAAATCGCCGGTTTCGATACGGTTTTCGTCAAGGACGCGCACGACACCGCGCGCAATATTTATCCCGACAAGCTGCCTTTATATGCTTCGGTGCTTCGCAACTGGACCGGCGACCCGTGGTGCATGGTCAGCGAGCTTGACAATACCTTTGACGCCGCCGCTTTTACGGGTTATCACTCCCCGGCGTTTTCTTCGGGAAGCCCGCTCGCCCACACCATGACCACGTCGCTGCAATATATAAAAATTAACGGCGAATACGTGAGCGAATTCGTAATGGGCGCTTACGCCTGTTCCTATTTGGGCGTCCCCGTGGCGTTTGTGGCGGGGGACGAATATCTTTGCGAACAGGCGGTTAAATATATCCCCGCCATCACGACCGCGCCGGTGAACCGAGGGGTGGGCGGCGGCTCGTTCGCCATGCACCCGGAAGCGGCGCAAGCGATGATAAAAGATAAAATCGCCTCGGCGTTAAGAGGCGACTATAAAAAATGTCTCGCGGCGCTGCCCTCGCATTTTGAAGTCGAGGTTCAGTATAAAAAGCAGGAAGTCGCGTACAGCAGGCAATTTTACCCCGGCGCAAGACTTATAAACCCGTATACGGTGGGTTTTGAATCGGATAATTATTACACAGTGCTGGTGTTTTTCCACTTCTGCCTGTGAGCGGAGCGATCGAAAGAAAGGTAAAAGATATGGGTAAATTTAAAAGAATCGGAGTTTTGACCTCCGGGGGCGACGCCCCGGGCATGAACGCGGCGGTGCGCGCCGTGACAAGGCTCGCGCTGGTGAAGGGTATCGAGGTTTTCGGTATATACGACGGATATCAAGGGCTTATCGAAGGCAACGTCAAGCAACTCGGCGAACGCGACGTATCGTACATAATCAACCGCGGCGGCACCATGCTCTACACCGCGAGAAGCAAAGAATTCAAGACCAAAGCGGGGATCGATAAGGCCGTTAAGACCTGTGGGGATTTCGGACTGGACGGCATTGTCACCATCGGCGGCGACGGCACTTTCCGCGGAGCGGTGGACCTGACCGACGCGGGAATTCCCTGCATCGGCATCCCCGGCACGATAGACAACGACATCGCCTCCACCGAAGCCACCATCGGTTTTGACACCGCCATGAACACCGTGGTGGAACTGGTGGACAAGCTGCGCGATACCGGCGAAAGCCACGCGAGATGCAACGTGGTCGAGGTCATGGGACGCGAAGCGGGGGATATCGCCCTCAACACCGCCATCGCGGTGGGCGCTATCTGCGTGGTTATCAAGGAATTCCCCACAAATTTCGATAAGCTCTTTGAAAAGATGATTTACGCCCGCAAGAACGGCAAGCGGAATTTTATCATCATCGTTTCGGAGGGTATCGGCGGCGATTACAGCGAGCACCTCTGCGAGGATATCAAAGAAAACACGGGTATCGAAAGCCGCTTCGTCCGCCCCGCGCACATACAGCGCGGCGGTTCACCTACGCTGCGCGACCGGGTACTCGCCACCCAAATGGGCTGCGCCGCGGTCGAAAGCTTAGTCGGCGGACAAATGAAAAAGGTCGTCTGCCTGCGCGACAACGCCATAATCACCATGGATATACACGACGCCCTGTTCCTCGATAAAATGATGAAAAATACCCTGTCGCAGGAGGAAGCCGACAGGATACCGCCAAATATCCTGTATGACATGCGACGTATGGTCGCCGACAGGATGGCATATAAATCGTACCTGAATTATATGATTACCAATATCGTGTTGTAAAACGTTTAATGGGGTATTGAGCTAATAAAAAGCCGGCGCGAGGATTCGCGCCGGTTTTCTTTGATTTATATAACATTGTTTTATATTCTTAACGCGCCCATTCGTCTCGGTGTGCGTGACGCCGAGCCGCTTTCCCCAAAGGGGAAGGTAAAAAGAATATTATTTATTTAGAAAGCGCGCGGCGGTTCCGATCCTCTCCCCTATGTGGACCATCGTTTCTATGCCTTCGCCGGAATTCGCCATAATGTCGCTGTCTATCACGGCGGCGTTTTTCTTTAACAGGACGACAATGGTCGAGCCGCCGAACTCAAACATTCCCTTTTCCTCACCGCGCTTATACCGGCACGCTCCGTGGGCGTTCATGATCTTGCCGATGAGCATCGCACCGACCTCGATCTGCACCGCCCTGCCGAAATGTTCGGTGTCCATCACGGTGTATTCGCGGCAGTTCTGCTTATAAAAATTATATTTGTCAAGGGATATGGGGTTGACCGTGTGCAACACGCCCCGTATAAAGACGTTTTCGCCCTTAATGCCGTCGTCAAAATATATGTAGCGGTGGTAGTCGTCGACGGTAAGGCGATAGACAAGGCAAAGTCCGCCGCCGAAGGATTTCGCAAGCTTGTCGTTTTTTAAAAGTTCCCGCACGTTATAAGGCGAATTCTTTATAAAGAAAACGCTGTCGCCGTTTATGGGGTAAACTCTCAGCTTGGAATCGCAGGGCGATACAAGCGCGTCGGCGTCCATGCAGACGCTCTTGAATTCAGGCTTGAGCTTGCGCGTGAAGAACTGGTTATAGCAACGGTAGTCGCGCTCCTCATAAACCGACATATCAATGCCGTTTTTTTCGATAAACCTGTCTATCAGCCCGCGGGAAAAGCGGGAATTCATATATTTACCCACCAATTTTGCCGCGGAACGGCGGTTGACCACTTTTAGGCAGACGCGTCCCGGGACACTTTCGTACAAAAACGACAGCGTCTTTTCCTGACGTGTTGAAATCATTTCTTCGCCTTCGCGGTTTCTTATAATTGAATCCATTATTTAACAACCCTTTTATTAATAAATGAATGATACAAATGATTTGAAATGGTGACGACGGAGGCTATTATTAGCCCGGAATAATAATTTACGAATCTTATGAGTATCATTGCCCCCGCCGCTTTTTCGGCACCGAAGACGGAGGTGTACATCGTAATTATCGCCGCCTCGTTCGCTCCCATCCCTCCGGGAAAAGGCAGCGAATCCACGGCGAGAGCTATGAACACCTGAACCGCCAAAAAGTAAAAATACCCGTAACCCGCATTGCCCAAGGAGCAGTAAATTATGAATGCGACCGAAAAATACGCAATCCTCTGCGCAAACACGACGCCGAACAGCTTTATATAAAGCTTTTTTTGGTTTAATAGCTCCTGCGCGGCGCGCTGGTAATCGTCAAGCGACGAGGAAAATTTTTCCTTTGTTTTTTCGGGATGCCTTAAAAGGCGGAGTCTGCCTAAAAATTTAATGAAGCCGTTGCCAATCTTCCGCGCGGCATCTCTCTTGAACATAGAAAGCAGGGTCAGGGTGATGACGCCGAGGGTTAAAAAAAGCCCGATAAACCACAGCGTTATGAACAACCAGCCCGAATCCGCCCAGATTTTCCAATACAAGCACAGCGAAAACAGGTTGAGAAGCAACAGCACGACTTGAAAGGTAATGGTGTGGAGGAAAGTGGAAAGAAAACCTTCGGAAACCGGAACGCCGTCCTTTGACATATAGTAAATGACCATCGGTTGCCCGCCGGTCGCGGAGGGGGTGATGGCGGAAAAATAAAAATCGGTGGCGGCGTATACAAAGCCGCGGAATATCCCGAAGCGGTAACCCCGCGAAGCGAGGAAGGTTTTGGCGAACAAAGCGTAACAGAGCAGGTAGATAAAAATCATCGCGAAGCCGAGAATAATATATAAACCGTTCGATTCGCCGATTACCGAAAATATTTCATGTATGTCAAATTTTCTAAACAGCAGGTAATAGGTAAGGATGACAAGCGTCAAGAGGAACGCCACGCTGAAAGCAATGCTCCTTATTCCCTTTTTTTGGTTGCGATTGCCCATGTGCCCTCCGCGCGGCGCGGTCGTCCGCAAGATCGCGCATATTAACGGTTAAATTATACTATGAATAAATTATATTGTCAATACCAATATTCAACCGTTAAAAAATGTTGGGATTTATAATAAATTGTTAAAAATCCTTATATTTAACGCTGTGGTATAATTTCATACTTGACATCGCCGGCTAAAAATTATATGATATTATATGCTTTTATGATGCAAAAAATTTGAAGAGAAACGATATTATAGATATTCGGGAGTTTCTGAGTGAAAAAAATAAAATTGCTGGTGCCGGACGGGATGTATAAGGATATCTATGAAATAAACGCTAAGCTGCTCGGTTCTTTGGGCAAGGAGGGCGTGATTTTCGATATCGACAACACGGTCGCGCCTTATGAAATACTCCGCCCGACGCAGGAGATGAAGGATTATTTCGCTTCGCTGATTAACGCCGGCATAAAAATAGCCTTTGTTTCCAACAATAAGAACGACAGGGCGGACGTTTTCAACGAGGAGTTGGGTTTTTTCTGCGTACCGGACGCTTCCAAGCCTTCTCCAAAGGGTATACTCCGCTGCGTCAGCCACATGGGGTTGCCCAATTCTAAAATGCTGCTCGTGGGTGACCAGATCTTCACCGATTGCCTGGCGGCGCACCTTGCCAAGCTGGAATTTTTTATGGTAAAACCCATCAAGGACAAAGACACTTTATTTTTTAAGGCAAAACGCTTTTTTGAAAGGCCGTTCATAAACAAATATTTAAAGTTAAGGGTGAAATTTGAAAGATAAATTTTTCATCGCGGTTTGTACGAAAGGAATGGTCAGCAAATGAAAGCGGAGCGTAATTGCAAATTCGGGCCCGCGGGGAATTCCCTTTCTTTTTACGCGGAAGGCAATAAAGCGACGACGCAGGCCTTTGCCTGGCTTGCAGGTCGCGGACTGGACGCATACGAATACCAGGCGGGAAAAGGGTTGTACGCCTCCGGCGATACTTTCAGGGAAATCAAGGAACAAGCCGAAAAATACGGTATCGCCGTTTCTCTCCACGGACCGTATTTTATTTCACTGTCCTCCGTGGACGAAGAGATACGCTTAAAAAGTATCAGGTATATAACGCAAGCCGCTTCCGCCGCCGATACGCTCGGAGCGGATATTTTTGTCGTACATTCCGGCTCCGCCGCCAAGCTTGACCGCGAGGAAGCCATGAAAAAGGCGGAGGACACCCTCGCCAAAGCGGCGGAAGCGATTTCCGCCGAAGGCTATAAAGCCAAAGCGGGTATCGAGACCATGGGCAAGCTCAACCAACTGGGCACCGTGGAAGAGGTGATACGATTGTGTAAGGTTTATCCGGAAAAATTTTACCCGGTGGTGGACTTCGGGCACCTCAACGCCCGCACGCAGGGGGGGATTAAAACCGGGGACGACTATAAGCGCGTTTTCGAAGCGATATCCGAAGGCCTGGGCGCCGAGCGCGCCGAAAACCTCCATTGCCATTTTTCCAAGATCGAATACACCGCCATGGGCGAAAAAAGGCATCTGACCTTCGACGACGTCGAGTTCGGACCCGACGAGCTCGTATTCATTAATGCGGTGGTGAGTTTAGGCGTTTTCCCGACGGTGATCTGCGAATCCGACGGTACCATGGCGGAGGACGCCAAACGCATGAAAGATATATACGGAGAGCTGACAAAGTGAAATTTGATGAAATTATTATAAAAACCGATACCTTGGGCGCGGAATTTTTGTCCGGAGAGCTTATTATAAACGGCGTCACGACGTTTTCGATAAACGACCCCAAGGATTTTTTGGACATAATAAAGGAAAAATCGGTGCCTTTCGATTATTACGACGAGAGCCTTGTCCCGGAGGATGCCGAAACCGTGACATTAACGGTGTATCTCCCCCAAAACGAGCAGGGGAAAGCGCGTAAGGAGCTGGTGCTCGCCGCCGTTTCCAAATTGACGGACGAGGGCAGCTTCGGCAGCTTTTCTATGAGCTTTTCTGAAAGCGACGACCGTGACTGGGAGAATAACTGGAAAGAATATTTCCATCCCATAAACATAGGAGAAAAGCTGATCGTCAAACCCAGTTGGGAAAATTGCGACGCGCAGGGCAGGACAGTGCTGGAAATTGATCCCGAATCTTCGTTCGGGTC
>CAYOGQ010000074.1:0-9894 GCA_964403645.1 uncultured Ruminococcus sp.
ACCAGTCCCATTTTAAATTGGAAACCCACGATATATAGCGTTCCTTCATCCGCGCCGGATACCAATTTATATGTTCGGCGGCTGCAAGGAACCTTTCTTTTTCGGTGAGCACGTCGATATACCACTGACGCGACGGAATTATCTCGATTTCCGTGCCGCACCGCTCGTGAACCGCGACCGCGTGGGTTATCGGCTCCGATTTCAAGAGCAGCCCTTTTTCTTCTAAAAGAGCTATAATCGCTCTCCTCGCGGCGGCGACCTTCATGCCGCCGATATACGGCACGCCGGCGTCGATATGCCCGTCCGGGAGTATGACTTTTCTGTAGGGCAGATTATACTTATCCGCCCATTCCGCGTCGGCGGCGTCGCCGTAGGTGGCGCACATGACCGCACCCGTCCCCTTATCCATATCCGCCGCTTCGTCGGCGAGCACGGGTATCTCCAAGCCGTAAAGCGGCACCCTCGCCGTTTTACCCACATAAGCGGAATATCTGCCGTCGGCAGGGTTGACGAACAGGCAGACGCAGCCGTAGAGCAGCTCCGGTCGGGTGGTGGCGACCTCGATAATTTCGTCGCCGACGGCGAAAGGGATATAATTGAAAGCCGAATCGGCTTCCTTGGATTCCAGTTCCGCCTGCGCAATGGAGGTTTGGCATTCCGCGCACCACAGCACGGGAGATTCTTTGGTATAAGCTTTCCCGCTTTTAACAAGGTCCAAAAACAGGCGCTGGGATATCCCCGCGGCGTCTCCGCTCGCGGTTTCATATTGAAGCGACCAGTCGGCGGAAAAACCGAGCGATTTCCACAGCTCCCGGAACTCCGATTCGTATTTGGCGGCGGTCGCGGCGCATTTTGCTTTGAACACGCCTCTCGGCAGGTTTTTGGCGGATATCCCCTCCTCGCGCTCGACCAACCTTTCGGTGGGCAGCCCGTTGTCGTCGAACCCGAAAGGATAAAACACATTAAACCCCGCCATGCGGCGGTACCGTGCGATCATCTCGGCTTGGGCATAGGAAAATATGTGCCCGATATGCAACTTACCGCTGACGGTGGGCGGCGGTGTGTCGATTGAGTAGATTTCGCCTTTTGCCGCTCTGTCGAACTTGTAAACGTCCTCTTTCTCCCAAAACTCCCGCATTTGTTTTTCAACGGCTTCAAAGCAATATTTGGTTTCCATAAGACTCTCCTTTTAATGATATTTTAACGATTGCAAAACCGCGGTTTTACAATCGCATATAAAAACGCCCCGGAGCCTAAGCTCCGGGGCGAACAGTGACAATCCGCGGTACCACCCGAATTGGAAACGAAATAAACGCTTCCGCTCTTTTCCGGTACGGGACAAGATGTTGGGGACGTTCTAAACGCCTAAAACAGTCAATCCGATACCGTTTTCCCTGTGACGTGGGAAAATTACGTCGGAGCCTACTTGGAAAATCTTCCGTTCGGTCCGCGGCTCGGGGGCTACTTCCACGCTCTCCTCACGAAGGCTCGCACCGTCTGCCTTCTCTCTGCGCATCGGAAAAACGCTTACTCCTCCCCGTCAATGCCTTTAACTATTGGTTATTCAATTTTACACAGTATAACATAGTATTTTCAAAAATCAATAGAAAATTTGCAATATTTATTATATTGTATCATATCTTCCCGTCACCTGTTCCAGCTTTCCCAAAGGGAAAGGCGGCTCGGCGAGGGGCTTCACCGCGATGGACATCAAAAGCGTGGGATTGTCGTCCGCCGCTATGCGGTTGGAAACGAGCACCCCGCATTCGCGGCAGCGGTGTATCAGCGCCCATTCGCCGTTCTTGCGCACCCACACGCCGATGGGATCCATAATGCCTCCGCACGGCGACGCCCTGTCGCCCGGTTCGATATCCGCGTGAACGCTGTGCAGGCACTTGGGACAGTGGTTGCGGTGGGACGAACCCGCTCCCTCCGGAGCAACCGGCGCGCCGCAGTTTTTACATACAAAGGTTTCCACGCAGGGCTCGCGGCGGTAGTCGGGATTTCGTGATTTTATAAAATCATCTCTCATCGCTTTATCATGGTAATGTTTTTCGCGGTTTGAACCCGTTTTTCCGGTCGATGGCGCTGTCTCGCGCTTCAGCTTGAGATAGCTTTCCCATCTTTCGCGCGGCAGCTCCCCGCGTTCTAACGCGGCTTTGACGGCGCATCCCGGTTCTTTTTGATGGCGGCAGTCGCGGAATTTGCAACCGCCGAAATAGCTCTCCACATCGGCGAAGCTCTGCCCCAACCCCTCGTCGGCGTCCCACATCCCCAGTTCGCGCATACCCGGATTGTCGATAATCATAGCTCCGGAATCAAGCGTTATGAGCTGGCGCGCGGTGGTGGTATGACGTCCGCGCGCGTCGTCCTCGCGTATGCCGGCGGTTGCCATGACCTCGCGTCCGGCGAGCGCGTTCACAAGACTGGACTTGCCTACGCCCGACGAACCGAGCAGGACGGCGGTTTTACCTTCTGTCAGGTATTCGGAAAAGATTTCAAGCCCGTATCCCGTGACGGCGCTCACCGCGAAAACTTTTGCGTCCCGCGCCGTTTTTTTGGCGGCGCTAAGCTGACGCGAAAAATCCCCGTCAACGGCAAGGTCGACTTTGGTGAGCACCACAGCCACTTCCGCGCCGGACTGCCGTGCGAGCGCGAGGTAACGTTCCAGGCGACGCAGGTTGAAGTCGTGGTTTAACGATTGCAGTATAAAAACATAGTCGAAATTTGCCGCCACCGCCTGCTCCGAACGTCCCGATGACGAGGGGTCAAGGCGGTAAAAGCAGGTTTTACGCGGCAGGGTTTTGGTAATGCGGCTTTCGGCGCCGTCCTGCCAGTCGAGCGTGACATAATCGCCGACGGTGGGGAACAGCTCGTTTCCTGAATAATATTCGCTCTTTTTTAGGCGGGCGAAACCGCCGCCGCGCTCGCAGACGACCTCATACCGGTCGCGGTGAGCCGCGGTTACGCGCGCTATCAGCGCCCCGCGCGCTATAAGCGCCCCGCGCGCTATCGGCTCTCCGTCGCAAGGCGCGTTTATATGATCATTTATCCCCGCCGTCTGCGGCGGGTAAGATTGTTTTTCGCTTATATCCAAGTTGGTTATTCCTCCGTAAAACTAAAAATTTTTGAAAAATCCTGTATGGTTCATTGACTTTGGCGGTTACGATTATTGATACAGTCATAAAAGCACTCTCCCTTAATTTAAAAATAGGCATAAAAATACCGCGGAAACGACACCCATTCGGCTGTTCCCACGGTTTTCGGCGTATCATCCTTTGTCGTCCACTCCCACTTTGCGGCTTTGCGGCACGAAAAAAGACACGCCGGACGTGTCATACAAAAACAGTATTCACGAAAGGTCGTATTGCGCGTCAAAACTATAGGTCAACTTAAATTGACCGTGACTGTTTTAACGGCGCATATTCGGTTTTCAGATAAGACAAACCTCTAAAAAAGCCGACATTAAATTACGCTCCTTTCGGATTTCATAGTATTAACAATATATCATATTGCTTAGTATTTGTCAATATAAAATAAAAAAATCCAAGAAAATTTTGGCGAATATTGCTTTGGCGGCTTCTGTGTGATATCATACTAACAATTAATCACCGGGAGGAGCTATGGACTACCGCGAACATATCATAAAAGCAATTTCTTATATCGAGGAAAACCTTCGCGGAGAACTTGACCTCTCCGCCCTCGCGCGCAAAGCGGGGTATTCGGAATACCACTTTGCCCGCGTGTTCCGGGAAGCTACAAAGCTGACGCCCGCGGATTATATCCGCAAGCGCAGGCTGACGGAAATAATAAAGCGAATGGACGAAACCGGACGCCCCTCATCCGAAATCGCCTTTGAATACGGATTTAACTCCAAAGAAAATTTCGTCCGCGCTTTTAAATCGGAGCACAACATCCTGCCCACCGAATACAGGTCGACGCAAAACAGCCTTAAGCTGTACGAGGCGTTGAACCTTGACTTTGAAAAGCCGGACTTCGAGCTGAAACCGGAAATCTTAACCCTCCGGCCGTTCGTTCTGACGGTTTACAAGAGCGACGAGGATTACCCGCCCAATTTCTGGAACAAATATAACGGCAAGAAGTGGTCGAAAATCCTTTCGGGCGGGTCGGTCTGCGAAGATTACGGCGTAAACACCTGGAATATTGACGAAAACAAGCTGGATTATTTTATCGGCATAAGGAAAGAGAACGCTCTCGGCGAAACTGCCGGCACCGTGGAGCTTACCGTTCCGGGCGGCTTATACGCCGTTTTCGAAACCCCGCCGACGACGCATTACAATTTCGTTAACGCCATCCACCGCTCGTGGTGTTATATTTTTAACGTTTGGATGCCTCAAAGTCAATACCGCACCGCCGCCGGGTTTAAGTACCAGTTTGAAAGCTATGTCGAAGAAAGCCGCACATACAGCGAAAGGATATATATCCCCGTGGAAAGGAAAGACTGACTAAACTTATAAACCCCGCAATATTTATCAATCATTAAACGCGGAAAATTGTTATAATGGGCATATAAACGTAAAAATAAAAGGAGATTTGACATGAAAAAAGTAAATGTATCCTTCGACGACACCTTCGACTCCACGGGGTATCTCTTTTCGTTTGCGAAATGCCTTTCCGCCGCCGTCAGGCACAGTCCTTACGCGGAATTTGCCGAAGATATCGTCGCGTCGAGCGGCTTCGCTTTCCGCATGTGGGTGGACGCAACGCTCTGCCCGAGCGCTATGAGTATTTGGGAATTCGGGATGCAGAAGCCATGGGTGGAAAACGGGGGGCTTGCGTGCGGTTATGTCGAACGCTTGTGGGGCGCGGAAGCCGTTGAGGAAGAACGCCGCCTTGCCGCCGTAGAAATTATCAAAAAGTCGGTAGATTCGGGCATCGCCGCAGTGGGGTGGGATATCAGCGGCTGCGAGTGGGGGCTTATTACCGGGTATGACGACGAATCGCAGACGTTTTCCACTCTTAAAATAAACAATGAGGAATCAACGGTGCCGTACGAAAAGCTCGGCAAGTTGGATTTACCCCTTCTTTCCGTGCTGACCGTGACCGGGAAAGCCGACAACGATAAATCCGCACAGCAAACAGTCGCCGATACCAAAAAACTCGCCGCCCTCCATTTACAAGGCTATGAATGGTGCAAAAACGCGAAAGGACTTGAAGCGTATAAAACGCTCGTCGGATTTATAAGCGAAAAATATACTCCGGACGCCTCGTGGAACCTCGATTATTATCTCGGTACCTATGCGGCGTTAAAATGGTACGCGCAAAAATTCTTTGAAAAATACGGCGAAACACAGCTTGCGGCGTTTTATGAAACGATTTATCAAGCCTGGAAGCGGGCTTTTGACTTAAAAACAAGCCGAGACGCATCGGATGTAAAAGTCAAAGACGAAATCATCGCCCTGCTTAAACTCGCTTACGAAAACGAAAAAGCCGCCGCGGAGCTGATGATAAAATCCGTCGCACCTTAAATAATATATAAACTTAAAAGCCGCTCTCCGGGCGGCGTTTTAAGTGCTGTACATATAGCATATAATATCACGCGGGGTGTTGACAAAAACGCGCGCGCCGATTAAAATATATGGGGGGATACATACATCATGGCGGATATTTTCGATTACCTCGACTGGCGCGGGGATATAAAATTCGCCCATTCGCCCTTCTGCGGTATGGACGGACTGGTGTTCGCCGAGCTTTCTTATCTCGATTTTACTAACATAGTGCCCTCCGCCGGCGATGAGAGTGCGACAAGCGTCGCTGAGGGTGCGATAAGCGTCGCGGAGGCGGCGAGGGTTTATTTTGAAAAACATCCCGAAAAGGATGCCAAAATCGGCGCCATAGTACCCGCAAAGATCGTCGAGCTGTTCAGACGCGCGGCGGCGAGTCGTCGTTTCGCGGATATCGGATTGTCACGTTTCGTCGATGTTGTGGACGTAAAAGCGGAGAAGCAATTTTCGGCGCTGTGCGCGCGTATCGACGAAAAAACGCTGTTTACCGCTTACCGCGGCACCGACGACACCATTATCGGCTGGCGGGAAAATTTCAATATGTGCTTCAAAGCGCCCGTACCCTCCCAGCTCCAAGCTGCGGAATACTTAAACGATATAGGCGCGGCGCTTGCGCCTTCGGAAAGACTAATAATCGGCGGGCACAGCAAGGGCGGCAACCTCGCAGTCTGGGCGGCTTCGCACTGCTAACCGGAAGTAACCAATAAAATCGCCGCGGTGTATAACTTCGACGGTCCCGGTTTCAACGTGGATTTCAGGGGAACCGACGGCTACCTGGCGATCAAAAGCCGCATACGCTCCATTGTACCCGAATGCTCTGTCGTGGGTATGTTCCTCGACCATGAGGAGCGCTATATGGTGGTAAAAAGCTCCCGCAAGGGGATCGCACAGCACGACGCGCTGTCGTGGTCGGTTATCGGCAGCCATTTCGAGCGTGCCGAGGGGCTTTCCCCTGAAATAATACGCATAAACGGCGTATTGGCGTCCTGGATTAAAGAAATGGACAACGAACGGCTTGAAAAGTTTACCGAATGCTTTTTCGGATTGCTTTTATCCACCAAAGCCGAAACCATCACAGGATTAATGTCAAATAAAAAAGCGCTTTTAAAAGCGCTTACCTCCGCCGAACCCGAAACGCGAAAGGCGCTGTTCGACGCGTTCAAGCTGCTTTTAGGCGAAAGCGGCAAAAGCGTCACGGGATGGTTGAGGAGGAAAGAAAAGAAGACCGTAGAGATGAGCGTTAAATAACAGTGTACAGTTGTAAATGCATTTATTATCGAAAACCGGCGCAACGGAGAAGCGCCGGTTTTCTTTGATATAATTCAATAATTGTATTTACGGTTATCAATCCGCGGCTCGTTTTATTTGCCATATGCCGTGTAACTGATGCAAACCGTTAAAAAATCCAATAAAACAGCGGTATCGTCAAAAACGAAACCCACGCCGGGTGCCAATGGCCGTAGACGCAACCTACAAACAGGTAAGCCGCAACAATAAACACGGGGTAGTTGAATTTGCGGATCGAGCCGTATGTTACGGCGTTTATGATGCTGTCTATTATGGGAATGCAGATGAAAAGTATCCAGCCCGGGTGCCATAAATTCCAGGTGAAGCCGATGATCAGATAAGTTATGGTGATGAAAAGCCCCACCGGAATATCCTTTATATACTTCTTCTTTCGGTCCCGGATATTGAAGTGAACGCGTACGTCTTTATCCGCCGCATTGCTTTTACCGCCGTCTTGGGAGTAACCGCCGCAGCCTCCGCAGCTTCCGCAGTCTCCGCAATCGTCGTTTTTGCTTGAACGTTCGCCGTCGAACGAGACGTGTACCTCGTTCTCGCCAGCTTTTTTCACATGTATGCCCTTCCAGCCTATATGCACCACTTCGTCGCCGTCGGTCACATGTATGCCCGACTTGTCGATATTCACCGTATCTTTACCGTCGACGATATGAATGCCCGACATAAAGCCGATGGTGGTTTCGTCATTGCCGGCATCCTTTTCGGTTTCCTTCTCTTTATCTTCCGGTACGTTTTCCGTTCCGGAGGTTTTATCGCCGGAGGTCTCCTCACTATCCGTATCCGTATCCGTGATGATTTCGTCCGGGTCGATATGGAGCAGGGTGTCGATGGATACACCGTACAGCTTGGAAAGCCGGATAAGGTTGTCGGTGTCGGGGCAGGCTTCGGCGCGCTCCCACTTTGAAACCGCTTGTCTGCTCAGTCCCAATTTATCGGCAAGTTCTTCCTGCGAAAGGCCGGACTGCTTACGGTAATTATAAAGCCTGTTTGCCATTTCAATATTCATAATCGTATGACCTTCCCTTTGCGTTTTTATAAATAAATTATATGCGCAACCGAGGGGGATTTCAATACATTTTAATAATCAATTCAAATTTTAACCTAAAATAATGTAAACTTTAGTTTGCATTATTGCAATTTACGCGCAACCAGCCCGTTTTTTAAAACTTTTACGCTTAAAAATCGTTTTCGTTAAAAACGGCGTCAAGCCAGCTTATCGCCCACGAGCCCCAGCGCGCCACATACGGAGATAAATAATCGTTTTCATGATTCCGCCAGTCGGGAGCGGTTTCCCGCGTGGCGAGAGCAATGCCATGCTTGCCTTTCGGGAAAACGTGCAGTTCGAACGGTATGCCGTTCTCGGCAAACGCAGAAGCGTAACGCAGCGAGTTGGAAACCGGAACGGCGTCGTCGTTCGAGGTGGTCCAGATAAACGCGGGCGGAGTGGAAGAATCGACCTGATATTCGAGCGACACGCGACGTTTGGCTTCCTCCGACGGATTATCGTCGGAAAGCAGGTTTTTAATCGAGCCTTCGTGCGGTTCGTGCAGGGCCGATATGACGGGATAGCCAAGCAGGGTGGCGTCGGGGCGGGCATCTTTTCCGTATATGCCGAGAGCGCTTAGAATACGCTCGTCGTTCCAGCGGGTGGAGATATAGGCCGCGAGATGTCCTCCCGCCGAAAATCCGCAAACCGCAATCATGGCGGGATTAACGCCGTATTTTACGGCGTTTTCTCTCACATGGACAATCGCCTTCGCCGCGTCGATCAGAGGGTTGATTTCGTGGCAGTCCGGGGAGACGACGTACCTCACGACGAAAGCCGCAAACCCGCCCGACAGGAAAAGGTGGGCAATCGGCTCCGCTTCTCTGTCGGAAGTGAAGCCGTAACCTCCGCCGGGGAAGATTATCACGGCGGGGCGCGGTTTCGCGGTAAGCTCCGGCGAGGGTGTTTTGGTGTAGATCTCCATGCGGGACTTTTCGCAGCCTTCGTACACTATCTTATCGTGGAGGGGTATCGTTTCCATAAATATTAACCTTTCTTTTTATCAGATATATCAGGCTCGCCAATATATAAAGCAAGGGTAAAATCATCACATAGCCGCCGATACGCGAGTAGAGCGTGCGCGCGGTGTTGGTGTAAACGGTGCGATAGATTATCGCCTCGGTCAGGGGCTCGGTTTGATTATACACGACGCCTTTCGGTGAGATATAGCAGGATATCCCGGTGTTGGCGGCGCGGACAAGCCATTTCCCGGTCTCCACGGCGCGCACGACCGAATGCGCCATATGCTGGTACACGCCGGCTGAGTCCTCGTACCAGCTGTCGTTGGTCGTAACGAGCATCAGCTCCGCCCCGTCCGCGGCGCTGTCGAGGGCGAGGGGGGAAAATATGGAATCAAAACAGATAAGGCAGCCGATTTTGGTGCCGTCCCCGAGAGTGATTACCGAGGTGTTCCCCGCCGTATAGGGTGACGAGGTGAGGTTTATGTCACCCAAAAAAGGGAGCAGGGACACCAACAGCTTTTCGCAGGGCAGATATTCTCCGAACGGCACCAGATGCCGCTTGGAATATATTTCGGAAACGCCGCCGTCATAGATTGCAAAAACGGAGTTGAATTTTTTATCCTCGTCGTGAGTCAGGGAGGTCATTATCAGCGTGCAGGAGTATTTTTCGGCGATGCGCCCGAACCGCGCCTCGATGTCGGCGGTATAATCGCCGGGGACGGCGGATTCGGGCAGCACGATAAGCTTCGCGCCGTTGGAAGCGGCTTCTTCCGCAAGGCGTTCGTAAACGCCGACGATTTTTTCAAGCCGCGATTCGTCCCATTTTTCCATGGAGAGGATGTTTCCCTGAAGCGCCGCCGTATATATGGAGGTGTCCTGCGGCGCGGGAATTACCAGCAATACTGTACCGACGGCGAGCGGCACGCATATGGCGCAGGCGGAATAAAGCAAAAGCTTTTTATAACGGTATCTCACCCAAAGCGAAGCCGACGCGGCGAACAGGTTGACAATAAAAGCGATAAAAAACGAACCGAACAGGGAAGCGTTCTGTATGAGCGGC
>CAYOGQ010000075.1:0-9784 GCA_964403645.1 uncultured Ruminococcus sp.
GAGTTAAAAAAGTTCCAAAACACTATCGAAAAATACGGTATGGAATTGAACAGCCTTTCGTGCCACGGAAACCCCGTGCACCCCGACAAGACAATCGCCAAGCGTTTCCACGACGATTTTGAAAACGCGGTTCTGCTTGCCGAAAAGCTCGGTTTAAAGAAAATCATCTGCTTTTCCGGCTGTCCGGGGGATTCGGAAAACGCAAAATATCCCAACTGGGCGACCTGCCCCTGGCCGGAGGATTTTTCACGCATCCTCGAATGGCAATGGAACGAAGTGCTTATCCCCTATTGGAAAAAGGAAGCCGATTTCTGCGCCGCCCACGGAGTGGATAAAATAGCGCTGGAAATGCACCCCGGCTTTTGCGTTTACAACCCCGAAACCCTTATGCGCCTGCGGAACGCCGTCGGCGACGTTATCGGAGCGAACCTTGATCCGTCGCATTTGATCTGGCAAGGGATAGACCCCGTTATGGCGGCGCGCTATCTCGGTAAAGCCATATTCCACGTTCACGCGAAGGACACCAAGGTCGACCCGTCCAACACCGCCGTTTTCGGGGTGCTCGACACCAAGCGCTATTCCGACGAGCTGCACCGCTCGTGGATTTTCCGCACGGTCGGCTACGGAAACGGGCAGCAGTTCTGGAAAGACTTTATTTCCAACCTGCGTCTCGTGGGCTACGACGATATCCTTTCGATAGAGCACGAAGATTCCGTGATGACCACTAACGAGGGGCTTAATAAGGCGATCGCGTTTTTAAAGGAATGCAGGATCGAGGAAGCCAAGCCTTCGGGTATGTTTTGGGCGTAAGATTACCGCACGCAAAAGATATTATAAATAATATAAAAACCGGCGCTCCCGTTCGCGCCGATTTTAACTTTACATTTTACATGTTAAAAGCCCGGTTGCCCGGGCTTTTGATTACGCTTTTGCTTTTTTCTTTTTCTTTTGCAACTTGGCTTTGAGCGGCGCAAACCATTCGTCGAACTTCAGCCAGAGGAAACCGGAAAGGCAGACGGAGGAGTACAGACCGGCGATAATGCCCACTATGAGCGGGAAAGCGAAATCGCGGATGGATTCGACGCCGAAGATAAATACCATTGTAATGGTGAGCAGCGTCGTGATGGTGGTGTTGAGCGAACGCCCTATGGTCTGCTTCGTGCCGTCGGTAATAATTTGCGCGAAGGTCTTGACGTCCCCCTCACGGGTCTTGTTTTCGCGTATGCGGTCAAAGATGACTATGGTGGCGTTGATGGAATAACCGAGGATGGTCAAAAGCGCCGCTATGATGTTGGAATCGACGGGTATCTGGAACAGCGAATAAACGCCCACCATTATGAACGAGTTGAACGCCAGGCAGACGATCGTGGCGAGCGCCGAATCAAACGACCTGAAGCGGTAGGCTATATACAAAAGCATACCGATTATGGCGATTATGACGGAAACAATGGCGGTGTTCTTAAGCTGGTCGCCGACGGTGGCGGAGATATAGTTGATCTGGAAATCCGTGCTTTCGGTATGGTTTATGCCGAAATGCTCGTCCAGTTTGTCGAGCAGCGTCGCCTGCTGCGCGGAGGTCAGCTCCGCCGTGCCGGTGCGGATTATAGCGAGAGTGGTTTGGTTCAAGTCTTTGGTGGTGGACGAAACGTACCGCTTGCCGAAAAGCTCCTCGATTATACCGTTGATATCGTCGCAGTCCTGCGAGGTGACGTCACGCCCGATGTCGAGCTGTATCTCGGTGCCGCCCGAAAAGTCGATGTCGATGTTAAAGCCTAAGAATATCATCGACGCCAGCCCCACGAGTACGAGCGCGGCGGTGATAATCAGAATGATTTTGGAGTTTTTAATAACGTCGAAGTTTAACAATTTTTTCATCATAATCAGTCAACTCTCCTCTCTTTGACGCCGTAGAGAGTTATTTTGGTAAATCCCATCGAGCAGCCTATGTTCAACAATATCTTTGTCACGGTGAGAGCGGTGAAGAACGAGATCGCAACGCCGGCGCCCAGCGTGACGGCGAAGCCCTGGATGGTCCCGGAGCCGAGGAAGTACAATACCGCGGCTGCGATGAGGGTGGTGACGTTGGAGTCGAATATCGCCGAAAAAGCTTTGGCGTAACCCGCTTTGATGGCGGCTTTCGCGGATTTCCCGAGCTTTAGTTCCTCTTTCATCCTTTCGAATATAATAACGTTCGCGTCCACGGCCATACCTATGGAAAGTATGATGCCCGCGATACCCGGCAGCGTCAGGTTGGCTTTGGAAATGGTCAGAAACAGCATGAACAACGCGGCGTAAGCCATAAGGGCTATAGATGCCATCATGCCGGGGACGCGGTAAACGGCGATCATGAATATGACGACCAGTGCGATGCCCAGCGCCCCCGCTTTGAGTGAGGTGGTGAGGGATTTTTCGCCGAGCGTCGGACCCACGGTGCGTATGGAGGCTTCCTCCAGCTTATATTTCAAAGAACCGGCGTTGATGTTTCCGGCGAGGCTGACGGCGTATTCCGACGACATGCCGCCCTGGGTGCTTATGGTGGCCTTGCCGCCTTCGATCGGTTCGTCAACACTGGGATTGGAAAGCAGGTTTTCGTCCATGTATATGGCTATGCTGTTGGCTTTGGTGCCTTTGCCCGCGTTGGACGCGGCGAGGGTGGCTTCGTAAAATTTTTTGGCTCCGTCTTCCGTAAAGGAGAGAGACACCACGTTTTGGTATCCTTTATCGGTCTGCATCTGGGCGGCGGTGGCTTTTTCCACGTCGTCGCCGGTCAGGATGATCGTGTCATACGCGTCGGCTGCGCTGTCGTACGCCCGAAAGGTCAGCTTGCCCATGGCGCCGAAGTTTTTCACCGCTTGGTTGGGGTCGGAATCGCCGGGTATTTCGATGGTGATCATATCCTCGCCCACTAGGTAACAGCTCGCTTCGGTAAGCCCGGCGCCGTCAAGACGGGTACGCATGGCTTGCAGCACAGAATCCATGCCGCTTCTCGAAACCGATTCGTTTGCTTCGGGAACGGCGCGGAAGGTGATTACCGAGCCGCCCTGTAAATCGAGCCCCAAGGTGACCGTGCCTTCGTCAAAAACGCCGCCCAGGTTCCAGTTGCTGTAACCGCAGACCGCGAGTGTCATAATAAGGGCGATGACCAATATCGCCAAAACAAAGCGGGCAACGCCCACCGCGCGGGTATATTTCATGAATTCAACCTCCACGGCACGGTTTTGTTAGTGTTTATATGTAAACCATGCCTTTTGTCATACTTAATACTGTTTTAAACAGCAGGATAACAATCCTATTATACATGGAAAACGGGGATTGTCAATATTTTTTTATTATAATGATTAATTGCCCCCGATAATCAAACCAACAAATTCAGCGCTCCCCCTATATTCTCCACCCTCATCGACGTGTATTCCCCTCCGTATTCGCCGTCAAGAGACCAGGCTATGGGCGAAGGCGATTCTATCAGTAATTCCGACGCCGAAACGAGGGTGATATAGTCGCCGTTATAGTTTTTGTAAATGACGTCTTTCAATACCGAGCCGAATTCGTTGGCGTTTTCGGGTTCTTTTAGAAGCGCTATTTCAAATTTGCCGTCGTCGAGCGTCACCAGCGATTCCTCATAGTTGAACACCCCGCCGACGCTTGTGGAGTTGGATATAAGGGCGATAAGATATTCGTCCTCAATAACCCTGCCTTCCACCGTCAGGCGGAGGTGCAGCGGTTTTATCGCGGAAAGCGACTTCACTCCGCTGAGGACGTACGCGAAATACCCGAGCCTGTGCTTTAAATCCGCGGGGGTGGCGTAGGAAGTCTCAGCGAAAGCGCCCGCCGCCGCGACATAAGTGAAATATCTGCCGTTCATAACGCCGACGTCGATTTTCCGGGTGTTCATCTTCATAAACACTTTGCAGGCTTCGGCGGGGTTTTTAGCCAGCTTGAGCGACGACGCGAAATCGTTGGTCGAGCCGGTGGGTATGTAACCCACCGGTGTCTTGCATTTTGCGGGAACATAGCCGTTTATGACTTCGTTCATCGTGCCGTCGCCGCCCAAGACGATGAGCATATCAAATGCCGCGCAGTGCTTTGCGACAAACGAGACGGTATGCTCGCGGTCTTTCGTGAGGTATATTTTAAGTTCGTTGTCGGGTTTCAGTTCCCGTTTTACCACGGGAAGATATTCCTTGGCTTTGCCTTTCCCCGAATTCAGGTTGGCGATAACGAGTATCCGCATTGCGCTTCTCCTTTATATGATTTCCAATACTCCTTTTTCTGTGATATATCCGGTGACAAGGTCATGCGGCGTCACGTCGAAAGCGGGATTATATATTTTCGCTTTCGGCGGAGCCATGGGAGCGGTGAAAAATTTTTCCGAAATTTCCGTCCCGTCCCTTTCTTCTATAACAATAGCCCCGCCGTCGCTAATCGACCGGTCGACTGTCGAGGAGGGCGCGGCGACGTAAAACGGCACGCCGAAATATTTGGCGTTCACCGCCAGCGAAAGGGTGCCGGTTTTGTTGGCGAAATCGCCGTTGGCGGCGACGCGGTCGCAGCCGACTATCACAAGGTCTATCTTCCCTTTCGCCATGAGAGAAGCCGCCATGTTATCGCAGATGAGAGTTGTTTCGACGCCCGCTTCGGTCAGCTCGAAGCAGGTCAGCCGCGCGCCTTGCAAAAGCGGGCGGGTTTCGTCCGCGTAAACGGAAACCGTTTTGCCTTTGGACTTAGCTTCGTATATCGGGGCGAGGGCGGTGCCGTACTCGACCGCGCAAAGCGAGCCCGCGTTGCAGTGGGTGAGTACCGACGCGCCGTCCTTTATAAGTTTTTCGCCGTTTTTGCCTATGGCGCGGCAGAGGGCGATATCCTCTTGCTCGATGGCAAACGCCTCGTTTTTCAGACTCTCTTTAATTTCAACGACACTGTTTCCCTTTTGGGAGGCGTCTTTCATCCTGCCGCAGGCGTAAAACAGGTTTCGTGCCGTGGGGCGGGATGAGGCTATGAATTCGACGGTCTTGGAGAATGAATAACGAAAGCCCTCCGGGGTACGGTCCTCGAAGCGCAGCGCGCAGGCGTAAAGTCCCAGAGCCGCGCCGACGCCGATGGCGGGCGCGCCGCGTATGGCCAGATCTTTTATGGCTTGGTAGAGGGCGCGCGCTTCGGAAATGCGAATAAAGTCGATTTCCGCCGGCAGCTTGGTCTGGTCAACGGCGACCAGCTCGCCCGTTTCAACGTCGAAACGGAGTGTCCTCATAACTGCGCCTTGATATTGTTTATCGAATATAACACGTTTTCGATCAGTTCGCCAAATCTCGACGCGGCTTTTTCCCCGGCGGCGATGACCTCTTCCTCGGTGAGCGGTTCGTCGTTCAGCCCTGAAGCTGCGTTTGCGATAAGCGTCAGCGCGCACACGCGTATGCCGCAGCGTCGCGCCTCGATGACCTCCGGCACGGTGGACATCCCCACCGCGTCGGCGCCCATTGTTCGGTACGCCCTGATCTCCGCGGGCGTTTCATAGCACGGTCCGGTAACGCCGATATACACGCCTTCCCGCAGGGGAATTTGTAACCTTTTTGCTTCCGTTTTTATTATTTTACGAAATTCCGTGTCATACGGTACGGTCATGTCCGGGAACCGGACGCCGAGACGTTCGTCGTTAGCCCCTATCAGAGGATTGGGTATCATGTTTATATGGTCGGTCACAAGCATGAAATCGCCGGCGCGGAAATCGCGGTTGATCCCGCCCGCGGCGTTGGTGAGTATCAGGTTTTTGATACCCGCCGCTTTCATCGCCCTTACGGGGAAAACCACCGCTTCCATTCCCCTGCCTTCGTAATAATGCGTCCTGCCCGAAAAACACAACGTTCCGTATCCGCCCTGTTTTATAAAATACAGCCTGCCTTCGTGCCCCGGAGCGGAGGAGGGCGCGAAGCCTTCTATTTCTTTATAACTCACCGATGGGGCGTAGTCATACCTTGCGGGGAATCTGCCCAAACCCGAACCCAGCACCACCGCCGTGGAAAAAGAAATCCCGGGGAAAAATTTTTTTGCGTAATCATTTATTTGCTTTGCCGCTGTTTCGTACATTTTTAACCGTCCTTATATGGTTTTTCAAGCTTTTCTATTTCGTAAACGAGTTTTTCTTTATCTATGGTGTAATATTCGCCGTTTTTATAAAGTATTTTACCGCCGCATAGGGTCATATACGCTTCCCCGTCGCAGGCGTAAACCAGCGTGTCGACGCCGTCGCGCGCTTTTTGCGTGTTCACGGTATGGATATCGTAAACGGCGAGGTCGGCGTCGAAGCCGACTTTTATCAAGCCCGATTTATCCCTGCCCTGGGAAAGCCAGGAGGTCCGGGTTGAAGCTGTCAGCGCTTCGCTTGCGGGGCAGAGAGAGGGGTCGCGGTTATAACCTTTGGTGAGGAGCGCCATCAGTTTGGTTTCCTTGACCATATTTAAACTGTTGTTGGAAGCCGCGCCGTCGGTGCCGAGGCAAACGCGGACGCCGTTTGAAGCGGCGCGTTTGTAGTCGGGGATACCGCTCCCCAACTTGAGGTTGGAATTCGGGCAGGACGCCATATAGACGCCGCTTTCGCCCATGAGAGCGAAATCGTCGTCCTCGCACCACACGCAATGGGCGGCGACGGTCCTGAGGTCGAAAACGCCGAGGTCCCCGAAAAACCTCGCGGGGGTCTGTCCGCGGTTTGCCACGCAGCCGGAGTGCTCCGCTTCGGTTTCGGAAAGATGGATGTGCATCCCCGCGTTGCATGACGCCGCTCTTTCGGCGACTCCGGTTATGGACTTTACCGTGTTGGTGTATTCGGCGTGTACGGAATAATCGAGCCGCAGGTTTTTGTCGCCTTTGAGATATTCCGCGAGCGATTCGTATTCGGTATACAGCGGGTGGTCTTTGAAGTTTTGATTTTCGTCAAAACAGGTGACGGCGAGGGAGATATTGGCTTTCATACCGGCGTCATGATAAGCGTCCGCCATTGATCTGCCCGAAAAGTACATATCGTTGCAGGAAGCGACGCCGTATTTTAGCATTTCCGCGCAGCCCGCGAGGGTTCCGTTGTAAATGTCGCGGGGCGTAAGTCTGGCTTCAAGCGGGAAAATCGCTTCGTGCAGCCAGCGGTCGAGCGGCAGATCGCCGCCCACGCCGCGAAGCAGTGTCATCGCGGTATGCGAATGGGCGTTGCAAAACGCCGGAGCGACGAGGAAGCCTTCGCCGTCGAACTCCTCCCCGTAGCCTTCTTTATAACCGCCGATATGGTCGATCACGCCGTCTTTTACGCCCACGCAGACGTTTTTAAGCGTTTTGAAATCTTCGCCGACGGCGCTTATGTTTTTTAAAAGCACGCTGACACCCGCCTTTGTGATTGGTAATTTATCTTAACATATATTTTAACCTTTTTCAATATGCACTTGCAAATTTTGCGTCCTTATGATAAAATGCGGTGATAATCAGCGCTTTTGAAAGGATTTATATAATGGAAGATAATTTTTTCGGCGTTTTGCCGGTTTCCACGGTTTCAACAGTTTCAACGGTTTCGCCGTACGCTTACGACGCGGGCAGTTTTGTAAATCTTTACGATATCGACGCCAAATATATAACGGGCAGAGACGATAATTACGTTTATGTGGACGCGAGATACCCGGTTTTTGAGATAGGCGGCATAAAACATCCGGATAACAACGGCGGCGAATATCTCCGCCTGGACGCCGACAAAAAGGAAACTTATACCGAAGCGCACAGATTACTCGCCCAAAATACCTCCGGCGGAACGCTCAGGTTTTATACGGACGCAAAAAGCGTGAGCCTGAAAGTAAAATACCGCGCCTGCATACTCGGGATGCACCATTTCTGCGACAGGGGTGTGTACGGATTCGACATGTATATCGGCTCCGGCACCGACCGCCGCTACACCGGGCGGCAGATGCAGACCTTCGCCGACAATCCCAACGAAAACAATCAGGTTATCGACCTGCCCGGGACGGCGACCGAACTTATGATCGAATTCCCGCTCTACGGAGGGATCGAGATCCTGTCGCTGGGGCTGCCGGAGGGCTGCTTCGTCGCTTCCCCCGCGCCCAGGCGAATCAAGCCCTGCACTTTTTACGGTTCGTCGATCACTCAGGGGGGCTGCGTTTCCCGTCCGGGGAATATGTATTCAAACATCGTCTGCCGCGCCCTCGACTGCGACAACGTCAACCTCGGCTTTTCCGGCTCCGCTTTCGGCGAGCTGTACGCGGCGGAAAATCTCGCGTCGCGGGAGCTTTCCTGTTTTGTGATGGATTACGACTACAACGCGCGAACGCTCGAAGAGTTGCAAAACACGCATCTGCCGTTTTACGAGACGGTGCGCGCCGGTCACCCCGATATGCCGATAATCATCATGTCGCATCCCTGCTTCTGGGAACCCAAAACATCGGATTTCGCGCGGCGCGATATAGTGAAAGCCACCTACGACAAGGCGTTTTTGCGCGGGGACAACGTATATTTCATCGACGGAGGCGAATTCTTTCCGCACGAAATGCGCGACCTTTTCGCCGTGGACAACCTCCACCCCAACGATTTGGGGAATTACTATATGGCGAAGGCTGTATGGAGTGCGATGACCGAGGCGATGGGGAGAACGGCGGAATGAATATGACCGACTTGCGGAAACATAATTTTTGGGAATTTATTCGTTATTGCGTGGTGGGCGGGACGGCGTTTGTGTTCGAAACCGGCACGCATTGGGTGTTGTGGCGGTTTTTCCTCGGCGGCGAGACGTCGTTCAACACGTTTATCGCCACCGCTGCGGGGTTTACAGTCGGACTGGCGGTAAATTATCTGCTGTCGGTGCTTTGGGTTTTCACAACCGAGGTTCAGCAGAAGCAGGGCAAGACAGTGAGGGCGTTTTTGATATTCGCCGCCGTGGGGATAGTTGGTTTCGGGCTGAAGGAGTTGTTGATGTACCTCGGCGCCGTGGTCACAGACGTGCCGCTCGCTTCGTTCGGGGATAAGGCTGTGCCGTATTATTCGACGCACGTGGTTTCCGCGGGGATAGTGCTGATTTGGAATTATGCGGGACGAAAATTGTTTGTGTTTAGAAAAAACAACGATAATAATAAATCGTAACCGTGATAATATAGAGTTCCGACACAAACAAATTAATTAAGAGGAATGTATGAGTGATATATCAAAAATCAGAAACTTTTCAATTGTAGCCCACATTGACCATGGCAAGTCCACGCTGGCGGACAGGCTGCTTGAATTTACACAGACCGTCTCGCGGCGCGAGATGGAGGATCGAATACTCGACAACATGGAGCTGGAGCGCGAACGCGGCATCACCATCAAGGCGCGCGCCGTCCGTTTCCTTTACGAAGCAGACGACGGGAACGAATATGTGATGAACCTGATCGACACTCCGGGGCATGTCGACTTCAATTACGAAGTTTCCCGCTCCCTGAAAGCCTGCGAGGGCGCGGTGCTGGTCGTCGACGCCACGCAGGGTATTCAGGCGCAGACGCTCGCCAACGCATATCTAGCCGTCGACAACAATTTGGAAATAGTCCCCGTCGTCAATAAAATCGACCTGATTTCCGCCGACGTCGACATGACCGTGCGTGAAATCGAGGATATACTCGGCCTGCCCGCGCAGGACTGCCCCAAAATACCCGCGAAAAACGGCATCAACATAAAGGACGTGCTCGAAGCGGTGGTGAGAGATATCCCGCCTCCTAAGGGCGACGAAAACAAACCGCTTAAAACGCTGGTTTTCGATTCGTATTACGACAGC
>CAYOGQ010000076.1:0-9702 GCA_964403645.1 uncultured Ruminococcus sp.
TTTACCACAACATGTGTTATTTTCGTAGCTAAAAAAGATTATAAATGGGTAGATGGCGATTTAGTTCAAAATAATTCCGAAGACCCTGAAGTCTCCGAACCCTCCGAAGTCACCTCAGGCTGATAACCCAAGCCCTAATCAAAATAATTTTTAAGGAAACCCCCATTTTTGGATGGGGGTTTCCGCAAATTATAGATATAAAAAGTAAATCTTTGGAAAGCGAGGGAAATGTGCCCTTATGCGCCGAGACCCTCAAACGAACAACCCGGCAGAGAGGAAGCCGGAACAAAAAACAAAAAGTCCGGCGCGCCGCCGCCCGCGTTCGGTAAGGCGCGGAGGCTTTACCTTGATAGAGCTGACCGTCACCATGGCGCTCGTCGCCGTCATCACCACAATAGCCGTGGGGATAGTGGCGTTGATTTCAAAAACAGCGGGTTACAGCGAAAACGCCCTCGTCCGGACGACCGAGCTGAGACGCGCCAGAAACGAAATAACGCTGTGGGCGTCGTCCTTCGACAGCGCCGAATGTGTTTTTGACGTTGCCGCAAATCAATTGACGGCGATAAAAGGCACGGGGGCAAAAACCTGCGGAATAACCGACGGCGTCATGCGCCTGCAGCCCAGAGACGGCGACGAAACCGACGAAACGGAATTTACCGTAATAACCGAAGCGGTTTTCGCGCTGTTGCCGAAATACGAAGGCGTCGTCAGCACCGGAGGACTGGTGTCCTGCACGTTGAAATATGACGGCGGCGATTCGGACTACACCTTTGTTTTTTACATCCGCTGCGCGGAATGTACGGGCGATACACCCGCCCCGGAAGAAAGCGCACCCAGCGATACCTCGTCCGGCGATACCTCGTCCGGCGATACCTCGTCCGAAGAAAGCGTTCCCGTTTCCGTTTCCGGAGAAAGCTCGCCTGACGGCGTAGCGGAGAGCGGGTACGGCGAATCCTCGGAAGAAGTATCCGTATAAACGTTTAGCATTAAGCGTTTAGCATTTAGCGTTTAGCGTTTAGCGTTCAAGTCGTGTTATATAATATGGAGTTATAAATGGCAGAAAAAAACCAAAACCCAAACGCGGGTCAAACCGGCGCGTCCGCGGCCGACTTTTATTCGGTTGATTACGGTCTGGACGGCGACATTACCTTAACCGATATTCAGCCGCTCCCCGGTTTTTACGGGGAAGAAACCAAAAACGGCAAGCCGCCCAAGCGGTCAAAGAAGGACAAAAGTGCCAAAGGCGCCAAAAGCGGCGTCGCGGAGGACGACGGACTTCAAACATCCGACCCCCAAGCCTATGCCGATACGGAATACAGCGGCGGGAACACAGCCGCGGCGGGAACCGACGGCGATTTTGCGGAAGCGGAAGACGCCGGGGGCAATAAAAAATCCGGTGTCCGGAACAAAACCAAAAACACCGAAAAGGACGACGCCAAAAAGAAAAATAAAAACAAAAAGCGCAAAGCCGAAAAAAGACCGGTCCCGAAAATCAAATGGCAAAAAGACCTCTCTTTCGCGGGGATATTCTTAAATAAAATAAAAACGGCGCACCTTTCCGTGGTGGTGAGCCTTGATATGCAAACCAAAATGATAAATATCATGGATATCAAGGGCAAAAACGGCAAGACCGCGCACGTCACCCGCGTCCCGTTTAAGGAAAACCCCGAAGACGCGAAGTTTTTCGACTATCTTTCGGCTTCTCTTGCGGAGTTTTCCAAAAGTATGCCGCAGGTCAAAAGCATCAACCATTATGTGGTGCTGCCCGACGCCTGCGCCGCACTCGATATAATCACGATTCCCGCGATAAGCAAAAAGCGCGTGCAGGAATCGCTTGAAATCAACATATCGGAAACTTACAGAGACATCAACGCCCTGCGGATGTCCTGTTCTACCATCGGCTCGAACAATAAGATGGTGACCTACACCCTCACCTCCATACGCAAAAAACTGCTGGATAATTACAAAAAGGCTCTTGAAAGGGTGAAGATGCCCCCGAAAGTATTCACTTATTCGGGAGCGGCGACGCTCAACTCCGTTTTCGCGCTCCAGTCGCGTAACCGCGGCAGGTCGTTTATCTTCATGGACGTCAAAAAGACCTCAACGCGATTTGTCATATGCGCGCGCGGCAGGCTGGTCGGGTTTTTTAACCATCCCATAGGGTATGAAATTTTAACGCCGGACAAGATTGTCAACGAATCCACGCTGTATAACCACGATATCGCCGAACTGGCGGTCCTCAACGCGGAAGAAAAAGCCAAGCGCAAGGAGCTGACTCTGCTCGATATCGATGCGGAGGAGGATTCCGAAAGCTTTTTGGACCAGGTTATCGGCAACGGCGGGGGCGCGCCCGCGGAAGCCCCGACGCAAGCCGACAACAAAAAAACGCCGAAATTGATGGTGAAAAAAACAGCGCGCAAGCTCCCCAAATTCATGCAGCGTCCCGAACCGGAGACGCCCGAAGGCAGAGTGGCGGAAAATTTCCGTATTTTGCAAAAATGGGCGTTGCTTTTGGCGCGCGCCAACCGCGGAATCGGCAGGGGCTGCGACCCCGAATACATACTCGTCAACCTTCCCCCGCAGTTCGCCTCTGTGATCGAAGCCGTGAACCGGGAAAAGAAGGAGAACGGTATCGAGTTTAGGCGTTTCAACACCGACCATTTCAGCTCAAAAGTGTGCGCGAATCTGGAACTTTACGGCGCCGTTTATGCGGACACCTACAACCTGCAACATAATTTTTAATTTTGGGAGGCAGCGTTATGGAAAAAATGCCGGCACGCCGTGGCTTTTCGATTGCCGAAGCGGTCGTCGCCATGATGCTCATTTCGATAGTATCGGTTTCCGCTTTCACCGCCGTCACCGCTTCAATGCGGGTTAACAAGCGTGTGGTCATGCGGTTTAGCTCATTGAACCTGATTAATGACTGCCTTGAATGTTTCAAGTTCAGCGAAGATTCGGCTGCTTTCAACAAAGCTCTGGCTTTTTACGGCAAGGACAGCGAAAACGGCGATTACACTGAGGTGCAGATTTTCTTAGATGACGTTTATGTCTTTTGGGATAAAACTTACAATGCAGTCGTCACCATTAATTGGGAAAAGAAAACCTTCGTGGCAACCGCCATCGACAAAGACGGAGCGTTGTTCTATGAGTTCGGCAAGCAAGACGACGGATCCGTTTTACCGTTTGTCAAGGGAGGGTAAAGCATGGTCGGGTCAAAAAATTTAGCCAAACGCGGCAGAAAAGGCATCGCCCTGGAAACAGCGATCTATGTCATGATGGTTGTTTTTCTGTTGATTTCAACAATCATGTATGCCACCGTCAACATGGTGGACGACGATTTGCAAAACAGTGCGGATTTGTCGAAATATAACGCAATAGATCAAATCGGGGAAGATTATATCGCTCATATTCGGAATAACGAACCGTTTTTACCCGAAAATTATACAAATTTCGACGTCTTAATTGAAGGCAGCACGCTCACCGTCAGAGATAAGAACGGGAAAACGGTTTTGACCGTCACAACCGAAAGCGGTAAAATCGTCAGCTATATACATAGTAATTAATGAAAAGAACGGATAAATGGAAATAAAAGAAATCGTTTATATCTTAACCGCACTGACGGGCCTATGCTTCGGCAGCTTCCTAAACGTATTAATTTACCGTGTCCCCAACGCCATGAATGTCGCGCTGCCCCCCTCGCATTGTCCGAAATGCGGTAAAAATATCAGGTGGTACGACAACATCCCCGTGTTATCATACATAATTCTGCGCGGCAAATGCCGTGATTGCAAAGCGCGGATATCGTGGCGGTATCCCGTTGTAGAAATCGCAAATTGCCTGCTCTGGCTTTTATGCGTTTTCGTGTTTTGGGAAACAAATATCGTTTACAGCCTTATTGCAATGGCTGTCTGCTCAACTCTTATCTGTATATTGGCAATTGACATTGATTGTTGTTTGATATTTTACAGGTTTCAGATCGCTCTGGCGGCGCTCGGCGCGGCGGCTCTGTTTACATTGAAGAAAGCGGAAGTCACAGATCGTCTTATCGGAGCGGCGGCAGGCGGGGTTGTCTTTGCGGCGATATATTTGGTTTTTTATCTCGTTATCAAAAGGGAGGGAATCGGCCTCGGGGACGTCATGCTTATGGCGTCGAGCGGTTTGTTAATCGGCTGGCAGGGGCTTATTTTAGTCATGTTCGTCTCGTCCGTGACGGCGAGCATAGTGCTTGTCGCGGTAAAACACGTTAAAAAAATAAACGACCGCTTTCACGAATACCCATTCGCTCCGTTTATAGTACTCGGCGACCTCGTAGCTCTTTTTTTCGGCGAGCGGATAATTGATATTTATATGAATTTAATAATCGGAGGTTAATATATTGCCGAAATTTAAATATGTTGCGGTTAATATTAATAAAGTAAAATTTACAGGCAGCTTCGTCGCGGAAAATGAAAAAGACCTTGCGGTGCAATTGGCGAAGCAAAACCTTTTTTTAGTGTCCTGCAACCAGGTAAAACGCGCTTCTCCGAGCAACTTTTTCACCGTTTTGGGCAAAGTAAAACTCAACGAGATAACCACGTTTTGCAGGCAGTTTTCGATAATGATAAACGCCGGCATTTCGGTGGTCAACTCGATAGGTATATTAAAAAACCAAGGCTATACTACATATTTTAAAAACATCCTCGATATCGTTTACGACGACATAAAAGGCGGCTTGTCGCTTTCGGAAGCTATGAAAAAGCACGAAAAGGTTTTTCCGGGCTTTTTCAGAAGCATGGTATTTGTCGGCGAAATCAGCGGGCAACTCGATCGGGTGCTGTTGTCGCTCGCGGAATATTACGAGAAAGACAGGGAAATCAAGAAAAAAGCTAAAAGCGCATTGATATACCCGGGAATATTGTTGACGCTCACGGTGGGAATTATCGTAATCATGCTCGTTTACGTTATACCCACTTTCAGAACCGCTCTGGAGAACATGAAAGTGGAAATGCCCGCTATCACCGCGGCTATCTACAAAATGAGCGATTGGCTTTTGGGCAACTGGAAGACGATTATGCTTTCGGTTATATTGTTTTCATTCCTTATCGTTTCTTTTAAAAAGACCAAAAAAGGCCGTTACTTTTTCGATACCGTAAAACTTAAAATACCGATATACCGCAAGGTGCAGGTTAACCTTATAACCTCAAAGTTCGCAAGAGGTTACAGTCTGCTGTTATCGAGCGGTATGGACGTCGTTGACGCTATGGACACCATGTCGGTGGTGCTGGGTAACGCCAATATCGAAAAACGCTTTAAAAGAGCCGTAGACGATGTCCGCCTGGGTACCAGCATAACCGCTTCTTTGGAAACTAATAATATTTTTCCCGGTATACTGCTTCAAATGGTGGCGATAGGTGAAAAAACCGGAACATTAAGCGAGGTTCTCGCCCGCTCCTGCTCCTATTTCGACGACCAAGTCGATTCCTCACTGACAACGCTCACCTCGATGTTGCAACCGATATTGATAGCCATACTCGGCGGGTCCGTGGGTACGCTCTTTTATGCGATCTACGCGCCCATGATCTCAATAATGCAAACTTATCTGTAAAAACATACAATTCGACTGGCGGCAAGGAACCTATAATGAATATTAATTTTGATATTTTCCAATATTTTGTCTATAAAAAATTTATAAAACGCAAAGACGCGGACGATATGCTCGTTGAATGCACCAGCATGGGCGTCACTCCGGAGCAATATCTGATAAAAAAGGAGCTTGTCACTGAGCTTGAGGAAGTTACGACGCTTTCCGAATATTACAACCTTCCCACGCTGCAAGTGGATATGCTCGATATCGACAAGAGCTTGCTTGATAATTTTACTTATGATTTCATGCGAAAAAACAAGTTCCTTCCGGTGTCGATAGATAAAAACGGAGTGTTGCTGGTCGCCGTAGGCAAGCCGCTTAATTGCTCCGCGATTTCGATGATTTCCACCTTTTATTCGGGATTTTTGGACTTTATCTATGTGCCACCCACGCAGATAGACGTCTATATCGACTCGATAGTGGCGGTTATACAAACAGCCAAAGCGCTCCACGCCATCAGCCAGCCGGACACCAATAAACCGCAGGAGCGCGCTTCCTCGTCAATCGACGGTTTACAGGACGAAGACGACATTATAAACAACCCGGCGGTGCGATTGGTGGATTCCATTATCAAGGAAGCCATTCCGTACAGAGCGAGCGACATTCACGTCGAGCCGTTTTCATCGGCGGTTAAGGTCAGATATCGTATCGACGGAAGTTTGCGCGACAGAGCGGAGTTTCCCATAGAGGCGTATTCGGCGATTTCCGCCCGTATCAAGATACTGGCGAACATGAATATTGCCGAACGCAGAGTCCCTCAGGACGGGCGTATTCATCAGGTGATCAACGGAAAAGAATATGACTTCCGCGTCTCCTCGCTGCCCACCATGTACGGTGAAAAGTTCGCTATCCGGATACTTGACAAATCTTCCTTTTTCTTTACACGACAGGATTTGGGATTCACCGCTGATGAAAACAAGCTGATAGACAAGGCGCTTGAAAGGCCGAACGGCATCATTCTGCTGACCGGGCCCACAGGCTGCGGTAAATCCACGACGCTCTATTCGTTTTTAAAAGAGCTTAATAAAACCGATGTCAACATAATTACCGTCGAGGAACCCGTGGAATACACCATGGCGGGTATAAACCAGGTCCAAGTCAACACCAAAGCCAACCTCACTTTCGCAGCGGCGCTGAGGTCAATACTACGGCAGGACCCGGATATTATAATGATCGGAGAAATCCGCGATGAAGAAACCGCTCAAATCGCGGTCAGAGCGGCCATAACCGGACACTTGGTGTTTTCCACCCTCCATACCAATGACGCTCCCGGCGCGATCACCCGCCTTGAAGATATGGGCACAGTGCCTTATCTGCTTGCCGACGCGCTGGTCTGCGTTATCGCGCAAAGGCTTGTTAAAAAGCTCTGCCCCGCCTGCAAGAAAAAAGGAAAAACCAACGCAGAGGAAATGGAACTATTAAAGATAGACGAGCCTATCACCATCTGCCGCCCCGTCGGATGCCAGTTCTGTAATAATTCGGGTTATCGCGGAAGGCTCGGCATACATGAAATAATGTATATTAACGAAGCGTTGCGCGATGCGATTATCGGCGGCATGAACGTCGAGGATCTGAGAAAGCTCACGAAAGAACACGGGCTGGTTCCGCTTTGGGATTCCTGCCGCACTTTCGTGTTGCAGGGCTTAACGAGCGTCGACGAGTTGAAAGCCCTGAACATTGAATAATTATACATAAATATCAACTCATTACCGGAGGCACCATAATAAATGAAATTCGACGATTGTATCAGCTTTTTGTACGGCGGGGAAGCGCTGGAACGCATTGCGTCCTCATACGCGGCGCCGGTGAGTTCCGGTCTGTTTATGCGAAAGAAGACGGCGGACACTGATAAGCTCATATATACCGTCACCGCGGCGAAAGAAAAATATTGCGATACCACCCGAGTTATAAAGGCTTTGTCAGCGCTGTCGAATCACGACGATCTTGAAGTCGGCACGGTGTTTCCCGTCCTATTGCGGAATATATTGCTCGAAAAAAATGATTATTGTTATGAAACCAACAGCGTCACTCTCGAAGTCATGGAGTACGAGCGGGATATAATAAAAAAAGCTTCAAAATTAAGTTTAAAAAAGCTCACCCCGGAAGCGGAAGCATATAATTTTTTGCTGAAATCCGCGTATGACGGCGGCAGAAGGCTCACTGGCGAAACGGCTTCCGTCGTCGGCGCAATGAAAAATTACTACCGAATCGGCACGGAAGAAGAGTACATACTTCTTACAAGCCTTGGAATATACCCCTGCGGCATAAAATTCGTCGCTCACACAACCGCTCAAATCGAAAACGTCAGACAGGAGCTGCAAAAATCGGGTTTATTGTTTTCAATACGCAAAACCGACGGGGTAATTTACGATATTATCCCGTCTGAGATCGCAGATATTATCAAGCAGTATTTTGGCGTGGAAATGAAATCCGCCGCTTACGGCAGGATAATCGAATTTGTTTTAAGCGAATACAAAAAACAATATGTCATTAATATTCTCACTTCTTTCGGAATAACCACCCCCGAAAAACCGACCGCACCCCAATTAACGGCGCTCGTCATGAAATATCTTAAACCCGGCGAACTGATGGGCGGCAGTAAGAATTCGAGCGAGGGGCTGAACCGTCAGGCACTTTCGGCTTGGTGTGCCAAGCTGGGGATGAATCGCCTCGGTTCCAAGCCGGCGTTGATAGCAAAACTGATCGATTATTACGAACATTCGACGGATACGGACGTCAAAAGCGATTACAGGGTAAGATATTACAAGGATTACGCAGGTTTAGCCGCTCTGAACACTGATCTTTTGAAAACAGAACTGACGCATGGCACGGAGGGGCTTTTCGCGGAGACCACCAACTTTGTATTCGAAATAATGCTGTCCGTGCGGCTTGACCGCCCTCTTTCCAAAACAAACCTAACCGGGCGGATAAAATCCGACGATAAACTCTATCTTTATACCGCCGTCGCGTCGGAAAAACCGGTGGAGCTTTCGGAACATATGCAAAGCATTTATACTTCGGTCGCCGCGGAGGGCGAAAAAAGCGTCGCCGCTCTGATAATGGTGGCTCCCGGGTTTACCGAAGAAAGCGCCAGGGAATGTGTAAGGTTTTACGTTGAAACGGACACGCAGTTATGCCTTATTAAAGCCGCAGACTTAAAGGAACTGGCGGATAAATGGGCTTCCCGCACAGGCTCGGAGGAATTTCCTGTAAAATACCTGCGTCAAAACGGCTGTTTTGATATAAAAAACTGCGATTTTATCGTATAAATCACCGCTTAATATATTGACAAGGATAGTAAAATGGCACAAAGACATCTGTTTTCAAGGGTTCCCGCCAAGGCGAGTATGTTCCGCATGACCGACGGTTTCGACACATTCGCGAAATCGTCAGGGCTTGACCGCGAATTTATTGAAATTAACCTCGGACGCCTTTGCGAATTTACACCGGGCAAAACCGAATATGAAATGATACTCGACGGCAAGCTGCCGCCTGCTTATTGCGCGCTCAGAACATCCGAAGGCGAGCTGGTCCACAGTAAAATAACATATCTTTCTTCCGATTACACCGGCGAACGCAGCGCGTTTTTAATAAATTCGCTCGTATTGGACCGAAATGAAAAACACGAACTGTTCGCGTGTCAGAGCGTAAAATATTTTAACCCCGATATGTTCGGCGAAAAAATCGAGGATTTTGACATATGCTCACCGAACTTTAATCCGATAACAAATTATCCGACTTTGGAATATACTCCAAAACCGGCGGAGGAAATCGCTTCATATTTTACGGAATTCGACGAAAAACTGATAAAACGAATTATCTACGCTCTGACAATCGCCGCCACCTCCAAAAACAGGAGCGTTTTTATCGCGCCTGTTATGCCCGCGGAGGAATTATCGGATTGGGCGTTGGATTTCATGAACGCCCTTATGCAAATTTTCCCCGCGCATATCCGCGACAGGTTATGTTTTATCACGTTCATCACCGATTATAAAAAAATGAACTGTTTCAACGTCAAATTCGTCCACGGTGAAAACGTACGGGTATCGGGCAAAGACTTTGTTTTCGACATGACGCCG
>CAYOGQ010000077.1:0-9572 GCA_964403645.1 uncultured Ruminococcus sp.
AAGAAAAACAAACTAAAAACACCTGATTCCTGCCCTAAGATTGGGGTACATTATATTAGTATTATTCAAGAAATGTCCTTACAAAAATATCCTATGATAAAATGCAATATAGCAATTGATGGAAAAAGAATTTATCATTTACCATTTGACCAGCAATACGACAATACTTTAATAAGAAACAGAGGAGAATTCTATGCAATGACGGTCAAGGAGGCAATAGATAAGGGATTTAGACGAGCGTACCGTTGGCGAGGGACAAATCCAAGCAAATAAATTTGTATTGTTAAAAGAATTAATCAGCCACTAACAGAATTGTGAAACCAATGCTGATTAAGGATTTCAGCTTAGCTTAAATGTCAACGGCACATGGTTTTACAAGTATTGTGTTGGCGGCAATTCCCCAGATAGACTGGATGGTAATCGGTTCTTTAAATGGTACGATTTCTATCCAGTCTATTGACTTCGAAAACTAACGAATGCTGAATGGAGGGTGAAAAAAAGAGCAAAAATGAAAAAATAATGCATATAGAATATCAATCATATACATGACATTAGTCAGAATTTACTTTTTGTTCAACTTCATAACTTTATGAACCCTATCACATAATCCATATAGTACTTATGAAAGATAACCTTGATAAATGGATAGATTTTCTTAATCCTGAAAATTTGAAGGGACAATTAATTTCTTCAGCGTTATTTATTGCCTTGTATGAATCATTTACCGATTATATCATTGAGGAAGTAAAGTTTTTCTTTTGTTCAGGATTCAACGAAAAGGAATACACTTTCGATGAAAAATATGAAAAGACCGTTTTATCAAAGGATAAAAGTGTAATAAAAGCAACTTTACTTTGGTTAAAAGAATTAACAGCAATAAACGACTCAGATATCGAAATATTCAATGAACTAAGAATCTTTAGGAACAAATTAACCCATGAATTAATGAATCTGGTTTTCAATGAATTGCCAAATGATTTTCCGCATAGACTCTCTAATTTGATTGCGCTCCGAATAAAAATTGAGAAATGGTGGACTTTAAATATTGAAATCCCAACAAATCCAGATACAGAGAATTATGAGAATATTGACGAAAAAGACATTATAACTTCATCAGAAATGATTTATAGAATAATTTTGGATATGCTCTCAAGTGACGAAAAAACTGCAAATTATTATAGAAACGAAATTCTAAAATACAGAATTCATAAAAATTAAACTACACGCACAGATCTTTCAGCCGAGCAATGCGGGCGGTTTCGGGAGGATAGAATTCGCCAAACCTGCAGACAATAAAGGAGAGGAAAAGAGACAACAAGTAAATCCCGCACTGGCGGCTAGGCCGGGCGTTAGAGCACATTATAGAACAAAGAGAATTATGAAACTTAAAATTATTTATATCGTTTTTGCAATCCCATTTATCTCCGGATGTGGAAGGAATATTCCTGCAACTATTAGTGATTTGAAGAGCACTTCGTATGGATATCATCCTTTGGATCCTCTGCCTGTTCATATGGTGAACTGTGATACTACAGCAATAAGTAATTTAAGAATTTTACAGGCATTACCAGATGAGACAATGCGTTTGGCTATTGGACAGATTTCAGCAAGTGGTGGAATTAAATTCTCAGCCACTTCAATTGGTTATGAAGGCAGTAGTTATGTTGTAACACTTGATTATATTAAATTTACAACAGAATCTCAAGGTGTAAAAATGCAAAAAAATCTGAATGAACATATGACTTTTGCTTCTCTTGATTCACTTGATCCAGATATTATTGTCCCCATTTATGTTGGTATTGGTTTACGACTTACTGCAAATATTACTGTTAATAAAGGCACTGTCAACTTAGGGAATCTTCTGTCAATAGGTGCCGAAGTTAGTATGGGAAAAGTGTCAGGGTTTCTTGTTGTTCAGACACTTGGCATAAGTGGAGAAAGTATTTCACCATTAATTCCAATGCCAAACGAGATTAATTCAACAACAATTCAGAATGCAATTATGGCGCTGGGAGCGATAAAAACAAAACTGTATGATGATAAGACAATGATTACTCCAAGAGTTGTTGGCGTTTACAACAATCTAGGAAATGGAGTAGAAACAATAAATCAATTTATTTCATCTATACTCCAAAAGCCAAGAGAACTAAAAGTCGAATAATAAGCGTACTCTAATATGCAGATACCCACAACAAAGCTAACGCAATGTTGGTTAGAAAAAGAGCCGCCTTTGCTATATCGCCGGGCAAGATGTTGTAGACAATGAACAAAATATTTTGTAGTTAGAAATAGACTAATAAAATGATTATCATAAAATTAGGAAATATGTTCAATAAAATTATATTTATTATCTTATTAACAATAATTGCGTTGTCATGTAAAAAAACAGATACTAGCAATTCGGAAAATAATATTCATAAGGATATGATAAAAACTGCAAAAATATTTTTCCCGGGGGGAGAATATTATCTCTTCAAATATTCATATAATGATAGCAACCTGATAAAAAGATGTGATTATATCAAGTTTGGAGAGGTTGGATCCTCTATCTATGATTATAATGGCAATATCATAATTACAAAACACTATAATAACAACAATTCTTTGTTTGAGATAGATACTTTATTTCTCAAAAATGGATTACTTATTCACCAATGCAACAATTTGACTCCTCCTACACATATATATTTTTTTTACGATAATGACGGCTATGACACATTAACTGTAACAACTGTTAATGGAGATACCACTATTACTACTCATAGTTTTGTTGTTGACGGAAACAATATTCCTTCCAATGATCCTTCTCGTACATTCTATACAGAACTGATAAACACTATAACATTTCAAAAATATGGTTATCCATTTTACGGGAAAAGCGATGTAAACCCAATAAAATCAATGAATAATATTTTGTATACGTACATTTATAAAGATGGATTAATTGTTCAAAGGAATGGCAATGGGGTTTCAGTAAATGAATATACTTATTATTAGTACAAAGGAACTTTTATTTTTTCTTATTCGGGCATATTCCCAGATGAATTTATTTCCGGTGTTAAATATTCAATCCACTAGAGGATAACAAAAAAGTGAATTGATGAGGATCAACTACATAGACCACAAAACGTTCTGAAAACGCAACGGTTCATTCCCGAAGCCGTTGTCGCATTAAAAGAAAAACTTGACTATTCCAAATGTACTTGTTCACCTCTTTTTCACTGATGTTCTCGGGAAGTTTGCCGAAATGCAGACTCATTTGAGCCAGTTTGCGGGAATAATTGGTCAGGATACTGTATGAATGACCCGAGAGCCGGACTTTATCGTCCAGTTACTCATAAAGCTTTTTAAATCCGCAAATTTGGTGGCATGCCTATTCTACTACAGTAAACGCTTTTTTGCGTAATTTTGAATGTGTTTACATATCGTAAAAGTTTGGTTATAAACCTTTTACGTAGAAATCGCAAAAAAAAAACTATCCTGTCTCCTGGAAACGGGGGGCGGGATTTAATGCAACGAATCGAAGCCGAACAATGAGGGCGGATTCCGGTGGCTGGCGTTCACCAAGTCTGTAAACATGGAACGAATCGAAAGGAAGCAACAGGTAAACCCCGCACTGCGGCTGCAGGCTGGGCGTTGCCATGCATTAATACAAAAAAGAATCATAAATCCTGATAATATCTTTTAAATTTACTGGTCATGTTAAAAACGGAATAATGGCAGACTCAGAGATTAAAATTTACCAAACGGATGATGGTCAAACTAATATTGAAGTGAAGTTTGATAATGAAACTGTTTGGTTGACCCAAAGGCAGATTGCTCAGCTATTTGATGAGGACTCAGATACAATTGGACTTCACATAAGGAATATTTACCAGTCAGGTGAATTAGAGGGGCTTACAACTACCGAGGAATCCTCGGTAGTTCAACAGGAAGGTAAAAGGCAGGTTAAGCGAAAAATGAAATTCTACAACCTGGACACCATCATTTTCAAACCTATTCATGATATTGTGGAGAAAACAAAAGAAAACTAACGCGCGCTATAGCAAACCAGCAGCCACAAAAATGAAAAGCGTTACTTTCAACTCATTCACGCTCACTTTTCTGCGACTGCCGGCCATCCGTTATGCGTAATTTTTTATAATAATAATCTCTGACATGAAGACCTTTTATATTGTTTTGAGTTTTTCATTTTTAGTTTTTTTATGTAATGGACAAGTTTTTAATGCTGGAAAAAAGTTTGATTATAGCGTACAATATTTCCAAAGCGATAAAAAAATTACTGTTAATGAATCGTTAAAATTTGTAATTAGTGGTCAAAACTGGAAGCGAGACAAGAACCAGAAAGAAGCCATCTGGGAATATTCCACAAAAAAGAAAACACAAAAAGTCTTTAAAGATCAGTTCTCGTTGGGGTGGATGGCATTTGATACGACAGGAGTCATTGAAAATGATCAGAAAACATGGATCCATCCTCCACGACATAATCAGTATTTAATGAATGAGATCGCACCCTTTCCTGATATCCGGAAAAAATATAAAGTTGGAGAAACATATCAATCTATTTTATTTATTGGAAACGGATTTGGTATTTGGTCAGGTAAGAAATGTAAAAATAGTTATAATGTTATTTCGATTGACATAGCGCAAAATGATACTATTTGGACCATAAATTCAAAATCTGAAATTGATGGAGCAATAAATACATTGATCTTTAAATTTAGTAGTGTAAGAGGATTTATTTTAATTGATTACTCATTCTTTAACGGGGATAAAGAAACGTTGATTTTAATAGAATAAAAAACTTGGCACAATAAATAAGGCTTCGTGCGGCGTAGACCAGAATGAAGCCGTGTTGCACGAAATCCTTGGTGCAGGTAAGAAGTGGTATTATGAGGATTAAAACAAAGGAAGAAGAATTCGAAATAAAAGATATTGTTCGTTCTTTAAAATTCTGAAGTAGAAACAGGCGGGAATATTGAGGCAAATTTTAGTGCAACAAAGGCAAAAATCAAGCGGGTATATGATTCTAAATTGATAGTTTTGTCAACTAATGAACATTATCTCAGTTTGACAGTGAAGTGCTCCGAAATGCCAGCCTACTTTTAACCTCAGCCATTGTGACCAATTTATTAATAGCATCTTTCCCCAGAAATAAAAATATTAAGATGATTTAATCAGAACAGGTAAACAAGTAGACTGGAATAACGACATCAGATCATTAATTTAAAAATATGAAAATTCTAATATTAGTTACAACCCTATTTTTTATTCATTCAGGCTTTAGTCAAAGCACATACAAGAATGAAAATATATATAATAGAATTGTAAATGGATTGGAATTGAATCCAATTCTCTATTGGGGAACTTTTTATAGTGGTTCTGGTTGGACAGATTGGAATGAAGGGAGGGATATTGCAATCGATCACGATTTTAAGGTTTACATAGTTGGTCGTACAGAAAGTCCTGATAATATTACAACCCCAGGTAGTTTTCAATCAAATTATGGAGGAGGTGATTCTGATAGCTATTTATTGAAATTCGACAAAGCTGGAAACCGAATATGGGCTACTTATTATGGCGGAAACAAGGGAGATGAAATACAGTCAGTAGATATCGATCATGATGGAAATATTATTGTTGTAGGTTGTACTTTGAGTACGAATAATATTTCAACTCAAGGCTCCTATCAAGCAATAAAAAAACAAAAAACAGATGGATTTATTGCAAAATTTGATTCTAGCGGTGACAGGCTCTGGGGTACATATCTTGGAGGTAATGATGAGGATTATTTAACTGGAGTAATTATTGATGAAAATAATAACATTATTGTATCTGGGAATACAAGGTCAACATCAGGATTAGTTTCAGTTGGGTGTTTTCAGCCTAATTATGGAGGTAGTTATTACGGAGATGGGTTTTTGGCAAAATTTAATAAACACGGACAAATGTTATTCTGTTCATATTATGGTGGTGAAGGTAGTGATGAAACAGCAGGGGTAAATACTGATATAGATGGCAACATATATATCTTTGGTTGTACGAAGAGTTATCAAAATATTGGAACGCCCGGTACACAGCAACCAAACTATGCAGGAATTTATACGGATGGTTTTATTGCAAAATTTGACTCAAACGGACAAAGAACCTGGGGAACATATGTTGGAGGATTTCTTGGCGATTTAGTTGGTCAAATTTGCTGCGATACAACTGGAAATGTCTATGCATGTGGAGGAACAATTTCAAATGATAACATTGCAACACCAAATCAATATAAAGTAACGAGTGAACAATCTGAGGGGTTTGTTATTAAATACAACAAAAACGGAATTAGGTTATGGGGATCGTATTACGGAGGTGAAAATAGCGATGGGGTTGCTGATATTGTACTTATCGGAGATAAATTAATATTAGCAGGTGTGACAAATAGTCAGAATTCAATTTCTACAACGGGAGCGCATCAAATCAATTGGTACCCAGGATATTTATGGAATGGAGTTGGGTTTCGGGATGGCTTTATTACTTGTTTTGATACTTCCTTTCAAAAATTGTGGGGGACATATCTTGGAAGTAGTTCCTCGGAAAGTATATATAACATTGATGCTGACAGATACAATAATATTGTATACGTTGGCACTACAGGAGGATTGATATCAGAATACCTTACAACTCCAAATTGCTTTCAGATACAAGGCAACGCAATGTATAATACTTTTTTCGGAAAACTTATTCCTGATAGTAATTCATTGGCTATTAAAAGTTTTAACTTTCAAAAAAAAATCGAAATTTATCCAAATCCTGCTCAAAATGTTATACGGATTGATATTCAAGGTAGTAGTAGCCTGTTAAATCAATACTTAACAGTTTACCCCAGTGGTTTTTCAAATGACAATTACTCTAATTCATGCACTTTCATTAATAGCTATGGTACTAGAGTATTTCCAGATTTTATTGGTTCTGACAATAAGTCAATAACGGTAAATATTTGCAAGCTTTCTCCAGGACTTTATACTGTAGTTATATTTCTTGATGATAATTCAATTGCAGTTGGAAAATTTATCATTAGATGATGATTATAGTAAAGTCGTAAAGATATTTTAAAAAACTGTGCACAATAAATAAGGCTTCGAGCACAGCAAGCCCGGCTTAAAGCCGTGTTGCACGAAATCCTTGGTGCAGGCCAGAAGTGGTCTTATGAGGATTAAAACAAAGGAAGAAAATTCGAAATAAAAGATATCGTTCGTTCTTTGAAATTCAGAAGTAGAAACAAGTGAGAATATTGACGCTTTTTTGCGTAATTTCGATTGTGTTTTCATATCGTAAAAGTTTAGGTATAATTCTTTTACGTAGAAATCGCAAAAAAGCTATCCCGTATCCCGGAAAAGGAAGGCTGAATTTAGTGTGACTAACTCTATAAAAAATTGCCGGGACAGTAAGTAATTCAAGGGTTGTAGCCTGCTTCAACTTTTGTTCCTTGACAGGAAACAGCCAGAAATCGGTAACTTTTCATACTGTAAACCGTTACTACAAAGTGTAAAACAGACATTTTTAACAGGTATAATTCAAAAGAAAAATGAAAACAATAAAACTTTTTTTTACTATAGGATTATTGAATTTATTAATTCCTGGTTGTCAACATAATTCAAGAGATTTCTCGAATCTCAAAGGACCATACCTTGGACAGGTTCGACCTGATTCTATACCAATGGCATTTGCTTCTGGCTTTATTTCTACAGGAATGAATGAAGTAAATTCTGTATTTTCAACCAATGGAAATGAATTTTATTTCAGCGTTTTTAATTCCGGTATGTCATCTATATTTAGGACTGTACTGAATTCTAAAGGATGGAGTAATCCAACGTTATTGCCATTTGCCAGCATTTATGGTGATATTGATATTTCAATTTCTCCGGATGGGAAAAATCTTTTCTATTGCTCCAAACGGCCAATTTATCCTCATGATTCTTCTAAAACAGACCATGATATCTGGATGTGTAATAAAGTGAATGACTCATGGAGTGAACCTATTAACCTGGGTTCAAAGGTGAATTCGTTTAAAGAGGACTATTATCCAACAACTGCTCGTAATGGAAATCTGTATTTTAGTAGTCAACGGGTATCACCAGGTACAAACAATATTTTTGTTTCAAGGTTTACTGGAGGTGAATACATGCAAGCAGAACAAATTAGTTCAGAAGTAAATATTGGAACCTGGAATTTTGATCCATATATTGACCCCGATGAGAAATTTATCATATTTGCCTCAAACAAAGAGGGTGGATTCGGTCAATCAGACCTGTATATAAGTTTCCGGAATATTGATGGATCCTGGAGTATGGCTAAAAATATGGGTAATCGGATTAACTCTTCAGAAAGTGAATTTTCACCTATGATTACACCAGATGGCAAATACTTATTCTTTACCAGTTCAAGGCTTAAGACTGAGAAACAAAGTAAACCACAAACATACCGGGAATTTGAACATACAATGACAACACATCAGAATGGTTCAACTGATATTTACTGGATTGATGCAAAGATTATAGAAAAGCTGAGACCCAGAGAATGAAACGGAATTGGTACAAAGTGGAAATCACAAGCGCTTTTAAAATCAAAAAAGTGACTACGACAAAACTGAATCACGACTATTGTTTACCAGGTATTCAATGAAAGCTCATATTATTACGGTGATAATTGTTTTCCTGATGTTCAATTTGCAGGCACAAACAAAAGTCAGTTTGCCAGGTGTATATTTAGATATGTTTAGAAATTATCCTTATTCAAATACAAAAGTCACATTTTCAACACAATATCCATTTAGCGATTATAAAGGTCTGCAGATAGATCCAAAGAATTCTTACCAGTATGTAATGAGCATTCCATTTGTTAGTGATAGTTTACTCTCTGAATGTATCAAGTATGCGATGTTTTCTTTATCATTTGATCTGGCCTACAGAAATCTTCCCAATGGGACAGAAATATGGTATGGACCTCTTGCAAATAATATGAATATTGATCCAACGATGACAGGTATATACTATAAAAGGAATTTTGATTCAATCGCAGTGTATATTTTGACAACCTTTTCGCTATCCTATTCTGAAAAGAAAAAGAAATCTAACACTTCAGAATATATTGGGGAAGCAATCAGAACAATTCTTAAAAAAAGTGGGAAGAAAAGCAACAATTAGCACACGAAATCCATTGTAATGCAAATTCGTTTTTTTGTGAAGGAACAAGTACAAACTTACAACGCCATGAATATAAAAATGATGACTATTTTTTTTCTTTTGTTATCACACGGTTCTTCGCTGTTTGCTCAAAAAACAGATCATGATAAATATTGGGAATACTGGGAAAATATATGTTATTGCTCAGTGAATGATTTCTACTTTCCAAGCACCATTTTAAGCGCCGATAATAATTTGGAACTTATTTTTACTTTAAAAGACGGGCTTACACGTGAACAGTTGAATTCTCTGAATATTCTTAACACAAAAAGTCAATTATTACTTTTACAATACTCCGGTAAAAAATTAAGCAGCTAATCGTCCGATGCTCAAGCATTCGTC
>CAYOGQ010000078.1:0-6052 GCA_964403645.1 uncultured Ruminococcus sp.
GTGCGGCTGCATGGGCATAATGGTCCCCGCCGCCGTCGCCGTCGACGGCAAAAAGGGTTTCGTCATAACCCACAAATGTAAAAAATGCGGGTTTACCCGCAACAACCGCAGCCAGAAGGACGACGATACCGAGCTGTTAATCAGTTTGACCAACCCTTATAATATTAAAGACTGAATCGTTTTTGAGTTTTAACATTTTGCGGAAGGAAGGCGCGTTTTGTTTATGGATAAAGCACAAAAATCCCGCCAAAACCTTATGGAATACGCCAATTTAGCGCTGGCGTGTTTGTTTTCCTTCGCGGGGGGGTTCTTCATACTCCCCGAAAGCGGCGTTCTCAGCACTTTCATGCTGATAATCCCCTTCGCCTTCGCCTGCGCCCTGCTCAAACTGAAATGGTGGATAAAACTGTTGTTTTTCGCCGGGTTCGGGTATGTCCTTTCGGCGATATATAATTATAAAGCCGGCGCGGCGGTAAATATCATCACAGGGGTTGTCTGCGGGACGCTGGTCACGCTCGCCATGGTTTCGGTCTGGCTTTTTAAAAAGAAAAAACCCATTTATATCGCAGCAGCCGCCGTTATCGTCGCCGCCGCCGCGTTTCACATCGCGGTCATGGGCAGTCCCGTCGAGGCGTTCCGGTCCGACGGCGTGATAAAAAATTATTATTCCGAACGGTACGACAGCGAAGCCGTGGCCCTTTCCGCCACTTATTATAACAGGGAAAAAGGCGTTTTCTGCGCGGATATATACGGCAAGACCGACCTGACGTCGGTATATACCATATATGTTTTCGGCGGCACGGTTTCGGACAGCTATGACAAATATGTAGAATTCACGCTTATGGAGGAAACGCGGCTTGCCGTCACCGAAGCGCTGCGCTCGGCTTTTCCGGACGCGAGTTTTACCGTAAAACAAGAAACCATAAGCGATTACCCCAACGGAAAAATATCCCCTTCCGACACGACCGATTATTCCGGGCGCATGAGCATCGGAATTTATATCCCCTCCGACATTACATATACGCGGTTCTTGTCCCGCGCGAAGCTGTACGCGCTGACCGTCAACGACGCGGCCATAGGCGTGGAAAAGCTTAGTTTTTACGGCGGAAAAGCCGGCGATTATGTCCGCAGAATAAACCTGTACGCCGCGGCTATACCCCAGTCCTGCCGCCGCGTTCCGGTGACGCAAAACCTCACAAAGGAGTATATTTGTCTTAAAGCGATACCGCTTTTAGAGTCGGGTGAATGAGAAGGGAACTTTAAGTTAAGTCGGTTTTGGCAGGTCGAATGTTTTGATTCTTAATAAGATTACGAATTTTATAAGTAAAAATCGGCGCGTCCCTGTACGCGCCGATTTTTTGATGAATAAACTTAATCCCATATAGTCTTTGTTATATCGTTCATTCATGTTCCGCAACCCTTTTCGATGAATTAAATGGCATTTACGGAAAAAACGCGAAATAATTTGGATTTTTTGTTAAAATACCTGCGCATTTTCATTGACATTTTTGTACGAATATGTTAATATTATCATGCTTTAAAATGTATGGGAGCAAAAGCGGCCTTTGTTTTTGGATATTTTAGTTGCAACTGCAAAAACAAGGGCTTTTGCGTCTGCTTTCCATATTACTGAGAAGCAAAAAACTAGAAAGGATGAAATCATGAGAAAACGTATTTTCAAGAAATCTCTCGCGGCATTCATAGCGGTATTAATGGTAGTTTCATGCATGGCTGCCCTTTTGCCGTTCGTATCGCTCGCGGAGGAGACACCCAGCGAGTATGACACGATACAAATTTCCCATGTCAACGCATACACGTGGGGAGCGTATTATTCGGCCATTATTTACGGCACGGGAAAAACGTTGAACAGCGCATATGACACGGATTACGCTTATTGGTTCGTGTTCGAGGTTCAAAAAATCGACGGGGTGTTGACCGTTACCAAGGCATTCGGCCCCGGCGTCGCCAAAGATAAAGCCATGATCGCTCCCGACGACGGATTCTTCCTCTTGGTGTTTTCCAACGATAAAAACATCTCTTCCTGGCAGGCGGCGGGTAATGTCGCGGTCGGGGACACACTCACGGCGGATTTTAACTACACCGAAAAGGCCAGTTCGGAAACTCCGATCGGCACAATTACCGTACATAAGAACTACACCGGCGAAAATCTCGCCTCCGGACTTGTCGCAGAAGTGCCGGAAGGCACGATCATTTCCAGCGCCAATAAAGACTGCGCCATATTCACCGACGGTTTATATGCAACTCTGGCCAACAGCACCTCCGGCACCTCCGGCGGCGCCGGGATTTATTTCAATAAAGTCCACACCGGCTCGGAAGACTGGGCTTACCAGACTCTCGTATACGACCTCGGCTCTCTCAAATCCATCGAAGGCGTGAGAGTTCAATCCTTCGCCAAATGGGGCGTATGGGTTCCGCCGGAGATAAAGGTTTATGTTTCCAGAAACAAAACGGCTTGGACCCTCGCCGACACCATAATACCGGACGGCGTGGACATTTCCACCACAATACTCACCACAAGGTCGGATTTCGAAGCGTTCGGCCGCTATGTAAAATTTGAGATGGGTTTCAGGCCTACGGCCGCCCAAAACATGATAGGTATAGGCGAAATCGAGATTATCGGCGGCGACTACGCCGGGATTAACGTCGACACCACCAGCTGGGCTTATGCGGACGGAACCAGCTCCGGCATATGGCAGACCGTCCTCGCCGAAGGCGTGGTCAGGACTGAAAAATATTTCTACAAAGCTTATCTGGACAGCGGCAAAGCCGTGATAGAGCTCGTATATGACGGCTCTCTCACCGGCACCGACGCCAGCTACGGCAACGGCAACGGCACCAACATACGGATTTGGTATTACGTTCCCGGCGCCTCCATCGGCGGAGTCGACTGCACCACCTACACGAACTTTATAGACGTTTCGTACACACCATCGGGGTTTAAAGATCGTTTCCTCAATAACACCAACCCCACCGGCAATAAAGCGGTCGTCGCATACGCATATGACGCCGCCGAAAAACCCTATACCGTCGAAACGCAGGTTTCCTCGTTGCAAGACGGGTTTTACGCCAAAATAACGATGCCCCTCAGCGTCCTCGGCTCTCACAGCGCCGCGCAGTTCATGGTCACCGTATCCAACAAGGATGCGACGATCGGCAACAACGCGCTTTACAGCGCCGCGTATATCAAACCGTTCGAACTGTGGAAGACCGAATTCGCCGGACTTTTGTACCCCGAATACCCCGCGGGCGTGACCCAGCTTTCGGGCTTCGCTTATCTCCGCGGCACCCCGGCGGATCTTGTCGACGGCAACAGTCATTCCGAATACGCGGGCTGGGGCGCGGGTATAACCAACGCACTGATATTCCATAACCCCGCTCCCAAGACCGACAACGGAGCGATCTCGCTGCTTTACAACCTCGGCTCCGCGAGATCTTACAACGGTTTCACGGTTTCGATGTACCGCGACTACGCCGTGATGATCGGCACGCCCAAAGAATTCAGAATATCATACAGCAATGACGCGGTCAATTTCACGTCAATCGGCGTCTTCCCGGTCAACGACGCTGCGGCGACAACTTCGACCCACGGCGTTATCGACCTTGCTTGCGATTTCGGCAAATACGTCAACGCGAAGTATTTTAAGCTCGACTTCAATTTCAGCGACGACACCTGGCTTTACGGCGCCACCCCCTCCGACGGAAAAGTGTTCTTTGAATTCGTGGCGCTCACAGAAGTCAAAGCCACCTATACCGTTCCCGCGGTTCAGCCCGCGACACCCGTGACGCTGCCCGCAGGAGCGATACCCGTCGAATTTGCCGGTTATAAACACGCCGCCAATATTTCTATCGTGGCGGGCGACAACCTCACCGTGGCCGAACTCACCGCGAGAGGCAACAACGGCGTGGCGAAGGATATGAACTACGCTTATAATATCCTTGTGGATTCCAACAACCAAGTTATCGCGACCGACTTCACTCTCGCCGTACCCTGCACGTTCGTCTGCCCCGAAGGCGGATATATCATATCCTACAACGGGAACAAAGCGGGATATGCGGTTATGGCGGATATCAAGATCGGCGACGTTATAACGCTTTATAATATCGACCTTACCAATTTCAACCACCTTTACGGCAACGTTGCCCTGACCGGAGCCGGTTTCACCTTTGAAACCCCTGTGGTTTACAACGAAGGCGTGACCCAGGTTTCGAAATTCGCTTACCTGCGCGGCACTTTGGCCGACCTCATAGACGGCAACAAACATACCGAATACGCGGGTTGGGGCGCCGGTATCGCCAATGCGCTGGTGTTCCAGAACCCCGCTCCCAAGACCGAAAACGGCATAATAGAGCTGGTTTACAACCTCGGCCAAGTTGATTCTTACAACAGCCTGGTTCTCAGCTTCTACCGCGATTACGCCGTTATGATAGGCACCCCCGCCGGAGTCAGGCTTTCGTACAGCGCCGACGGCGAGGAGTTCACCGCAATCGGCGATTTCGCGCTTAACGATTCCGCCGCTACCACCTCGACGCATGGCGTTATCGACTTGAAATGCGAATTCGCCGCCGTCGAAGCCAAGTATTTCAAGATTTTGTTCCAGTTCAGCGACGATACCTGGCTGTACGGCACGTCTCCCGCGGACGGCAAGGTGTTCTTCGAATTCGTGGCGCTCACCGAAATCGCCGCGGTTAAGGACGAAATACCCTTCACTCCCCCCGACTATGACCCGGCGAAAGCCACCGGCGATATAGGTATTATGTATATAGGCGACAGCGGTTACGAGGGCATTACCTCGCTTTACACCAGCGGCACCTTCAACAAGGCGTGGAAAGTCTGCGCTCTGCTGGAATACGACGCCGTTAAAAAGGCGTATAAAGTCGTCAGCGTGCATCCTTCCAGCGGCACCGGACCCAACTGGACTATCGCCGCGAACCAGATAGTCATTTCGGCGGACATCGGCAACGATTGGCCCACCCTTTACGCGAGCGCGACCGGGACAGAGTGGTTTTACGGCAAAGCCAACGATATCGGCACGCCTTATTCCGAATGCCCGAACTTCAACAACCCCGTCAACAACGCCTGGTATAACAATATCAAAGCCTTGGTTGTGGGCAGTTATTACACCCTCATGGGTATCGACGTCGCATCCGCGGCGGTTGTATCCAATATTCCGATAGAACCCACCTATAAGTATATCACCGACAACGCCACTTACGCGACCTATTCGTACCTCACCCCGTATGTGGAAGATCGTCCCGAAGAACCGGATATCGGCGATTATGTAACCGACGGGCTTGTGGCGTTCTACACCGCGGGTTATCATTCGACCGACGGCAAGATCTGGTACGACGCTTCCGGCAACCGTGTCGATATCAACCTTTCGGCCTACGACGTTGCCAAAAACTACTTCGACAACGACAAGGGCGTGTTCGTGAACAATTCCACAAAGATCCTGTTCGACAGCTCCATCGCGGCGCTTATCTCCACCGGCAAGTTCACCACCGAAATGGTAATTAAGAACACCGCTGTGCTGGGCACGAGCTTTGGTACCTATATGAATTCCACCAACGACAACTACTCGATGTTCATAAGGCGCAGCAACCCCGTTTACGCCGAATTCAAGTGCTTTTCCAACGCGAGACCCAAGGTTGCGGTTTCGGATAAGGATTATTTCAATAATTCCACCGTCACCATTTCCTATGACCTTGCGGCGGGTGTTTGCAGCTTGTATGTCAACGGCGTGCTGCTCCAAGCGACGGCGCCTACCGCGGCTTTCAGCGTTGCCGACTTCTATTTCGGCCACGACGATCCCGCCAAAGCGCACAACACCGAATTCGCGGGCTTCAGGTTCTATGACAGGGCGCTTTCCGCCGAGGAAGTCGCCGCCAACTACGCCATAGACAATCCCGTCGAACCCGAAATCATACCCGATTGGCCCTCCGCTCCCATCGACGGCTCCGCGATAGGCATAGTACATGTCGATCCCGCCGCCGGCGTTTACAGCGAAGGCATGACCGTGTCTTACACTTCGGG
>CAYOGQ010000078.1:6062-9557 GCA_964403645.1 uncultured Ruminococcus sp.
TATTATATCGGTAGCGTGGGCTCATGCCCTCGTGCTCGCACCCGACGAAGCCACCGGATATTTCAAGATCACCCAAGCGGTGCGCTCCTCCGGAACCGCCACTTCCGTCACCGTCCCGGAGAACGGCTATGTGTTAGTGTCCAACATGGGCAATGACTGGCCTGCCCTCGTCGCCAGCAACCCCGGCGCTTACGACGCATTCAAGGATTCGCCGAACTATATTTCCGCGCATAACACCGCTTGGTATGAAGCGACGGGCGCGGCGAATGTCGGCGACCTGTTTGACCTGTTCGGAACGGAAAGCACCAACGAATCCGATACCCAGGCCTATTACGCGGACGGCTTTAAGACTTACCTGTACTTTGTCAAGGTTGAAGACGGCGATATTCATTCCGATTGGGGCAAGGCTCCCGCCGACGCCAACGGAAGCGTAACCATACTCAGGACTTCCTACGGCTCCTTCACCCTGTCTGACGGCAAGCTCACCGTCAACGACACCACGCTCAGGTACCAATATTTCCTCGTCCTTAAGGCGACGGATAACGGCGGTTACAGTGTGAGCCAGGTGGGCAACAACCTTGTCCCGAACAACAGCTCGTTCCCCTATACGATAAACATGACCGAAAACGACCTGCTGGTGGCGTTCTTCTACAACACCAGTAACACGGCCAACGCGGCGCTTTACGAAATTTATCTTGCCGCGTTAAACGGCGACGCCATTTACAATACCGCTGTTAACGCCGGCGGATTCGTAAACGCAACGGTCGTGGGCGGGCAGCTCAGGTTCACGGTCAACGAGGAGCCGGATGAAAGCACCGAGGAACCCTCCGAGGAAACCTCCGAGGTACTTTCCGAAGAAACCTCCGAGGAAACTTCCGCCGAAACCTCGGCCGAAACCTCGACCGATACTTCCGAAACCGAACCCGCCGATACCGGCGACGCGGGCTTCGCAGCCCTCGGCATACTCGCGGTATTGTCGCTTGCGGGTGTCATGATCGTCAGGAAAAAGAAATAAGCTAATTTAAGCTAAGCCGCCGCCCGGGGAAACCCGGGCGGCCTTTTTGATTCGTGCCTTTTGTTTATATAATGTTGACTTTTAAAGAACGACGATATATAATTTTATCGTATATTTACACCTTAAAAATCTGAGCAAAAAGCTTTTATATGTGGATTTTTGCGAAAATTTTCAACAAGGTTTTATAAGGTTTAATATCAATAATTAAAAGAGGTGTTGTCATGAAGCTCAGAGAACCCGATTTTGTCACCGTCTACACCGACGAGGGTGTCGAAGCGCGCGCATCGGCGGGCGGCAAATCCGTCGGTGTCAGGTTTACAGGCGGCGAAAAAGGATTGAAGGTTTTGGTCAATTCCGATAGCGCTCCCGTCAGATACATAAAGCTCCGCTGGAATTTCGGTGCCGGCGAACGCCGCAGCTTTCTCCGCGGGCACCCAAGCGGCATTAAAATCTTAGGCGACGACTGGGAACGCGCCTACGGCACGCTCGAATGGCGGGGGATTTTCCCGGAACGGTGCATGCCTTGGTATTGCCTCGTCACCGGCGAGGGGTTTACCGAAGGCTTTGGCGTAGCGGTGAGACCTTCTTCTTTATGCTTCTGGCAATACGACAGCAGCGGTGTTATTTTGTGGCTGGACGTACGCTGCGGCGGGAAGGGCGTCAACCTTGACGGCAGGACGCTTGAAGCGTGCGAAATCATATTTTGCGAATACACAGGTATTTCCGCTTACGAGGCGGGCAGGAAGTTTTGCCTTGCGATGGCGGATACGCCGTCCACAGACAAACTGTCCGTGGACATGCCCCGAAAAGTTAAAGCTCCGGTATACGGATCGAACAACTGGTATTACGCTTACGGGAAATTTACGCGCGACGAGGTTATTCAAGACGCCAAGCAATTGGTTTCCCTCTGTTCCGGCAATAAAAACAAACCCCACATGGTCATAGACGACGGTTGGCAGAAGTATAACTGCGACGCGCCTTGGGAACCGAGGGAGTCTTTCGGTTCCGCCTCCGCCATGGCGGAGGAGATTGCCGCCATAGGCGCGATCCCCGGCATTTGGGTGCGGCTGCTCGCCGATTACCACCGCGAAACGTCGCTCCAAGATCGGCGTCACCGGCTCGGACGCGAAAAAGAAATCCTCGACCCCACCGACGGCGAAGTTATCGAATATGTAAAAAATCTGATACACCAGAACGTTTCCGACGGATACAGGCTCATAAAGCACGATTACACCACCCGCGATATTTTCGGCGACTGGGGCTGCTTTTGCCCAAATAATATCACCAAGGACGGCTGGGCGTTTCAAAATACCAAAATAACCTCCGCGGAGGCGGTTTTAAAACTCTATTCGGCGATACGGGAAGCCGCGGGGGACGCCGTGATAATCGGCTGCAACACCATAAGCCACCTTTCCGCAGGGATTTTCGAGTTAAACCGCACCGGCGACGACACGAGCGGATTTGATTGGGACAGGACGCGCAAATTCGGCGTGAACACCCTCGCTTTTAGGGGCATACAGCACAAGGCGTTTTACGAATGCGACGCCGACTGCGTGGGGATCACGGGCAAAATCCCCTGGGAACTCAACCGCGAATGGCTGAGGCTGCTTTCGGAAAGCGGTACGCCGCTGTTCGTGTCTTGCAAACCGGGTATCTGCGACGCAAAGCAGCTTGATGAGATCGCTTCGGCGCTGTCCCGCTCTTCCGAGCAGACGGACGAGTGCGTGCCCCTCGACTGGATGGAAAACGCCTATCCGGAAAGATTTTTGATAAACGGTAAAGAGGAAATTTTTAATTGGTACGACGCTAACCCGACCAACGTATTCAACCCGAAATAAATATCACATGAATAAAGGAGCATTGAAAGTATTATGAGAAAGTTAAAAATCGGCCTGGTCGGCGCGGGTAACATAGCCAACAGCGCGCATCTGCCGGCATATGCGAATTGCGAAAACGCCGCCGTCGTCGCCGTCGCCGACCTGGACGTCGAACGGGCGAAAGCCACCGCGGAAAGGCACGGCATACCCGAATATTACGGCTCAGTCGCCGAAATGATCGCCAAGAGCGACATCGAAGCGGTGGATATCTGCGCCTGGAACAACGGCCACGCCGTGGCGGCGATTGCCGCCGCCGAAGCCGGGTTGCACGTCATGTGCGAAAAGCCCCTGACCGTCAGCGTGGAAAAAGCCCTGGAAATTAAGGCTGCGGTGGAAAAAGCGGGAGTTAAATTTATGCTCGCCGTTCCCGGCAGGTTCGACAGCCCCAATATGTACCTTCACGAATTAATGGAAAAAGGCGAATTAGGCGAAGTTTATTTTGCCAAAACGGCTTATGTCAGGCGTCGCGGCACGCCTTCCGGTTGGTTCACCGATCTGAAAACCGCCGGCGGAGGACCCGTCATAGACATAGGCATCCACGGTATAGACGCGGCCTGGTACCTGATGGGCTGTCCGAAGCCGGTATCCGTTTCCGCCGCCACC
>CAYOGQ010000079.1:0-9483 GCA_964403645.1 uncultured Ruminococcus sp.
CGCCACCTATCGCTATATCGGCGACTACAAGACCAAGGGCGTGGACCGCTGGCAGGGCACTCCCTGCCCCGACAACCGTTTTGACACCGAGGATTCTGGCGCGGGCATTATACGCTTTGAAAACGGCGCGTCGCTGCTTTTCGAAGCGAGCTGGGCGATAAACGGCCCCTCCTTTGTTTCCACCCAGATCTTCGGCAGCAAAGCCGGAGCGTCGGTTTCACCTTTGGTCATTTACGGCGAACGCGACGGCTATCTCTCTGACGACAAGATAACCATTTCCACCACGGGCGAGCAGTTTTTGCGCGAAATAATCCATTTTGCCGATTGCGTAATGAACGACAAACCGGTCAAATACCCCATCGATCAGGCGATATTGATGCAAAAAATGTTAAACGGCATATACGACTCCGCTTCCTCCGGCAAAGAAGTTGTGTTTTAAAGATAAATCTTTTAAACGGCGTGTTTGTGCCTTTACGGTCGTTCCTACCATAAAGACACAAACATCGCAACTTTCTATGAAAGGAATGTTCATAAAATGAAAACCTGTATTTCGACCTATTCCTATTGGAGGATGTATGCGGACCGCGGCTGGACGCTGTACGAGGCCATCGACAAGACCAAGGAGCTTGACGCCGACGCGGTGGAGTTCGTGCTCGACGACAATCCGCCCGACGGACTATCGCTTTCCGAATACGCCGTAAAGCTTACCGATTATGCCCATAAAAAGGGACTTGAGACGCCGATATACACCACCGGCGCGGACTTTTTCCATAACGACGCCGCCGCGGAAGTCGAGCGTGTAAAAAAGCACGTGGACGCCGCCGCCGCCGCGGGGCTGAAGCTGATGCGCCACGATATAACGGCGAGATTTCCCGATAATTACACGGGTATGCGCACTTTTGAGGCAATATTGCCGATCGTCGCGCCCGCTATCCGGGAAGTCGCCGAATACGCAGCGTCGAAGGGCGTCATGACCTGTTCCGAAAACCACGGCAGACTGATTCAGGACAGCGGCAGGCTGCTTGCGATTTTCAACGCGGTGAACCACCCCAACTATAAATACCTCTGCGATATAGGCAACTTTGAGGAAGCGGACGAAAATATCGCATCGGCGGTGTCCAAATTGCTGCCGTTTATCGTTCATGTCCACGCCAAGGACAGTTTCAGAAAAACGGGCATGTGGCTAAACCCCGGTTACGGCTGGTATAAGAGCCGCGCGGGTTTTTATCGCAGGGCGACCATCTACGGGCAGGGCGACAACCCCACTTTCCAATGTCTGAGCATCATTTACGGTTCGGGCTACCGCGGATATGTCTCGCTTGAATTCGAGGGCATCGAGGATACCCTGATAGGCATAGAAGCGGGACTTGCCAACCTAAAACGGGATATCGGGCTTATTCGGAAGGGATATTAAAAACCGCCGCAGGTTTGTTAAATTGATATGATCCCCTTAAAGTAAACAGTGGAAACTAAAAAACACTGCTACGATAAGGGGATCATATTTATGCCGCATAAGAGTAAATATCATTTGAAAGAAAGATAGAGTTTGTAGAGAGTTATCTCCATGGAGAAATGGGAGCCACACAGACAGTACAAGAATTAATATCTTATGCTTTTTCTCATATCAACAAACGATTGATATAAAAACAATTGATTGATAATTGTATTTGAATGAATAAGATATATAATTAAGTTACAGGCCTGAAAAACTTAACAAGGAGCATTTACTATGACGATTAAAATAGGTGCGAATATCAAATCATTAAGAAAAAAAGCTGATGTCACACAAGACCGTTTAGCTGAATATTTAGGTGTAACGGCGCAGGCAATATCACGCTGGGAAAGCGAAAGCTGTTACCCAGATATTGAAATTCTTCCTGCAATTGCTGACTTTTTCAATGTTTCTCTTGATGAATTGATAGGAGTAAATCAGAAGAAAAAGGAACACAAGATCAATGAATATATTGAAAAAGCAAACAAGGAACAGTTCGCTGGTAACTTTGCGGCGGCAGTTGCTGTTTACAGGGAGGCAGTGAGCCAATATCCATCAAGCTACAAACTCCAAGCCTTTTTGGCTTCTGCAATCGGGTGTGTGGATAATGGCGTAAAAATATCTCTTGAATCAGCTAATGAAGTAATCAATATATGTCACCGTATCTTGGAAGATTGTGTCGACGATTCAATCCGATACCAAGCCTTAAACATCTTGTGCTGGGTCTATTATAGACAATTGGACGATTTGGATAAAGCTATGGAATTTGTTACAAGGCTGCCTAAAATCTACGGATGCCAGGAGTTTGTGCAGGCAGAAACTTTAAATGTTCGTATGCCGTCTGAAAAAGCGGAGGAATTTATCTACGCTTTAATATCAGCTATGTTAATAACGTTTAATAAACAACATTTCGCTTATTGCAACAATAAAAAGGTCATGCTGGAAATGTTGATTGGTGAGTTGAACGGATTATTGGCAGGATTAAAAGAATAACAAATAGACTTAAGAGACCGTAAAAAATAAGTGGATTGTCAAAAAGATAATCCACCTATTTTTATCTTTAAATTGTCTACTTGACAGGGGTCGGTTCAAATAAACCTGCGGCTGTTTTTTATTCGGCTTTTATCAATAGCTGAAAAGCGCCGAGGCGTTGACCGATTGATCTTTCGAGCCGTCGGTGGCCGCCCATGAAGCGTCCGCGCCGTCGATATATTGAACTTTTATCCCCATTGCGGTTTTTTCGCCAACTTCGGGAACATCGCGTCCCAAATTCGGCCAGGGCATGGTTATGATGATAACGCCGTCCTTTTCTTTAAACGAAAAACCGCTTATCGAAACCGCCACCGAAGCGGTGCCGCCCGCTTGCCAGCCGCCGGAGGTGCGGTGGAGGTAATATCTTATACCGTGGTCGTTTTCCAGCGTCGACGCGCCCGTCCTGCCGGTGGTTATCATCCACACCTGGATAAGGTCATCCTTGCCTGCCCACCACTCGCCCTTGCCGTAGCTGGCGGTGGTGTCGTTCGGGCGTATCACCGCGTAAAAGTTATCGTCATCGTACGCGTAAGCGTATTGAGGCGTCGCCGCGTTGTTGCCGGCTGCGAAATTCTGCCAGTTAAGGCTGCTTATCGTTTCAAACGTAGGAGTGGAGCGAGTCAGCACACCCTCGTGATAAACATCGGTTTTGATCTCCGGCTTGGTCACCTCCGAAACATTCGAAGTATCCACTTTTCTGCCGTCGTCGGTGACGACCTCAACGGCTTCCGCCGACTGCCCGTATGCGTCGACTTTGGCGAAACGCGAATAATACCTAACATAATCTCTCATGATAAGCCGCTTGTAATAGTTGCTTACGCTGTCGAAGGACGCCATCGGGAATGTTGTGAAGTAATGCGGTATGTCGAAAACAATGATCGAGCCGGACATTTTGGCTTCCGTGCCCAGTGATTTAACTATGTCAACGTAGCGCTTGGACGTCGAAACCACCTCGAATATTTCCATGTCGTGCCAGAACTCCGCGCCCGCGCGCCGCACCGCTTTCGCCCATTCGGAAGCATATGATTCGTACGAATTGTACACCGCATCCTCGACATAAAGCGTCGGCAGCCTGCCGAGGCAGTCCTGTGCCGCGACGATATCCGCCACAGGGCGTCCGCCCTCCTCGTCGGCGGCTATAAGGCGGTACAGGTTATCCGCGCCGGTCAGCGGCGCGCCGCTTTGCCAGATGGCGGGAGCTATCATCACGAGGGCTTCGGGGGCGATTTCATGGATATAATCCGACTGGTTCTTATACACATACCTCCCCGCGTTCACCCCTCCGGTCATGTTCAGCCATTGGTCGCATTCCTCGTCGGAAAGATAATAACCCGCGAAGGACGCGTGTTCGCGGTACATGTCGTAAATGTCTTTAATAATAAGGAACGAATCGTTCACTATATTCTTGTAGGATTCCATGTTGGCGATAGGCGAGGTGAAATCGCTGTCGTGGATGGTACCCAGGAAAACTTTCATCCCGAGCCGGTCGGCGGCGGAAAGCACCGCTTCATAGAGATCCGCCGAACCGTAGGTGGGCGTGTAGGTGTAACCGCCTCCGGTTATATTGGCGCCGTTGACGAGAGTGGTCCTCGCCGTGTAGTTGACGGTGTACTGCATAACCACATAATCCATACCGAGGTCTTTCATGCCCTTGAGCTGGAGATACCACGAATAATCGCTGTTGTTTGCGGAGGTGTTATAGCCCGCGCCGTTGGTTTGGAGCTGGAAGAAGCCGCCTCTTATCAGGGGGAGCTGCGGCTGCCCTGCGTAAACCGCAATTTCCTTAAGTTTGAGCGTTTCCGCCGTATTCAGCTTAACCGTCACGCTATCGGCGTCGACGGCAGTACCGTCGAAAAACAAGTAAAGCATGGTGTTTGCTCCTACGGTGACGGTATACGATTCACAGTCGATTTTGGTTTCGCCGCAGTACAGTTCGTAAGAGGTGACCTCGCCGGCAAACGTCACGCAGGCGCCGTAAAGGTCGTCGCGGCTTTTGCCGAGTTCAAGTACGACCGTGTTTTCCCCGGCAACGCCCGAAACGGCCGTGGCGTAAAGCAGGTCCGTGATAAGCGCGCTCTCCTTGCCGTTGAGGGAAGCTTTGACGAACGAGGCGACGTTGGTGTTGGAAAGCTGGTTTTTGCGGTTTATAAAACCGTAATCCGGTTCCGCCACGGGAGTGTCGCTGCCGTAAATATAAACTTCATCCAAAATCACAAGCGAGGTGGTATATGTGAAAACTTTTATGTACCTTGCCTCCACGGTGTAGGGACGCGTCACCAGATATTTTTGCGAAGCGCTGCCCTTTTTGCCGCTCGATGAGGTTAAAAACGACTGACCGAGGTCGGACCAGCTTTCGCCGTCTGCCGAATACCTGACGTCTATGCGGTCGGGCAGGGTTATGGTTGAGTAAGACGGGGTATAAACGCCGAAATATACCTCCGAAACGTTTTTGACTTTACCGAGGTCAAAGGTTATTACGCTCCCGCTTTTGCCGGTAAGGCTGTCAACCGCCGACGAGGTGAAGCCCAGCGCGGCATCCTCGCCCGCGGCGGCTGCGGTTATACCGTCGGTGAGTTTATGGCTGTCCGATTCGGCAAATTTGGTGCTGACAGTGCCGTCAATCTCATAAGACGCGCCTGCCGAAAGCAGCATCCTGTCATGCCCACGGCTGCCGTAAACGCGGATTTCGCTTATCTTTACGGTTTCCGCGGGGGTTATCGGAAACACGAACATCACCGATTTTGCCGTTATTTTAAAGCCGGCGGTGAGCCGTCCGTTTTCGTAAACGCCGTGTTCGCCGGCGTAAAACGAATAGTTATAACCGTCCGTGGAATAAAAAATCTCGCATTTTTTACCGGAATATTCCCCGAAAACGACCTCGAAACCCGTGACGTCCGACATAAAGCCGAAATCGACCGAGACCGCCGCCGTGCTGTTGTCGAGCGTGAGGTTGTGGCTGACGCCGTTCCAGTCGTTGGCGGCGATGGTGTAACCCGAACCTTTGTCAAGGGAAGTCGCAAACTCCGCTAAAGCCGCGTCGTCGCCGTCGGTGAGAAGCGAAAGGTGGTCGTCTCCCGTTATTTTTATCCCGCAGTCATAAAAATAGGGGCAGTTATAGGCTAAGTTGTCTGTTTCGTCAATTTCACCCGAGGTTTCGGATGAAACGTTAGACGACGTTTCTTTTTCGGATTCGTCGGACGGCGTGTCGCCGTTTTTCCCGCAGGACATCATTGTCAATCCTCCTAAAATGAATATAAAAGCAAGACAAGCTGATATGATTCGTTTCATTGAACGGTCTTCCTTTCTTCATTAACTTTTTGGCAAAGCGCGGTCATACCGTTTGAATTTTTACATCAAACGATATTCTTTCGTCGGCTTCGCTTTTTGCTTTTAATTTATTATACTATTCATTTCAATTCATGTCAATTAAAATATTGACAAATCCGTTTTCGCATGATATAATGTGCAAGCGTTCGAGAGATGCGCCCGCGCGCATCGAGAGATGCGCTCGTTCGGTGCGGTCATGGGCTTGTAGCTCAGTTGGGAGAGCGCCGCGTTCGCAACGCGGAGGTCAAGGGTTCGAGCCCCTCCAGGTCCACCAGATAAAACGACTTGTTTCGACAAGTCGTTTTATCAATAAAATTTAAATTGTTTTCAGACTTAATTTTTCATTACGCCGAAAGCGCGAAATTATTTTAAAATAATTTCCTTCATCTTGACAACCGCCCGTATTTATGTTATAAATAATGAAGTAAACCATACATACGAAGGGAGCTTATTTACATGAAAAGAATTATTACCATAAAAACCCGCGACCTCAGCGAGAGCGCCAAAAAGGGCGGCTGCGGCGAATGCCAGACCTCCTGCCAGTCGGCTTGCAAAACCTCCTGCGGAGTGGCGAACCAGCCCTGCGAGAACAAAGAGAACAAATAATCATTTAAAAGATTAAGACACGGCACAGGGACTTGCGTATGTGACACACGCGCAGGTCCTTTTATTGCATTTACCGTCAACCGGACGGCATCAAAAACGAAAGGCGGCGCCCGCATGCGGTAAAACGTTTTTAATACGCGTTTTGCCGGCGGCGGCGTTTACAATTAAATGGTACATCAATATAAACAAAACGGTTACAATATCGTACTCGACGCCTGCAGCGGCGCGGTCCACGCGGTGGACGAGGTGGCTTACGATATGATTTCGCTCTACCCCGACCATACGGAGGAGGAGATCATCGCAGCCATGACCGAAAAATACGGCGCGTCTGCCGGCGCGGACGAGCTTGCCGAATGTTTGGACGACATACGGACCCTTGAAAAAGAGGGAAAGCTGTTCACCCCCGACTCCCATGCCGGCTTGGCCGCGGAGCGCAAGCGAAGCGGCACCGTCAAGGCGCTCTGCCTGCATGTCGCTCACACCTGCAACCTAAATTGTTCCTACTGTTTCGCCGGTCAGGGCAAATATCAGGGCGAACGCGCGGTGATGAGCCTCGACGTCGCCAAGCGGGCGATAGATTTTCTGGTCGAAAGCTCTGGGACGCGGAAGAATTTAGAAGTGGACTTTTTCGGCGGCGAGCCGCTTATGAACTGGGAGGTCGTCAAGCAAACGGTCGCTTACGCCAGGGGGCTGGAGGCGCTTTACAATAAAAATTTCCGCTTTACTCTCACCACTAACGGTTTGCTCGTCGACGACGAGGTCATGGAGTTTTGTAACCGCGAGATGAACAACGTGGTGATGAGCTTAGACGGCAGACGGGAGGTTCACGACCGTTTCCGCAAAAATTACGCGGGGCAGGGCAGCTATGACCTCGTCGTGCCGAAGTTTCAAAAATTTGCCGCCTTACGCGGAGATAAAAGCTATTATATGCGCGGCACATACACACATTATAACACCGATTTTACAAACGACTTGTTCCATATGGCATCCCTCGGCTTTAAGGAGCTGAGCATGGAACCCGTGGTCTGTTCCCCCGACGACCCCTGCGCTCTGACCGAGAACGACTTGCCGATTCTTTTCGGGCAGTATGAAATCCTCGCCAATGAAATGCTCAAGCGAGAACGCGAAAAGGAGGGGCGCGGCTTTCGTTTTTACCACTATATGATAGATTTGGAGCACGGCCCCTGCATATACAAGCGTATCGCGGGCTGCGGTTCCGGCACGGAATACTTGGCCGTCACCCCGCAAGGGGAGCTGTTCCCCTGCCATCAGTTCGTGGGCGACCCGAAATACTCCATGGGGAATATCCGGGACGGCGTTACCAATGAAGCGCTCGTGAGAGAGTTCGGAAATTGCAATGCCTATTCTCGTCCCGAATGCGAAAGCTGCTGGGCGAAGCTGTACTGCTCCGGGGGCTGCGCCGCCAACGCCTACCATGCCACGGGGAGCATTTCCGGCGTGTACAAATACGGTTGCCGCCTTTTCCGCAAGCGGATGGAATGTGCGATAATGATGAAGGTCGCAGAAAGCGTGGAGGGGCTTGCGTATGAAAATGAAAAATCCGGGCATTGCGCCGACTGCGAAAGCGGAAATGAAAACACCTGTATGTGATTTCGTCAATAATTATATAAAGTCGAACACCGCCCGCTTTCATATTCCGGGACACAAGGGGCGCACCATGCTCGGTTTCGAACCGTACGACATCACCGAAATCGAGGGCGCGGGCGATTTGTATGCGGGCGGGGGAATAATTGCCGAAAGCGAGGCGAACGCCGCTTCCCTTTTCGGTTTCAAATCTACTCTGTATTCTACGGAGGGTTCCTCCCAATGCATAAAAGCCATGCTGTATCTGGCGAAATTGATGGCGGCGTATCGCGGGAACAAAAGCGGCGTAGTGCTTGCCGGACATAACGCCCACAAGGCGTTTATACAGGGCTGCGCGCTGAACGATATCGACGCCGCCTGGTTATACCCCGAAAACGGCGACTATTTTATAAATCGCGCCGTCACTCCCATAAATGTCTTATCCGCGATAAAAGCCATGAACGAAAAACCCATGGCGGTTTACCTGACCTCTCCCGATTATTACGGCGGTACGGCGGATATCGCCGGAGTCGCGTGCGTCTGCCGCGAATACGAAATACCGCTTTTGGTCGACAACGCCCACGGGGCATACCTGCGTTTTTTGAACCCTTCGGCACACCCGATAAGCTTGGGCGCGGCAATGTCCTGCGATTCGGCTCACAAGACTCTCCTGGCGCTCACGGGCGGCGCTTATCTTCAAATTTCAGGCGGGGTTCCGGATAACATTTCCGCGAAAGCGAAAGCGGCGCTTTCGCTTTTCGGTTCCACCAGTCCCTCTTATCTTATATTGCAATCTCTCGACCTGTGCAACGCTTATATCGCCGAAGGCTACGGCGAAAGGCTGGCGCACTTTATAAAAAAGCTCGGCGCTTTGCGCTCGGAGCTTGCCGGATTCGGCTGGGAAGCCGAGGTTTCCGACCCATTGAGGTTGGTTTTCGATTCCGCTCTAAGAGGATACACCGGGCGGGAAACCGCGGCGCTGCTTCGCGACGGCGGCGTTGAATGCGAGTTTGCAGACGGCCGTGCGGTCGTGCTGATGACTTCCCCGGAAAACACCGACGATGATTTGAAACGTTTGATTAAAGCTTTTAAGGCGATTCCAAAAACGGATAAAAAAACAAACACCCCTGCGTTTACTTTCGCGCCGCTTCGCAAAGCCGTGACCATACGAAAAGCCGTCATGTCGGTAAGCGAGACGGTCACGATTGAAAAATCCGTAGGTCGGATTTGTGCCCTGCCCGCGGCCGTTTGCCCTCCGGGGGTGCCGATTGTGACGAGCGGCGAGGTTATCGACGCCCGCTCTGCTGTTATGATGCGCGAGAGCGGTATTAAAACAGTTGAAGTTGTAGTCGAATAATTATTTAATACAGCTTTATTTATTTTCATTATGTATATGTTACAATGATATGGTCTAAAAAAAGAGGAAGCTGAATCCGATCTGT
>CAYOGQ010000080.1:0-5916 GCA_964403645.1 uncultured Ruminococcus sp.
CCGAACGGCGTCCCCGCGGGGATGAGATATACGCGTTCGACTTCCGCCGTCGCCATGGTCGATGCGAAAACGCCGTACGGCACGGCAAGACACATAACCAAAAGCATGGCGGTAAGCAGTAGAAACGCGGGAATTTTTTGTTTGAATTTCATATTTCTACCTACCTTAATTTTTCGTCCGTGGTGTTATTTTTCGTAAGGGAGCGAAAAATATGTAGGAAGAAACGAGTATGAATTAATTACGCTTTATGCCATAATATTTTTTAAACGACCGATAAATTTTTTACAAAACATTCATTTCTCAAGGCTTTTTAAAATTTATTTTTCGGCTGCCGCTTTTTTACATTTTTACCTAATTTAAAAACCTGCTCAAAAATCTTTTATTTCAAAGCTTTTTATAAGGATTTTTAAGAGTTTTTACAATTGTATTAGTATTATATAATGCCAATATTTTTTTAATTTATCCCTTGACAAAATGAAATGTTCGCGTTATACTAATAGCAACGATTGTTGATAACAGAAAGGCAAACGTTATGGAGCGCAACACAAAACAGCGCACCTTTGTGCTCGACGAGGTGCGTTGCAGGAACGACCACCCCACCGCCCGCGAAATCTATACTGCGGTAAGGAAAAAGCTGCCGAAGATCAGCCTAACCACCGTTTACCGCAACCTTACGGGTCTCGCCGACGACGGGCTTATACTCCGTATCGCCGTGCCGGGGAGCAGCGAGCGCTTCGAACGCACGATGAAAATTCATTTCCACAAATTGTGCGAAAAATGCCATGCGTTTTCGGACGTCGCCGACGACGAAAAGTTGTTTTCAATAATTAAAAAATCGGTGGAAAAAAGCGACGGTTTTTACGTTTCCGGCATGGACATGGTGCTGTGCGGCAGATGCGCCGACTGCGTGAAACGGGAAAACGGCGAAGCGAACGAAAAAATTCAATAAAAATACAAAGGAGAAATAACATGGAACTGAAAGGCTCAAAAACCGAAAAAAACCTGATGGCGGCGTTCGCGGGCGAAAGCCAAGCGCGGAACAAATACACCTATTACGCCGGCAAAGCCAAAAAAGAGGGCTTTGTCCAGATAGGTGAAATATTTGAAGAGACCGCCAACAACGAAAAGGAGCACGCCAAGATCTGGTTCAAGCTTCTCCACGACGGGGACATTCCCGCCACCGCCGCCAATCTCGCCGACGCGGCAGCGGGTGAAAATTACGAATGGACGGATATGTACGCCGATTTCGCCCGGACTGCCAAGGAAGAAGGCTTTGCCAAGATCGCCTACCTGTTCGAAGCTGTGGCGGCTATCGAAAAAGAACACGAGGAGAGATACCGCGCGCTCTTGAACAGGCTCGATACCGAAACCGTGTTCATCGGCGACGACGTGGTGATCTGGCAGTGTTCCAATTGCGGGCATATCCATGTCGGGCAGAAAGCGCCGGAAATTTGCCCGGTTTGCTCCCACCCGAAGGCTTATTTTAAAAGAAAAGTCGCCGATTATTAATCAGAAACGCCGAAAAGCCCCGGATTTCCGGGGCTTTTTAAGCGATAAAATTATTCTTTAATTAATTTTTTGACAAGCCCGGGGAGGAGTACCATCACCAAACCCAATCCGGCGCCCAGCAGCGCGAAATACCATACGGCGGAGACAGTATAACCGACGCTGTAAACGCCGTAATCTTCGCCCGCAGTAAGCGCGCCTATCAACGTGAAAAGCACGGAAAACAGGTAAGCGCCGTAAAACGCCGTAGCGCATATTCTTTTAAGCAAAACGGAGGAAACCCCGTAACCCGTTTTGTTTATGTTTACATAAGAGAAAAATACATAACCTAAAAACACGAAGATATTAAGTATGCAAACCACTTTTGCGATACCGAGGAGCGCGCTCAATTTGAACAGATTGCCCGAAAACAATGAAAACGTGTCACTACCGCCGGAAGCTCTAAACCATCCGAAAAACATGAAGATAAAAACAACGGTGGAATAAGCCAGCACAAATCTTTCGACAAGCCCCGGAAGTCTGAACGGAGCGGCGGGCTTTTGAGGGAGCGGGGCGTACTGTTGCGGAGCGGGAGCGCCGTTGCCGTTGCCGTTGCCGCTTAATTGATTGCCGCAGGCATTACAAAATCTTGCGTCGTCGGGCAGCTTGTTGCCGCACTTGGGACAAAACATAAAATTACCTCCTTTTATTTACATTAATACGCGATAATCATAACATTTATTAAACAAAATGTAAATAGAAAAAACATATTTTTAATAAAAATAACGCGGTCTGTTGCGATTGACAATTTTAAAAGACGGTGATATAATCAGAATAACGGACAATTCAAAAGGCAGGTTTTTTATATGAAAAGTAAATTCAAAAAGTTTATATTTATCGCACTCGCGGCAATATTCTGCCTTACGATTGCGGCTTGTACGGAGGAAAGCGGCGAAAACAGTCGGGCCGAAAGCTCGGAACCCGCCGACGACTTAAAATGCATAGATTTTAATATCGAAGGGAATGAAACGGTCATGGACCAATACGAAACCTCAAATCCCGTCGTCGCCATATATGTAAAAGACTACGGCGTGATAGTGGCGGAGCTTTACCCTGAAATCGCTCCCAACACGGTCAACAACTTCTTATCGCTTATCAAAAAGGGTTTTTACGACAACAACACCATCCACCGTATGCTGCCCAACTTCGTCATCCAAGGAGGCGACCCCAACGGGACGGGCGGCGGCGACCCCGGCTATTCCATTAAAGGCGAATTTACGAAAAACGGATTTCAAAACGACCTGAAACATACCAAAGGCGTGCTTTCGATGGCGAGGAGCGATTATGATTCCGCGGGCTGCCAGTTTTTTATTATGCTCGACGACGTGGCGGGACTGGACGGCGCATACGCTTCTTTCGGCAAGGTGATTGACGGCTTTGATGTCTGCGAAGCTATCGAAAAAATTCCTTATTACAACCTCAAAAGCGGCAAGCTCAACAAAAACCTCACCATAGTAAAAGTGGTGGCGGACACCAAGGGCGTAAGCTATCCCGAACCGGAAATTATTAAATAATTAATAATAATAATTAAAAAAGCTTGACAAACCGTATTGACGGTGATATACTTGTAAAAATTTTTAAGGAGAAAGGAAAAACGGTATGCGCGGATTTATTAATATGATAAATAACGTTAAAGCAGACGCGAGAACCGCTGGGATGCCCCAGGGATATTCGTGCTATATTCATATTTTCAAAACCAAACGCGCCGCCGTTGACATACCCTGACCGGGGTAGTGTTTTACCGTTAAAAATTATCGGCGGCGCGGAATATCGCGCCGCTTTTGTTATAGTGGAAAGGAATAACCATATGTTTGACATCCAATCCGACGATTATATCTTCTCTTCGCAACAATTCCAAAAGGACCGCCTGCTGTTCGACATAATGTGGTACGCGCGCTTCGGTGCGGAGACGCTGAAAAGCGATTGCAAATCCTTTATAATCTGCCGTACCAACGAAAATTTCCCGGCGGTCGTTTGGGTCGACGACAAAACCGACCGTAAGGATTTCGACTGCCTTGCGTTCTGCCTTAAACAGACGTTCCGCGGCAAAAAGCCTCACCTTATGGTAAAGGAAAACCAGGCGGAAAGGGTAAAGGGCGTTTTTAATCCCTTAAAAGAAGAAAGCCGCACGGGGCTGGTGGCTTATGTTATGGATAAACCGTCCGAAAAACCGGCGGGTTTTTACCGCGCCGCGGAAATTTTACGCAACACCAATGAAGGGGATATCGAAAACCTCGTCGGATTTATAAAGGGCTTTCAGAAAGATTGTTTCGGCAGCGCGGGAAACGAAGAGGATGTCAGACATCTTGCGGAAAAACGGGTAAGTTCGCCGGATTCTTATATATACGAGGTCGGCGGCGTCCCCGTGGGGATGCTCTACTGCGCCAGAAAAAGCGAGGGCTATTGCCGCATACAGGCGGTGTATATCGCACCCGAACACCGCTCCAAGGGCTACGGCGCACGCATGACCGCCAAGGTCTGCGAAAGAATTTTTGCGGAAGGCTATAAACCGAATCTGTTCGCCGACGCTGCGAACCCCGTTTCCAACCGTGTCTACCGTTCGATCGGCTTTCGCGAGGCGGGCAGGCTTGCCGAAATCAAAATGAACGGCATACAATAACAGATTTTGAATGAAAGGAAAAACTTTATGTATATAGAAACCGAACGCCTGCTTATCCGCCCCTTTAACATGGGCGACCTCGGCGATTTTAACGAATACGCAGCCCAGCCCGATGTCGGACCCAACGCCGGGTGGAAGCCTCACGCAAGCTTGGACGAATCGAGGGAAATCCTCGAAAGGTTCAGCTCGAACCCGCGCGAGAACGCGCTGGTTTATAAGGAAAACGGCAAAGTTATCGGCGCGGCGGGCGTTTATTACGACAATGAAACTAAAAGTGTAATGGTCGGCTATGTCATGAACCACGATTATTGGGGCAGGGGGCTGATGACCGAAGCGGTGAGCGCCGTTATCGGCGAAATATTCAACGCGTCCGAAGCCGAAGCGGTGATCATCAAGCATTTCCCTTTCAACCTGCGTTCCAAGCGGGTTATCGAGAAGTGCGGACTGAAATTCGTCAAGATCGAAACCGGTTCTTTCGAACGCTACGACGGCGTGCTGCTCGACGACTGTGTCTGGAACATCACCAGGGAAGAATGGTCGGAACAAAACGTACTTACTTGAAAACAGTTTATTATAAATAAATTTGAAAAACACCTCATACAATTGAATGAGGTGTTTTGCTTTGAAAAAACAAATTAAATCGATTATCGTTTTTGTTGTCATTTCCCTCGCGGCGGGACTTGCCTCGGCGCTGATATCGCGCACCGCCATGGCGGATTACGAATCCATGAGCAAGCCGCCCTTCGCTCCGCCCGCTTTTGTATTCGTCGTCGTCTGGACCGCGCTTTATATACTTATGGGGGTAGGCGCGGGGCTGGTGTGGCGCGCTTATTCGCCTTTCCGCGAGACGGGGATCTGCCTTTACGCCTTGCAATTGGCGGTAAATTTTTTATGGCCCGTGATATTCTTTGTCGAAGGCTGGTACTTTATCGCTTTCCTTTGGCTCTGCCTGCTTTTGGTGCTTGTCGCCGCCATGACTTACAGCTTTTACCGCGCCAAGCCCATAGCCGCGTATCTTCAAGCGCCTTATCTGGTTTGGCTGGTGTTCGCGGGGGTGCTGAACCTGTGGATCGCGCTGACCAACTGAAACGCGGCGTCAATCGCCCGACGGGGGCAGGTACGATGAGATGACGCGTATTAACAAGTCGTCGAGCTTTTCCGGCCGCAGCGTTTCTTCGGCGTTGTTTTCACCGTCTGAAACGAAATTTTCCGCGACAAAGACGGTCGTACCGCCCGTGACCGCCGCCAGCGTGCGGTACAGGTAACCGGCAAGGACACCCGTTCCGCCCGCCACAACCGGGATAATGCGCACACCCGATTTCTGCGCCTCCTCCACCGCCGCCCGGATATCCTCCATGGAGCCGTTTTCCGTGACGGAAGGGTCGCTCACAACCAATACGCAGATTTTAACGGCGGAATCATTCCATTTGTGCTTTAAAGCGCTGTATGTGAGGATGGTATCGAGGTTGGTTTCGGCTTCTCCGCCGTAACCCGATCCGTCGAACAGCTCCGGCGCGGATTCGGCGTTATAGATGTCGATTTGAGCGGCGGATTTAATTTCGCCGCCGTCATAACAGAAATATACGGGGAATTTCAGCTTCGTCCCGGTTTTGGCGGCGACGCCCGTTATAATGTTTTTTATATGGGTTTTTATATAATTTAATTCCCTTTCAGTCCGCGCGGAAGCGTCGAATACGAGCATAATCTCCGCTTGGATGACGGCGTCCGGCTGGCTTTTGGTAATGATATGC
>CAYOGQ010000080.1:5926-9478 GCA_964403645.1 uncultured Ruminococcus sp.
TGATCCCTGCCGCGTTGGCGTAGACTATCCGCCCGCTGACGTCCCCGAACAGACCGCCGTACAGGTAGGCGTCGCCGTTTATGTCGGTGCGTGCTTCGGCTACGGTATTCCCGTATATATCCAACCCGCTGACCGCGACGTTACCGACGGGGGCGCCGCCGGAGGTCACCCTGACAACGACACGGTTTTCCGGGTATATATTTAAGTTAAGGTTGAACTTTGTGTTTGTCGCCGAGCACATCGAACCGATGCAATAAAACATTTTATTGTCGTTAACCTCGACCGCCCGGAGGGTGTCCGAAAAAGCTTCATCGACTTTTAAATCCGGGAAAGCGTTTTGCCCGTCGGTTGTGCTGAAATCCGAAAGTTCGGATTCCTCGTTTCCGGCGGCTTCTTCGACGCATTCCGAAAGGGTTTCGCAGCTTTTGACACCGGTTTCGCTTTCGTTTTCTTCCGGATATGAACCGCCGCTTTTCGGCGACGAACTGTCCGCGAGCGATTTTAAGTTTTCCGATTCGTTCCGATCGTTGCCGATGCCGGAAAAGCTCTCGTCGTTTATCCCGATACCGGTGTACATGGTGAACGCCAGCGTTACCGACAGCGCCACCAGCAGACAGGCGGCGGTAGATAGCGCGCGCCTGAACGCGGCTTTTTTATAAATCCTAACGCCCTTCTTAACACCTTTTATTGACGGTGAGGAGCGGCTGTTTTTTGCCGTTAAAACGATTTTTTGTTTCGTCCCGTCGTCGAGCGTTACTTTATCAAAGACCGAAATATTCGTTTGCAGTTTTTTATCGAATGCTTCGTCTTTATGGTTCATTTTTCAAAACTCCATCCTAACAAGGTTTTCAGGGCTTCGCGCCCCCGTTTAAGGCGCGTTTTAATGGTGGAGGGTGCTGTTTCGAGCGCTTTGGCTATCTCCTCGACGGTGAAACGCTCGTAATAGAAGAGATATATCACTGTGGAATATTTTTTGTCGAGACGCATCACGCAGTCGAGCAGCTCTTTTTTTTCATATTCGGTTTCCGTAAACGGTATCTCGTCGATAAGATCCGTCCGTTTGCGGTTAAAGGCCTCGCGCAGCTTGGAAATGCCGGCATTGGATGCCACGGCGGCAAGCCACGAGCGAATATGCTCCTCGTTTTGAAAATACCCGGGCTTTGAAAGATGGATGAAAAGCTTTTCAAATACTTCCTGGCACACATCCTCGGCGTCGTAAAAGTTGTGAAGGCGCACATAACCGATTCTGTACACCATGTTGCCATATCTTTCAACGAGATATGTAAAATATTCCTCGCTGTACTTTAACTCCATGCCGCCTTCCGCGCCCTCCATTCCTAATACGATTTAAAGGTTTGAAAAGTTTCACGATTAAATAAAATTTTTGCATTGAAAAATAAAAGCAGATGGGGTATCTGCCTTTGTCTGTTTATAATGTTGTTTAGACTTCCGTGCGCCCTTCGAGCGCTTTGGAAAGCGTTACGGAATCGGCGTATTCGAGCGTCGCGCCCACCGGCAGCCCGTAGGCAAGTCGGGTGACCCTGACGCCGAGAGGTTTGAGCAGGCGCGAAAGGTACATTCCCGTCGCTTCTCCCTCCACGGACGGATTAGTCGCCACGATAACTTCCGAAACGCCGCCGCCCACACCGATACGCGTCAAAAGTTCCTTTATTTTTAGCTGTTCCGGTGTTATCCCGTCCATGGGTGAGATAACGCCGTGCAGCACGTGGTAAAGACCGCGGTATTCGCGCAGTTCTTCTATCGCCGTGACGGATTTGGGGTCTTCGACCACGCAGATGACGGATTTGTCACGGTTAGACGAGGAACAAATCGGACAGGCTTCGCCTTCGCAGTAGTTCTGACAAACCGGGCAGAGCTTTAGCGAGCTTTTGGCGTCGGAAATGGCGGAAATAAGCTCCGCGACCTCCGCATCGGTCATCGAAACTATGTGATAAGCGAGACGCGATGCCGATTTTCGGCCTATTCCCGGCAGGGAATTTAATTTGGAAGCAAGCTTTTCAAGCGACGGAGTCATCTTAGAACACTCCGGGCATATTTATGCCGCCGGTAATCTTTTGCATCGCTGCGGCGTTGTTGTCTTCGACGACCTTGACAGCCTCGTTGACCGCCGCCACGATTATATCTTGCAATGTCTCGATATCCTCCGGATCGACGATATCGGGCTTTATTTCGATTGATTTTATCGTCTTTGTGCCGAGAATCGTGACGGCGACCATCCCGCCGCCCGCCCGCACGGTGTATTCGCGCCCGTCCAGCTCGGCTTGGAGGGCTTCCATGTCCTCCTGCATCTTTTGCGCCTGCTTTATCATCGAGTTCATGTTCTGCGGGCCGCCGCCCACGCCTTTGGGAAGTCTGACTTTCATTCCGTAATCTCCTTATATCTAACGCAGTTCGTCTATATAATTCATATCCTCCGGTTTTTCCGGTTTGGCTTCTGTTATCGTCACATTATAGCTTTTCCCGCCGACCTGCGACGCCGCGATTTGTATGGCGGCGATTTCCCCGTTTAGGATATCCCGCGTGAAGGCGTCGCCCGCCGTCACACGCAGGGTTTCTCCCGAAACCGTTATGCCGCATAACCGTAAAAGCCGCGCCACTGCGGGGAGAGAGGAAAGTTGTTCGATAAGCTCCGATTTCATGTCGAAGGGGGTTTCATCTTCAGTAACCGGTTTTAAGCTTTCCGCTTGCGGCGGCGTTTCAACGTTTATTTCCGCGGTTTTCAACGACGAAAGCTTTTTTTCCAGCGAAGCGATTCGCGCCGCGAGCGCTTGGTTGGAATCGGAAAAACGCGCGTCGCACAGGCGGATAAACGCCAGTTCGGTCACAAGGCGTTTGTTCGCCGCGTAGCCGGCAAGGCGGTTGCGCGCTTCCTCCGCCACCGATGCGAAGTACACGAGCTGTTCGCCGGCGAAAAGCTTGGAAAGGCTTAATAATTCGTTAATATCAAGGTTGGAAGCGAGCGCCGAGGGATCGCCGCCCTGCCCGGCGTACAACATATCGCGCACCGCCAGAAGCAGGTCGTCGAGCAGCGCCGGGAGAGATTTCGCGGAATTGTAATATTCGTCAAGAATCGCAAGGCAAGCGGGAATATCCCGCCGGGAAACCGCTTTGAACAGGCGCGACAGGGTGTTGTCCTCGGCTATGCCGAGCTGGCGCGTCACGATGCGGCGGTCTATCATTCCGCCGTCCGCGGCTTCCACGCAGGACTCCAAAAGCGAAAAACCGTCGCGCATGGAGCCGTCGGCAAGCTTGGCTATAAGAGAAGCGCCCTCGTCGGTGAGACGAAGGTTTTCTTTTCCCGAAACGCTCGTCAGGCGGCACGCTATGTCGTCCGAATTTAACCTCCGGAATTCAAACCTCTGGCAACGCGAGAGTATTGTCGGGGGGATTTTATTTTGCTCGGTGGTCGCCAATATAAAAAGGACGTGCTCGGGCGGTTCTTCGAGAGTTTTTAAGAGCGCGTTGTAAGCCGAGGACGAGAGCATATGCACCTCGTCGATGATATACACCCGCTTTTTGAGAAGGGTGGGC
>CAYOGQ010000081.1:0-5620 GCA_964403645.1 uncultured Ruminococcus sp.
ACCTTTCACCATGATAGGCTCGCTTGTGGGCTTATACACCGCGGCGGGGATAGTCATCGCGGTGCTGACCTACTTTAAAATCCTGTAAAACCGCAAAACAAAAAACCCCGCCGGGCGGGGTTTTTATATGCCGGGTTTAAAATGGCGGCTTAAAGCTGTTTTATTAAGGTAGTACTAAATGTCGGCTTCGCCGTATGTAACGGCCTATAACAGGCCGATGTTAATGCCTTTCGTCGACGGGTTCCGTAGTGCGTTTGAAGAGCAGGTTTATGCACCAGAGTCCGCAGAGGCCGACCAGCGTATATATGATCCTGCTGATTACCGCGCCCTGACCGCCGAATATCCAGGCGACAAGATCGAACTGAAAAAGACCGATAAGCCCCCAGTTGATCGCGCCGATAATTACAAAAACAAGCGAAAATTTATCAAGCATTATATTTTCTCCTCTCAAAACTCAAAACTCATAACTGAAAATTTTAATCTTATAAAATAAAAATCTAAACTCTGCGTTGGTATTTTGTCTAAAATAATAAGGAATATACATAGCGAGGATTTTTTCTATGCGGATGAGGCCCAAAAAGAACAGAGATAAGCGGATTTTCGCGGTACGGGAATATTTTGCCGTCGTCGATAACGGAAAACTTGACCGCGAAAAAACTTTTACGGTCAATAATAACAGATTGTTTTTGGAACTCGGCTGCGGAAAGGGCGACTTCGCCGTTGCGCTGTCGCACCGTCATTCCGACGCAAACATACTCGCCGTCGAAAAAGTGACCGATGTCGTAATGATGGCGATGGAGAAAGCGCAGCGCGAAGGCTGCGGGAACCTAAAATTTTTAAATCTCGACATTGAAAAAATATTTGAAATTATACCCGAAAAAATCGCCGACGCGATATATATAAACTTTTGCGACCCGTGGCCGAAGCACAAAAATGCCAAACGGCGTCTGACCGGCCCCGTTTTTCTTGAAAAATATAAAACGCTTTTAAAGTCAGACGCGCGTGTTTATTTTAAAACGGACAACCTCGATTTATTCGAATATTCGCTGGAAACTTTTCAAAACGCGGGCTTCACCCTGCGAAACGTGTGCTTTGATCTCCACGGCGACGCGTTATTGAATGAAACCAACATACAGACCGAATACGAGCGGAATTTTTCGCAAAAAGGGTTTAAAATTAATTATCTGGAAGCATTCATTCCTTAAAAGGAAAACACGTAAACAAGTAAAAACCGGCTCCGCCGCAGGAGCCGGTTTAATTTTTTTTGCGTAAGAACAATCCGGGAAAAAAACATTAAACGCCGCCAAGAAATTCCGTCACAATCCGTCTCTCGTCGAACGGAATCTTAACCCCTTCGATTTCCTCATAATTCTGATGCCCTTTGCCGATTATCAAAACGATGTCGTCCTTTTTTGCGTTTTTCAGGCAGTATTCGATGGCGTCTTTTCTGTCTTTGATAACAATCACCTCTCCGCGGGGGACGGTTATCCCCTTTTGGATATCGGCGATAATGTCGTCGAGCTTTTCAAAGCGCGGATTGTCGCTGGTTATCACCGCTACGTCCGACCGGCGCGTGATAACGTCGCCCATTGAATAGCGGCGGAGCTTGGAGCGGTTGCCGCCGCAGCCGAACACCGTGAATATCCGCTCTCCGCCCTTGCGGTAGGGTTCGAGGGTGTCGAAAACCGACTGCACCGAAACCTCGTTGTGCGCGTAGTCGATTATCACCGAAAAACCGCCGCGGGCATTTATGATCTCATTCCTGCCCTTGACGACGGTGGTTTTTAATCCTTGCAGGATAATATCGTCTGGGACGCCGAGGAACGAGCAGACCGACGCGGCGCAAAGCGAATTATAAACGCCCGCTTTGCCGGGGTGCGGGACGGTAAAACGCGTTTTTGCTCCGCCGTGGAGGAAATCAAATTCGGCAAACAGACTGCCGCCGCCGGATGAAAAGCGTATGTCGGCGGCGTTATAATCGCGGCCTTCTTCATAGCCGAACTCCCGTACGGCGCAGGAAGCTCCCCGCTCCATATACTTTGCTTCTTTGTCGTCGGCGTTGAAAAACCCGACGCGACACGCCGAAAACAGCATTTTTTTACAGCTTTTATATTCCTCGTAATCGGCGTGTTCGCCGTCGCCGATATGATCGGGGGAGAGGTTTGTGAAAATACCTATATCGAACGTTATCCCGTAGGTCCTGTCCAGCTTAAAGCCCTGCGACACGGTTTCAATGATTACCGTATCTATGCCCGCGTTCGCCATTTCGCGGAAATATTTATGTATATAATAGCTTTCGGGAGTGGAATTGTCGCTTTTATAAATTTTGTCCCCTATAATTGTTCCGATGGTGCCGATCAGCCCCACCTTTTTGCCGTATGTCGTCAGCACTGAAGAAATCATGAACGCGGTGCTCGTTTTACCCTTCGTGCCGGTGATTGCCACGGTCAGAAGCTCCTTTACCGGATGCCCGAAAAAATTCGCGGAAGCGAGAGCGAGAAACCTGCGGGTGTTTTCGGATTTCAAGATGACCGCGTCGGGAGGGAGAGCGATGTCGTCCTCTGCGCAAAAGACGCGGCAGCCTTTGTCGTAAGCGGCTTTTACGTATAAATGACCGTCGTCTTTATGACCTTTCAGGCATACGAACATTAAGCCTTCGGCGGCTTGGCGCGAATCGAAGCATATGTCCGCAATATCAATATCCGGGCAGCTTCCCTTTATTGCTATGCCGTTTAACAGTTCGGATAAATTCATTAAACCACCTCGTCGATAATTTTATCGTCAATTTCGCCGTCGAAAACCACCTCGGTTTTGCCGGTCATGGTTATGGTGCCGTCGTTTTCGTTATAGTCTATGCGTATCGTCCCGCCGCGCTGATTGACCTCAACGGAGTTTTTGACTTTGCCCGCGAGTATGGCGGAAAAAGCCGCCGCCGAGCAGCCCGTGGCGCAGGCGAGGGTTTCGCCGCAGTTGCGCTCCCACGCGCGCAGGCTGATATGACTTTCGTCGGTCACCTCATAAAAATGTATGTTTGCTTTATTGGGGAATATATCGGCGGTCTCGAGCGCCGGACCGTATTTTTTAATATTCAAATTAAAAACGCCCTCGCATTCGGCGGCACAGTGTGGGTTGCCGAAAGAAACCGCGGTCAGTTTAAAAACTTTGTCGAAAACCCCGTAATCGTAACCGATAAGGCTGTTTCCCGTGTTGGTCAGCCTCACCGGGATTTTATCGGCGTCGAGTATCGGCGCGCCGATATTGGCCGAAACATTGACCACCGAACCGTTTTCTGTCCAAAGGCGCACCGTCTTGATACCTCCGAGCGTCTCGACGGTGAGTTCGGTCTTGTCGGTATATCCCTTGACATATGCGAATTTGCCCGCCGAACGCAGACCGTTGCCGCACATTTCGGCTTCGCTGCCGTCGGGATTGAACACCCGCATCCGAATATCGGCTTTTTCGGAAGGGCAGACGAGTATCATACCGTCGCTCCCCACGCCTTTGTGCCTGTCGGAAACAAACCTCGCCCATTTGGGCGGGGATTTCATTTCTTGGTCCATCAGCGATATATAGACATAATCGTTCCCGTATGACTGCATTTTGGTAAATTTCATTTTTAATATATCAGACCTTCCAAGTTGAAAGTTTAAGCTGTGTATAATTATAACTATAAATTTTTGTATTTCAATCGCTTTTTTGGTTGACTATTGTAAATTCTTATGCTATAATTTTGCTCAAATGGAGGATACTGTATGGATGGGGATTTTTTCGCCCTGATGTTTCGGATGAAATACATAGACCGTTGGGGATTAATGCGGCTCGTACGGCGCGAAAACCTATCCGAACATTCTTTGGAATGCGCAATCCTCGCCCACGGGCTGGCGATTATCGGCAACAGAATCTTCGGCAAGGGTTATGACGTTGAAAAAATCGTTTTGAAAGCGATGTATCACGACGCCCCGGAGATTATCACCGGCGATATGCCCACTCCCGTAAAGTATTTCGACGAATTTACCAAAACCGCTTATAAAACGGTGGAAACCCACGCTGTCCGGCGCTTCATATCGCTGCTGCCGGAAGCTTTCCAAGCCGAATACACGGGTTTGTTCGAGTATTCCGCGGACGAAAAACGCATCATCAAAGCGGCCGACAAGCTGTGCGCTTATATCAAGTGCCTTGAAGAAACCGACCTCGGCAACCGCGAATTTCTGCCGGCGCTTAAATCCACCGGCGATATTATCGACTCCCTCGATTGTGAGGAGCTGGATTATTTTATGGAAAACTGCGTTTCGTCCTTCACGAAATCTCTTGACGAATTGCAAAATAAAAAAACTGAGGAGAATTAATTTTATCATGAAAATCGGTATCATTTCAGATTCGTTCCGGCTGCCTTTCGCCGAAAGTATCGCCAAAGCGGCGTCAGTTGGCGCCTCCGGCGTTCAAAAGTATATGACCTACGGCGATTTTGCCGCAGAAACCCTCACGCCTTCCAGAATCAAGGAAATTAAAAACATAATGGATTCCAACGGGCTTGTCTTTTCCGCCATTTGCGGCGATTTCGGCTGGGACTTCACTCACCCTCAAATTGTCGATAAATCCAAAGCGGTTCTGGAAAAAGCCAAGGAATTGGGCTGCGACATCGTCACCACGCATATCGGTCACCTGACCGAGGAAAATGACGCTCGTATGGAATTAATACGCGCCAACGCCTATAAGCTCGCCGAATTCGCCGCCGGCATAGGTTCGTATATGGCATCCGAAACGGGGACCGAAAAATCCGCCGTATTGAAAAAATTCCTCGACTCTCTCGGCGTCGAAGGCATCGCGGTTAACCTCGACCCCGCCAACCTCGTAATGTGCGCCGACGACGACCCGGTGGGCGCGGTTTACAACCTTAAAAATTACATAGTGCATACGCACGCCAAGGACGGCGTCCGTCACGCCGACGGTTCGTGGCTGGAGGTGCCTCTCGGCACGGGCGGCGTGGACTGGCATAATTATTTGAAAGCGTTAAAGGACGTCGGGTATGACGGCTATCTCACCGTCGAAAGGGAAGTTGGGGATAACCCCGCGGCGGATATCAAGCTTGCCGTTGATTTTCTGAACGAAAACCTGAAAAATATTTAAATTCCATGTAAAGAAGCAAAATGCGTATTTGCGGTCCGGACATACGGCAAAACCGCCGCAAACATGCATCTTGCTGCGAAAGGAATGGACGCAATAATGTCAGTCCCCTTTAAAATAGATTTGACGGGTAAAACCGCCGTCGTGACCGGCGGCGGCGGGGTATTGTGCTCCGAATTTTCAAAAGCGCTCGCCGAATGCGGCGCGAACGTCGCCGTGCTGGATTTATACGAGGAACCGGCGAAACGCACGACCGATATAATCAATTTAAACGGCGGCAGAGCGCTGCCATACGCCTGCGACGTCATGAAAAAAGAGACTCTCACCGAAGCCGCGGAAAAGATTATAACCGATTTCGGCTCGATAGATATACTGATAAACGGAGCCGGTGGCAATTCCCCCAAAGCCACCACCGCGCGCGAGTATATGACTTCCGACGACTTGAAATCGCACGGCGACGACGCCGACGGCATGAGCTTTTTCGACCTCAAGCCCG
>CAYOGQ010000081.1:5630-9471 GCA_964403645.1 uncultured Ruminococcus sp.
TTTTGTGTTCAATCTCAACATCCTGGGGACCCTGCTCCCAACGCAGGTGTTCGCGGAATATATGGCGAAAAACGGCGGGGGCTGCGTGGTCAACATCTCCTCCATGAACGCTTACCGCCCGCTCACCAAAATACCCGCCTATTCCGCGGCGAAAGCGGGGGTATCCAACCTGACCATGTTGCTTGCCGTGCATTTCGCCAAGGTCAACATACGCGTCAACGCCATAGCGCCGGGCTTTTTCGTCACAAAACAAAATAACGACCTGCTTTTTGACAAAGAAGGCAAGCCCACCGCGCGGACCGAAAAAATTCTTGCCGCCACTCCCATGGGGCGTTTCGGCACTCCCGACGAGCTTATCGGTGCGCTGTTGTTTTTGTGCGACCCGAAGGCCGCGTCGTTTATTAACAGTATAATCCTCCCTGTTGACGGCGGATTTTCCGCGTATTCCGGTGTTTGAGACATCATGTAAATCACTGGCTTATATTTAATTCAAATATAAACGCATCTTTAAAATTAAAAAGGAGTTTTACATGAAAAAACTGATCAGCTTATTGCTCGCGGTTTTAATTTTCGCGGCATTTTTCGCATCCTGCACCGAATCCCCCGATAACGCATCGTCGGAAGTCAACGGGGAGAGTACGGACGATAAGTCCAAAACCAGCGAAAACGCTTCTGTGGAAGATAAATCGGCAGAAGAATCTACCAGCCCCTACACCGACTCGGAGGGGCGTTATATCAACTCCAACGAAATCATCAACTGGGAAGGAAAAGAATTTTCCATCATAGTGAGAGGTGTCGGCGCCGGGACTTACCAATCGGACGATTTCACGACCGGAAGCGTCCTTTACGGCGAACAGCTCGACAAAGCGGTGACCGACCGCAACAACACCATCGAACAAAAATACAACGTAAAACTTAAAATCTACAAGAGCGACGCCACGGGTTCGGATCCTATCCTTTCGGATATCAGACTTGACATCAGCAGCGGCACCCAGCTTTATGACGCCATTATGCCGACCATACCGGCGCTCGCCGCTCTTGCGCAGGAAGGCAACCTGATAGACCTTTATGACCTCGACTATATCAACCTCGACGCCCCATGGTACGACCCCAACGCCACCTCTACCTTTTCCATCGGCGGCAAATGCTATTTCACCACCGGGGATATCACCATACTTAACAAGGTCTGTTCCGGCGGGATGCTCTTTAACAAAGAGATGATCAAAACTCTCGGCTTGGACAGCCCTTATACACTGGTGGAAAAACATGAGTGGACTTATGAAAAAATGAAACAGATGGCAAAAGTGGCGACCAAGGACACCGACGGAATCGACGGCATGACCAGCACCGATACCTGGGGTCTGCTCGCCTCCTATGCCGACGCTCTCAACTTTTACGGCTCCGCAGGGCAAAAGCTGTGCGAAAAGGATAACAACGACTATCCCTATCTCTCCTTCGGAGACGAAAGATCAATGGGTATCATCCAGCAGATAATCAACGATATGATCGAGCCGAATGTCTGGGTGGTTTACGCTCAAAACTTCGAAGAACCCATCTGGGTCACCTCGCTCGACGCCTTTATCGAAGGCAGAGTGCTGTTCCGTCCCTCCGCGTTTTCCGCCACCACCAAGCTCAGAATAGCCGGAGCGGATTTCGGCATAGTGCCGATGCCCCTGTGGTCGACCGAACAGGATGAATACTGCACTTATTGCGGCACCACCGAAACCGCTGGTATAGCCATTTCGAAAGGCTGCGAGGACGCGGATTATTCGGCTTATATGATAGAAGCCATTTCCTGCGAATCCAGAAACTACATAACTCCCGCGTATGTCGAAATCAACCTTAAAGGCAAGGATATGCAGGATGACGAAAGCCTTGAAATGGTCAAAATAATTTTCGGCAATATCATCTATGATACCGGCGATGTCTATAACTTCGGTCAAATAAGGAATTTGTTCACTTCTATGGTTCAAAATAAAAATCCGAATATAACCTCCGAATTTGAAGCCAAAAAAACAGCCATAGAAGAAGCGATTATAACACTTATAGACAGCTATAACGCCGATTAATTATCTATCCGTAATGAAACACCCCCGCCCGGTAACCGGACGGGGGTTCTTACGTTCCAACCGTTTATTTTAAAAATTATATTCAAAACTTGCTTTGTCGCTTGTCAGGTCAAATATTTTAATGTCGTTTTGCCACAGACGCACGCGTGCGGTGACATTGTTGGCTTCGCGGATCGTCCGAATCATCCTGCCATGCTCGGGCGCTTGGAGGACGCGGGATTTTACGGATCCCGGTTTATTTGCAAATGTTTCGATCTCAAACAGCGTTTTTCCCTGCTTCAATATGATATGATCCTTCGCGGAGGCGATTATTTTCGCCCCGCGATATGTGGCGATACGATATTCCTTTTTTTTATATATAATCACGCAAACGCAGCCCAAAAATTCGACGCACAGCAGCGGTATTGCGGCGACGGCGGCCATGACGGAGCATTCTTCCGGGAACTGGTTGCATTGAAACCATAAATATTCACTGGGGAAGGACCTGCCGCTGTCCGTCTCGATATAACCTCGCCCTCCGCCGAAGCCGATGGTCTCGCCGTCGACATTTAAACTCCCCGTCAGCGTGTGCCCCATGCTTATCACTCCGTGGCGGCATTCCGTAGGAAAATAGCGCAAAGGACCCATAATGTCGCCGTCCGGTCGTTCAAACAGCCCGTAACGCAGTGTTCCGGTTATTCCGGGAAGGTCAATGCTTATACCCTTCTTCCCAAAATAACATTTGTCGGCATGGATTCCGTTTGAAATATAAAATCTGTGGATTTTATAGCCGCGTGAGATTTTATCCGTTATAACCTGAATAAAGTTATCTTCGCCCGCGTGCCCGGGTATAAACGAAACGGTCCTGTTTCCGACCTGGTGTTTAAAAAACCATCCCGTAAAACGGTTACGGTTTATGTTGCAGTTTCGATTATCTGACATTGGCGTCCCTCATGGCTGGGTTGTCGATAAGTTTTCCGTTTTTGTTAAACCGTGAGCCGTGGCAGGGGCAATCCCAACTCTTTTCGTCCTCGTTCCATTTCAAAGCGCAGCCGAGGTGGGGGCAGCGCTTGCCCGTCGGGGTGGCGAGGTTGAGCACGGCGCTGCCCGCATTTACGAAAAGTTGCGGGCGAAGCATCGAGCGCTGCGGAGAAAACACATCGCCGTAAGGAGAACGTTTCCCGGTTATCATATCCGTCAATATCATCGAAGCGGCCATGGAGGAGGTCATACCCCATTCGTTGAATCCGGTTGCGACATACACACCGGGGGTCGATCTGCCGTACGCGCCTATATAGGGCACGCCGTCGAGAGAAGCGCAGTCCTGAGCCGCCCAAGCATATTTTTCGACCGCTCCCGGATAATGATTGGTTATATACGCCCTCACCATTTCAAATCCGCCGCCCTTTTTACCCGTACGGTGGTCGCCGCCGCCGACTATGAGCAGTTCGCCGTAATTCCTGAAATATATCCCGTCGTCGGAATGCTGCACCAGCGTGCAGCCCAATTTTACGTCGCTTTGCAACGCTACGGCGAACGAGCGGACTTGGTACATTTTCAAAAAATATAATCCATGCCGGTTCATAAACGGGAAATGCGACGCCACTATGACCTTTTTGGCTCTTATGACCCCGCCGTCGGTATAAGCGGTAGTGCCTTCGAGCTTGCGGACAAAGGTGTTCTCGTATATATTCATCCCCTTCGCCGCTCCGTACAGGAACTTGAGCGGATGAAATTGCCCCATGCCCGGATACCTCACCGCTCCCGTGATTTTTACGGGGATCGGAGCTTCC
>CAYOGQ010000082.1:0-5718 GCA_964403645.1 uncultured Ruminococcus sp.
GATCGGATTCAGCTTCCTCTTTTTTTAGACCATATCATTGTAACATATACAAATCTGACTTGTGAGAACAGTATAATCTCGATACGGGAATGATTCAGTCCTTACAATGCAATAAAGGTTCATTCTATTGATTGTTCCGGGATTGCGCGACCGCACAGTCAACGGCCAATGCGACACTTAGACAGACAAGCTCGTTTTGGGGATTAAATATTTCAAGCTCATAACTATCCCCCCATGTAAACCAGGCCTTGCTTAGCCTCATTATTTCATATTGGCCATTATTCATAACATAGTTGTGCTCCCAAAAGTCGCCGTTCATCTGCCAAGGTAAACCCTCGACATGATAAGACGGACGAAAAAAGGTTAATTTTTTTACAATAGTTGCAACAACAATACCGTTAATTTCTATATAATATCTAGGAAGCCAGGACATGATTTTTTGGCGTATAAAAGACACCTCTTGTCCCGTATGATCGTAAATGTGAAGCTTTTTACCCCATGAAAACAATTCTCCCTCTACATAATAACGGGTGTTGCCATGTTCATCAGCAATATGGAACTTATCTGCCCAGGAAAACACCTTTTGCTTCATATACAGCTTCATAATATCGCCCCCATCTTACGGATTTTGAGTTATGCTCACCATTTCTATATTTTGCTCAAGCAGCCCCGCAAACTTTAAAAGGATTGCGGGGCTAAAATTTTTGTGGTTTATTATCTTTTTTGTCTTGAAAGATTGCGCACCGAAATCAAAAAGCACAGCGTTCCGCAAGCAATTAATATCAAAAGGCTGACGAGCGGGGTTACCTCATACGAGCCGAATTTGAACACAACTCCGAGAAATTGCTTTGTTTCGTTTAAAGATTCCGCGGTGGAGTCGGCAAACGCCTTGTTAAGCGGCTTTTCCATCATGGCCTGCCTTAAAAGAGCGGCAGCGTGGGAGGGCGGGAACAGCTTGACAATCCACTGCACCCCGGAAGGCAGATTGCTTATGGGGAGGTAGATTCCGGTAATAAAGCCGATAAGCGTTCCGATGATGCTGCTGGCGGTGGAGTAAGCGCTTTCGCTCGAAAGCATGGATACGATTAAAAATATAATGGCGGTATTGCAGAAGGTCGCTACGATTAATATGCCCGTCACCTTTACCAACGCCGCAAAGGCGATTATCTCGCCGCCGTTTGCGATGATATATATTTCGGCGAGCACAAAGGTGATAAGGGTCATGATCAGCCCGATAAGAAACGAGGAAAGTACATATCCCCCGGTCAGGCGGCTCCTGCTGACGGGTGAGGCGTAAAAATCCTTAAGTATTTTTTTGCCCCTGTCGGACACCATTATGTTGAAAGCGCCCATGGTGGCGGAGACAGTGGTGACGGTGAGCAGCCCCGCCATGATCCAGTTATCCATGAATTCCCGTGAGTTGATTTCGGCAAAGCCTTGGACGTACGCGTCGCCGAGGAACAGCACATACAGTCCTATCACTATAAACGGGGCGAGCATGGAAAAGAACACCGCGGTCTTGTCGCGGAAAAACACAAGCAGGTTTCTTCTGGCGATCCCTATCATTCTATTTCAGCTCCTTTCCGGTAATATTGATAAACGCGTCGTCCATGGTCCCCGCCGTAACTTCAAAACCCTTGATATACGGCGAAACCTCGTTGAGCGCGGGGAGAGCGTCGACGGTGCGTTTCAGGTTGACGGTTATTCTGTTTCCGTTTGCAAAATATTCGATATTTTGCTTTTCAAGCGCCGCTTTGGCCGCTTCGGTGTCCGAACAGACAATCGTCAGTTTATCGTTGGCGTATTTTTCGCGCAGCTCGGAGGGCGCGCCCTTCGCACACACCTTACCGCCGTCGATTATGGTCACATAATCGGCAGCCGCAGCTTCCTCCATGTAATGGGTGGTGAAGAACACCGACATCCCCGATTCCTTTTGCAGCTTCGTTATGGTTTCCCAGATATTTTTGCGCGTCTGCGGATCCAGTCCGGTGGTCGGTTCGTCGAGGAACAGTATTTTCGGGGAGTGAAGCAGGGCGCGGGCTATGTCGCAGCGCCTCCTCTGACCGCCCGAAAGCTTGCCGTAGCGGCGTCCGAGCAGTTCGTCGGTCCCCGCGAGCGCGGAGGCGTTTTTGACCGCTTCGTCGAGCGCTTTGCCATGAAGCCCGTATAACGAGGCGCGGGCGCGGAGGTTTTCCTCCACGGTGAGCAAGGGGTCAAGCAATCCGTCCTGAAAGACCGCGCCGATCGTTTCGCGTATCGCGCCGTCCTCCTTGCCCAAGACGTGGCCGTCGATGACGACCGTTCCGCTGTCGGGCTTGAGGTAGGTGCATATGGTGTCGATCGTGGTCGATTTTCCCGACCCGTTGGGACCGAGAAAAGCGAACAGCTCGCCGCGGCCCATATAAAAACTGATGCCGTCGACCGCCTTGACCTCGCCGTAGTATTTTTTAAGGTTATCGACCTCTAAAATCCTCTCCATAAAATTTCCTTTCATATTACTGTTTAAAATGCGGCGTCTTCAAATTTGCTTTTTCCCTTTCCTCTGCCCTTGCTCTCCTCGTCGGGGATGCGCGTGGGATATTTTCCGTCAAAGCACGCCCCGCAGACGGGGAAATTTGCGTCGTCGCTTATGAGAAGGGGCAGATATTTCCGGTTGAGATACCCCAGGCTGTCCGCGCCTATGATGTCGCGTATCTCTTCCACGCTGTGGTTGCTGGCGATAAGCTTGTCGGGCGAATCCACGTCGGTCCCGTAATAGCAGGGGTACAGGAAGGGCGGCGCGGAGATTCGGACGTGGATTTCGGCGGCGCCCGCGTCGCGTAACAGTCCGATTATCCTCGCGCTGGTGGTGCCGCGCACGATCGAGTCGTCTATCATGACCACGCGCCTGCCGCGCACCGTTTCGGCGACGGGGTTGAGCTTGATCCGCACCATCCGTTCGCGCGCGCTTTGAAGGGGGGCGATAAAGGTCCTGCCGATATACTTGTTTTTGATAAAGCCTATCCCATAGGGTATGCCGGACTGCGCCGAATAGCCTATCGCGGCGTCGATACCCGAATCGGGAACGCCGATGACGACGTCCGCGTCGGCGGGATGCTCGGCGGCCAGAAACCTGCCCGCGTTGAGCCGCGCCTGATGAACCGCGCGCCCGTCGATAACCGAATCGGGGCGGGCGAAATAGATATATTCAAAAATACACGGGGAGGGCTTTTCCTTCCCGCAATGGGAGTTTATACTCCTCACGCCGGATTCGTCAAACACGACGACTTCGCCGGGTTTGACGTCGCGTATAAAATAAGCGTTGACCGCGTCGAGGGCGCAGCTTTCGGAAGCGACGATATAGTCGCCCGAGGGTGTTTTGCCGTAACATAAAGGGCGGAATCCGCGCTTGTCGCGCGCGGCGACAAGGCGGTCCCCGAACATAAGTATAAGGGAATACGCGCCGTCGAGGACATCCATGGCGCCGAGCGTCGCCTGTTCGGGGCTGTCGCCGGCGATGCAGCGGCGTGTGATTATATACGAGATCATTTCGGTGTCGCCGGTGGTGTGGAATATGACGCTGTCGTCCTCCAGCTTGCGGCGGAGGGCGAGCGCGTTTGTCAGATTGCCGTTGTGGGCGACCGCCACCGTGCAGGCGGGGTGCTTGGTGAGTATGGGCTGGGCGTTTTCCCGCCCGTTGCCGCCGGTTGTGCCGTAGCGGACATGCCCCACCGCCATCCTGCCTTCGCCCAGAGTTTTCATAACGCCCGGGGTGAAAACGTCCCCGACCAGACCCACGTCCTTGCGGAGGTTTATTCTGCCGTTGCAGCCCACGGCGATGCCGCAGCTCTCCTGCCCCCTGTGTTGCAAGGCGTATAAGCCGGCGTAGATGAGGTCCGCGACTTCGCATTCGGCGGCGGCGTAAACGCCGAACAGCCCGCATTCCTCATGGATTCCCTTGTTCATTCAATTATTACCTTTGTTTCAATTTTACAGCTCGCCCATCAGTCTGCGCTTTATCTCATAATAAGCTTCCTCGACGTTGCCTAAGTCGCGTCTGAAACGGTCCTTGTCGAGCTTGTTGCCCGTGGCGGTGTCCCAGAAACGGCAGGTGTCGGGAGATATCTCGTCCGCCAATATGATCGTTCCGTCGGCGGTCCTGCCGAATTCGATCTTGAAATCCACAAGCGTGATACCCAGCGCCCCAAAACGGGCGGAAAGATAGTCGTTTATGCGGAATGAATAGTCTGCAATCAGCGCCAGTTCACCTGTGCCGGCGAGATTTAAGGCGCGTATATGGTATTCGTTCACCATGGGGTCGCCGAGCGAGTCGTCCTTGTAACAGTATTCGAGCACCGGGGAAGCCAAAACCGTTCCCTCCGCCAATCCCAGCCTTTTGGCGAGAGAACCCGCCGCGATATTCCGCACAATCACCTCGAGCGGAATTATTTTAACCTTTTTGACCAGCGTCTCGCGCTCGTTCAGCTCTCGGACGAAATGCGTCGAGATACCCTCCCTCCCCAATTCGTTCATCAAGAAGTTGCTGACCCGGTTGTTGACCGCGCCCTTGCCGGCGACGGTGCCTTTTTTCAATCCGTTGAAAGCGGTCGCGTCGTCCTTGTATGAAACTATATACAGCTCCGGGTCGTCCGTCGCGTATACCTTTTTAGCTTTTCCCTCGTACAAAAGTTCCTTTTTTTCCATATGAAAACCCATTCCTTCCCTGTTTTATATAAAATAAGCGCTTATAAATTTAATTGAATTGTTTTACAACCGGGTTTCCCGGTTGTAAAACTCCTTCTAAGCGCGCTACGCGTTGCGTAGCGCACCTCGCTCGCCGAGGGGGTTCCCTAAAATATCAACCGCGGTTGATATTTTAGGGCGATAAGCGAGCGAAACCCTCGTATTCGATTGTAAAACCACAGTTTTACAATCGCTAATATATTATAAAATATTCGTCGCGGCCAGCGCCCACCGATACATATTTAATGCGGCTGCCGACTTTTTCCTGAATAAAACTTATATATTTTTGTGCCTGCTCCGGCAGTTCGCCGAAGGAGCGGCACGCGCCGATGTCGCGCTTCCAGCCTTCCAGGTATTCGTAAACCGGCTTGGCTGCCGTCAGGGCTTCGCCGGAAGGGAATTCCTCCGTCTCGACGCCGTTTACGTTATAGCGCACACATACCGGGATTTTATCGAGATATGACAGCACGTCGAGCTTTGTCAGGGCGATCACGTCCGCGCCCTGCGCCGCGATTGCGTATCTGGACGCCGGCACGTCGAAACCGCCGACCCTGCGCGGCCTGCCCGTCGCCGCGCCGTATTCACCGCCGGCTTCTCTCAGCGCGTCGCCTTCTTTGCCGAAAAGCTCGCAGGTGAAGGGGCCTTCGCCCACGCAGCTCGAATAGGCCTTCATTATGCCTATGGTGCCGTCGAGCTTCCTCGACGGGATACCCGCGCCGATTGGAGCGTAAGCGGCGATGGTCGAGGACGAGGAGGTGTACGGGTAAATGCCGAAATCTATGTCGCGCAGCGCGCCGAGCTGCGCTTCGAACAGCACAGATTTGCCTGCGTCGATAGCGGCGTTGAGGTAGCGCGTGGTGTCGCAGATATAATTCGCGAAGGGCAGCCCGTAGGTTTCGAGCCATTTTATCATATCCGCCGAATTTATCGCTTCCGCTCCGTAGCCGCCGCGGACGGTCAGGTTCTTCCATTCGACAATGGCGGGGAGCTTTCGCT
>CAYOGQ010000082.1:5728-9448 GCA_964403645.1 uncultured Ruminococcus sp.
AAAACAGAGCAGGTCGCCCGCCTTAAGGGCTTTTTTCATATATTTGTCGGCATATACGGGGGCGATCCCGCGCCGAGTGGAGCCGAACTTGGCGTCGCCGAGCCGGTCCTCTTCCAAAACGTCGAGCATTTTATGGTAGGGCATGCAGATGGTGGCGCGGTTGCTGATTTTGAGGTTTTCCGGCGTGACTGCGATCCCGGCGGAGCGGAGCCTCGCCGTTTCGTTATAGAGGTGCTCTAAATCGACGACCATCCCCGGACCGATTATATTCACCGTGCCCTCGCGGAATATACCGGAAGGCAGGAGGTTCAGTATAAACTTACCCCTGTCGTTGATGACGGTGTGTCCGGCGTTGTTCCCGCCCTGGTAGCGAACCACGATGTCATAATTTTGGCTCAACAGGTCCACCATGCGACCCTTCCCCTCGTCCCCCCAGTTAATTCCGACGATTGCTGTTAACATTTTTTTATCTTCCTTTTTAATTATTTTCATGATATCAATAAAGACAAAGCGATCTCGATTCTTTGCTTCAGCCTCTCGCGCAAGTCGTCCAAGCATTGGAATTCATGCGGTTTCCCGATGTGCTGCTTTACGATATCGCCGCCGAAATCGTGAATCAACAAGCCGTCAAAGCATATTTCTTTCAGTTCGGACACAGAGCAGTCACCGAAATACCCCCGCATCAGCGCCGGGTCGAATTCAAACAGTTCGACGGCGACGAGCGCGTGTTCGTATATTTTCGGGGCAAGCACGGCGTCGGCAAAATCGATGATATAAAGCCCGCCGTCCGGCGTCAGCAGGATATTGTCCCCGCACAGATCGCCGTGGACGAAAACTTTGTCGCCGTAATCATGCGAGCGTATATAGGAAAGCCTCTCCGCTTTGAAAGGTTCCGGATAGTTTTCCCAGCGGCGGTAGCGCCCTTTGTCGCCTATGACGTCGATATTGTTGAAAATCCCGCAGGGCGTGTTCATTTTGTCGGTTATTTCGCGCAGCTTTCGGCCGACGGTTATTTTTTGCCCGACCGTCATGCCCTTCACCGCTCCGGTGAACTCGGAGCCGTCGATATATTCGGTAATCATATAGGCGAAGCGGTATTTATCGTCCGCAAAGCCGCTCGCCGTCAGCCTGGGAGCGGAAACGCCCAATTCGTTCGCCCTGCGCGTGGCAAAAAGCTCCGTTTGGAGGTCGAGCGTCTGGTCTATCCCGCTTTCGGCGGGCGCGAACAGCTTGACGACGTAACCGCCGACCTTGAACACGGCGTTTGTGCCGGGTGTGAGGTTTTCGATTTCGGCCAAAGGCAGGTTTTCTTTATCAAAAATATATTCGACCAGGGGGCGAAACGCCGTTATGGATTGGAACACCCCGCCCCAATCACCCCAGTTTTCGATTTGTTCGTTAAAAAGGTTCATAAGCCCGCTTTCATTTTAATATTTTAAGACGTAAATTCTGTCGCAGTCACTTTCGGCGTGCGCCATTCCCGCTTTTTCATAAACCCGGCAGGCGCGGGCGTTGGTCTTTTCGGTGGGGACGAAGCTTTCGCAAAAACCGTTGTCCCTCGCCCAGTCGACCGCCCATTTTACAAAGCGTCCGCCGTAACCTCTGTTTTGGTATGCCGAATGAATATCGACCGAATAAATAAAAAATTGCGGCGCTTTCCCTTCCATGCGGGTCAAGGCGTATCCGTAAATCAAGCCGACGGTTGTACCGTCGAGTTTTGCAATAAGCGCGACGTTTTGTTTTTCCTGTAAAAACGCTTTTATCTGTTCGGGATCGAACCGCATAAAGCTCTCGACGATATCTTTTACGGAAAGTATGTCGGATTCGCACATAACCTTAAAAGTCAAGCCCATATTTTTCGCATACCCATACATTTTTTACATAAAATACGCATAAACAAAACAAATCCGTCGGAACCAAAAACCGACGGATTTATTCTATCATAAAGTATCTTGGTTTTCAATAAATATTTTAAGTTTTTGAAACCCCGCGTAATCAGTTAGAATTGATTTCAACATAAATATCTGTGATTATATAGTTTCCATCAATTGTAACAATCCGATTATCAACCGTATAACCCTCCGTCATTACGCTATTACCGGGAATTTTAGATATACGAATTTCAAATGATGAGCAAACCGCGTTGGGGATAAACATGAAGGTAAAATTCTCGTTCTTGTTTATCAAGTAATCAACCATGTGTCCGCCTTCTTCCTTCAAGATTGCGTTGCCGTCGGCGTCCGAAACGGTGCCGCAGTCGGAATTCCACGTAAATTTGAATTTTATATGGCTCGCAGTAAGAATAATTTCGATATCCCCTTCAATGGCTTCCTTGGGTATGGTGAGGGAGCCCGCTTCCGCGTTCCATGAAGACCCTTCGTACACTATGCCGTTGATTGTCACCAGAGCCGGTTCCGATATTTCGTAATCCTCGTCGGGAGTCACGGTGAGTATATAATCGGCGCCGGGCGAGCAAGTCAGCACGCTGTCTGAACTGCAGCCGGTGAGGTTTAATTGAACATCATAGGTCGGCAGGGAAGGCGCCCCACCTTCGCTATCTTCGCCGCCGGCGGCGGGACCGGCAGGGTCTTCTCCGCCCGAATCGAGCACGTCGGCGCCCGGTCCTTCCAATATCATCCCGGCGTACACGGCGCATCCGCCTTCGGGAGTCAGCGTAGCCTCTTCAATATCCGACACAAAATAGGCGAAAGTACATCCGCTCCCGCCGGTCGCGACATAGCCGATATCGGTGCAGCCATGACTGACGCCGCCGATCGTAACAGACGGGGGCGCGGCGAGCGCCGCTTCAAAACCTGCTTGAACTTCGTTTGAATCGGGATCCAAATCCGGCGAAGCCCAATAATTTATAAAAAAGCCCCCGCAATCAACCTCGCCGACACGGACTATTTTATATAATTCGCCTTCGATATATACAAAACGGTAACCGCGACTTTCAAAAACCACGCCTTCGGGCAGACGCCCGCCCGATGTCTGTATGATATAATCGGAGCCAAACGCGGTAAGGGTGCTCCTCGCGTCTTGCAACGCGGCGGAAAACCTTGCGTTTTCGGCGATGTTTTCAAAAACAGGAACCAGCACACTCGCCAAAATAGCTATCACGGCAATGACAACAACCAGTTCCACGATGGTAAATCCTGATCGTCTTTTACGGCTAATGCTGATTTTCATGGCATAACCTCCATAAATTAACATATTTGCGATAAACAGTTATTTACATATTACACCATATATTGTAAATAATCAACATGTTTCGACGTGAAAACTAAATTATTTTTGCAATGTTATACTTTATGTGAGACAAAAACGAAAAAGGGTAAATTCCTTAGTGCGAGGGGCAAATTTATACTTAAATTCAACCGTAGCATCTCGACTATTTCAATCCACACAGTTTATGCAACAGAATTTCAATCCACGCCCCTCGTGCGAGGGGCGACCAACGGCTGCTAAACAATAGCGCCGAGCAATCGCTTAATTTCAATCCACGCCCCTCGTGCGAGGGGCGACATCCCGAAACTGCGCAGAAGCTCGAAGCGGCGTTATTTCAATCCACGCCCCTCGTGCGAGGGGCGACATGTTCACTGGGTCAGGTGGGAAATGCAAATGAGATTTCAATCCACGCCCCTCGTGCGAGGGGCGACCAACCGTGTGCAGGAGGGAAGGGCGGCGTGCTGGGAAAGAGTGTAGACCCCGGTGGCGGCC
>CAYOGQ010000083.1:0-9367 GCA_964403645.1 uncultured Ruminococcus sp.
CTTGCGCTCTACGAGGGAAAAGCCATGCCGCTTGAGATTACGGAGATGTTCCGCCATTCGGAGCCGGGCTGCGGAAACCACGCCCGGGGGAAGTGCGATATGGGCATAGAGTATATGTTTGAAGGAGAGTCGCGCTGGCACTGCGGCTGCTGCGGAACGCTGTTTCGTCTGCGCCCGAAGAAGGAGAATATCCCTCATTATCTAAAACTGATTGAAGTTGGGGAAAGGAAGTAAGATTAAAATGTTGTGCAAGTTTGTTGTGATAAGAAAACAAAACATTTTAAAGCATATTGTGAATTGAACTATGAATAATAACGAACATACGGTTATCCAATGGCTTTTGGAAGACGAAAACCCCGCCGTCAAGTATCGCACTCAAACAGAAATATTAAATATTCCGAAAGACAACGCGGAAGTCAGGCAAACCAAAAACGCCCTATTATCGTCGGATTTGTTGAAATCCGTCATGGCGCTGTTCGATATCGGCAAGGATTTTTCGGATTCCCACGCGTTCGCCGCGCTCGCGGAATACGGCCTGACCCGCGAAGACGCCGATATCGACCGTTACGCGGACAGGCTTATTGCAAACACCGATTTCCGAGACGGCTGCGGCGAGGGTTTTTTGCTGCGCAACCTCGTCGCTACGGGCTTTGCAAGTCATCCCGCCGTGAAAAAAGAATTGCCGCAAGTCCTCGCCACGCAGCAGAGCGACGGCGGCTTTCCCTGTGTCAGCAATAACCCCAAAATTAAAAAACCCGGCGTCAGCCATAAGAGCTGCTTTCAAATGACGGCGGGCTATCTCCTGCTGACGGCGGAATTGCATAAAAAAGGCATAGATTGTCCGCAGACGGAGGGTATCTTAAATTATTTTCTCGGACGCGAGGTGCTGTACCGCCGCGACGATCCCTCCCGCTTCGTGCTGGGAGTACACGCGACGACCTTCCACCCGCCAGTCTGCACCCGTATAGGCATACATATGACTCTTTACGCCCTTTCGATATTGGGCAAAGGCGGCGACCCCGCATGCAAACGGGCGTGGGAAATTCTTGAATCCAAGCGCACTGGCGACGGCAAATATATAATTGACGGTTCGCTGACCAAGCCGTATATAAAAGTAGCCAAACCCGGCAAGCCCGGCAAGCATAGCTTGCCCGATAAATGGGTTACGTTTTACGCGTTAAACGGTCTTGCGAAAATAGTTACAAGCAATTAATTCATTTTGCATAAAAAGTGTTTAAATTCCATTTACCGCCCTCCGAACTCGTCGCAAATTTGTAGCTCCCCATAATTATATCTAAATCAAAAGACGTTTTTTCATATATATTTAACAATTGACAAAGTGACGGCGTTATGATATCATAAGTGAAATAAAACGGGGGAAATCAATATGTTTGCGGCAAGCGTATCCGTAATAATTCTAGTCATTGCTATCCTAAGCGTAATTAGCCTTGGGATTATTAGCGATGACTTTTTTTATCGTACCGCGGACAGATTGAACGAAGCAAACCGGGTTATCCGATGAATTAAAACCCGCATAAAGCCGAATAATTAATCAATCCTACGGTGCAAAAAGCAAACCGTAGGATTTTTCATATTAATCGGCAGCCGTTTTGACACTTAATATTAGGAGGAAAGCAATGATTTTAACAGGGGCGCAGATTATAGTCGAAGTCCTGATCGAACAGGGCTGCGGCACGGTTTTCGGATATCCGGGAGGTTTTGTTTTAAATATTTATGACGAATTATATAAAAACAGCCATCGGATAAAGCATATCATAACCGCTCACGAGCAGGGCGCGGCGCATGCCGCCGACGGCTACGCGCGCGCTTCCGGAAATGTCGGGGTGGTGATGGCGACCTCCGGTCCGGGCGTGACGAATCTGGTGACCGGTATCGCAACGGCATACCTCGATTCGACCCCGCTGGTGGCGATAACCGGGAACGTGCCGCTCGGTATGCTCGGTAAGGACAGCTTTCAGGAAGTCGACAGCACGGGTATAACCATGCCGATCACCAAGCACAACTATATCGTCAAGAAAGTTGCACAGCTGGCTGACATCATTCGGGAAGCCTTTAAAATCGCAAAATCCGGCAGACCCGGCCCGGTATTGGTGGACGTTCCGAAAGATATCCAGATAGCCAAATGCGAATTTATCCCCGCCGAGGTCGTCAAACCGAAGGAATCGGCGTCCCCCGACGAAAATTTACTCGCGCTTGCCGCGGAATATATCGCCAAAGCCGAACGGCCTTATATTTACAGCGGCGGCGGCGTGGTCATCTCTAACGCGGGCGAGGAGGTCGCGTCTCTGGCGGAACGTATCGGCGCGCCGATCGGGTTCAGCATGATGGGGCTTTCCGCGGTGCCTTATGACCGCTCTTACAACCTCGGCATGACGGGGATGCACGGCAGGTACGCCGCCACCAAGGCGAATTCCGAAGCCGACCTCATCATCGCGGTGGGGGTGCGCTTCAGCGACCGCGCCACGGGGAACAAGGACAAATACGCCGAGCGCGCGAAGATTATCCACATTGACATAGACCCGGCGGAAATCGATAAAAACATCACCGCGTATGTCGGCATAACCGGCGACATCAAGCTGACGCTTAAAAAGTTGCTCTCGCTGATCCCAAAAACGGTTCACCCCGAATGGGAAGAGCAAGTTAAAACTTTCTGCGACGAAGAGCGGTCGTATTATCCGCGCGGCGGCGGGCTGACGCCCAAGGCGTTAATCGAGCGCGTCAACGCTTATTGCGACGGCGACACGACAATTGCGACCGACGTGGGGCAGCACCAGATGTGGGCGGCGCAGTATTTGGCATTTTCCAAGCCACGGAAGTTTCTCACCTCGGGAGGACTTGGCACCATGGGCTTCGGCATGGGGGCGGCGATCGGCGGCTGCATCGCTTCTGGCGGGAAGCGCACCGTCCTTCTTACGGGCGACGGCAGTTTCGGCATGAATCTCACCGAAATGGCGACGGCGGTAAAAAATCAATTGCCGCTCGTTGTAGTGATATTTAACAACGGCGTTTTGGGCATGGTGCGTCAGTGGCAGACGCTCTTCTACGACCGCCGCTACGCCGAAACCAATCTCGAGCGCAAGACCGACTTCGTTAAATTAGCGGAAGCCTTCGGGGCGGAAGGTTACCGCGCGGCTACCTTGGAGGAGTTGGACTCCGCGCTGGCGGCGGCGTTCGCCGTGAACACCCCTGTGGTTATCGACTGTATAATAGACAAGGACGAAAAGGTTTTCCCCATGATACCGCCCAACGGCTCGATCAACGACATCATAGTCGGCGAATAATCAGGTGATTGTGAGAAAGGAAGGGTTATTGACATGAAAAAGGACCAGTTTATACTCGGCGTAATAGTTTCCAACCGTTTCGGCGTGCTGACGCGGGTATCGGGGCTGTTCGCGCGGCGCGGTTATAATATCGACAGCCTGAACGTGGGCGTAACCGAAGATCCCAATTATTCGCGCATGACCATCATTGTATCCGGCGACGATTATATAAAATCGCAGATTGTAAAGCAATTGGCTAAGTTGCAGGACGTCAAGCGCGTGGAGCTGATCCCGGAGGAAAATGCCTCGGTCAGGGAGATGCTGCTTATAAAAATCAAGGTCACGCGCGAAAATCGAATCGAAGCGACCGAAGCCGTTAACATCTTTCGCGCCAAGGTCATAGATTTCAACACCGACGCCATGACCATAGAGGTCACCGGGCAGACCTCCAAACTTGACGCGTTCGTCGAATTCGCCCGCACCTTCGGCATTATCGAAATGTGCCGCGCCGGTGCGCTGGCAATAAACCGCGGCTCGGCGGCTTTGTAAAAAACGTTACTTAAAGTTATTATAAATAAAAAGGAGCTTTATTATGGCAAAAATGTATTACGAATCCGATTGCAATCTGGATTTTCTCAACGGGAAGACCGTCGCCGTTATCGGCTACGGCAGTCAGGGTCACGCGCACGCTCTAAATCTGCACGATAATGGGGTGAAGGTCGTCGTGGGGCTGTACGAAGGCTCCAAGTCGGCGAACCTCGCCCGCGAGGCGGGGCAGACGGTCATGAACACCCCCGACGCGGTCAAGGACGCCGACCTCGTGATGATACTCGTCAACGACGAAAAACAGGCGGAGCTTTACAAAAAAGATATCGCTCCCTATCTCAAGCCCGGTGCGGCGCTCGCTTTCGCGCACGGCTTCAATATCCATTACAATCAGATCGTTCCGCCCGCCGACGCCGACGTGATAATGATCGCTCCCAAGGGCCCCGGACACACCGTCAGGAGCCAGTTCGTCGAAGGGCGCGGGGTCCCCTGCCTGATCGCGGTATATCAGGACGTTTCGGGCAAAGCCAAGCAGCTTGCTCTCGCCTACGCGCTGGGTATAGGCGGCGCGAGAGCGGGCGTTCTCGAAACTACGTTTAAAGAAGAAACCGAAACCGACCTGTTCGGCGAGCAGGCGGTGCTGTGCGGCGGCGTGACGGCGTTGATGAAAGCCGGATTTGAAACGCTCGTCGAAGCCGGCTACCAGCCCGAAAGCGCGTATTTCGAGTGCATACATGAGATGAAGCTGATCATCGACCTCGTGGTTTCTGGCGGGATGTCGTTCATGCGTTATTCGATAAGCGACACGGCGGAATACGGCGACTACACGGTCGGCAAGCGGATTATCACCGACGAAACCAAAAAAGAGATGAAAAAAGTGCTTTCGGAAATTCAAAATGGCATTTTCGCCCGCAACTGGATCCTGGAAAACCGCGCCGGCAGACCGTCTTTCCTGGCAATGCGGAATACGGAGGGCGAGCACCTTTCCGAAAAGGTGGGCAAAGAGCTGCGCGCCAAGATGAACTGGAAGAAATGATCATATTATGAGAAGCGATAACATAAAGACGGGCGAAAACCGCGCGCCCCAGCGCTCGCTGCTGAAAGCCATGGGCTACACCGACGAGCAGATACGGCGGCCGATCATCGGCGTCGTCAACTCCAAAAGCGAAATTATACCCGGACATATACACCTCGACACCGTCGCCCGCGCGGTCAAAGACGGCATCCTTGCCGCGGGCGGTACGCCTTCGGAATTTAACGTGATCGGCGTGTGCGACGGCATCGCCATGGGACACGCGGGGATGAAATACTCACTCGCGTCAAGGGAGGTCATCGCCGACAGCATCGAGTGCATGGTCATGGCGCACTGTTATGACGCTTTGGTATTTATACCGAACTGCGATAAAATAGTGCCGGGGATGCTGATGGCGGCGGCAAGGCTCAATATTCCTTCGATCTTCGTTTCGGGCGGGCCCATGCTCTCCCTCGAAAACAAGGACGGGTCGTGCCTTGACTTGAACAGCGCTTTCGAAGCGGTGGGAGCGTACATAAACGGCACACTCGACGAAGCGGGGCTTTGTGAAATCGAGGACAACTGCTGCCCGGGCTGCGGCTCGTGTTCCGGGATGTTCACCGCCAATTCCATGAACTGCCTGACCGAGGCGCTGGGCATGGCGCTGCCCGGTAACGGCACCATACCGGCGGTGTACGCGGAGCGAATCCGCCTTGCCAAAGCCGCGGGGAAGCAGATAATGGACACATTGAAAAAGAATATCCGCCCCCGCGACGTCATGACCGCCGCAGCCTTTGAAAACGCTCTCCGCTGCGACATGGCGCTCGGTTGCTCGACCAACTCCGTACTGCACCTGCTCGCCGTAGCGCACGAGGCGAAGGTCGGTCTTTCCCTGCGCCATATAAACGAGATCAGCGAAACCACCCCCAACCTCTGCCGCCTCGCCCCCGCGGGGAAATATCATGTACAAGATTTATACGCCGCGGGCGGTGTGAGCAGGTTGATTTCGGAGCTTTTAAAAGCCGGACTTTTCGACGGCGGCGCGCTGACGGCGACCGGGGAAACGGTCGCTGAAGCGATTGCGGCAAAACGGCTTCGCATCACTGACGATAAAGTCATACGCCCAGTCTCCGACCCTTATTCCAAAACCGGCGGCTTGGCGGTGCTGTTCGGTTCCCTCGCCCCGGACGGCGCGGTCGTCAAGCGCAGCGCCGTGGCGGATGAAATGCTCGTTCACCGCGGTCCCGCGCGAGTTTTCGACGGCGAGGAGGAAGCGATAGAAGCGATTTACAAGAAAGAAATACGTCCCGGCGACGTGGTGGTCATACGCTACGAGGGTCCCTCCGGCGGGCCGGGTATGAGAGAAATGCTCTCTCCTACCTCCGCCATCGCGGGCATGGGACTGGACAAAGCCGTCGCGCTCGTCACGGACGGACGCTTTTCGGGAGCGACCAAGGGCGCGTCGATAGGTCATGTTTCGCCGGAAGCGTCCAAGGGCGGGAACATCGCATATGTGCGCGAAGGCGACGTGATAAGCATAGATATACCGAATTACCGCATAGATCTCGAGGTGCCGGAAGAAGAACTGCAAAAGCGTAAAAAAGAAACAAAGCCGAAAACTCCGGCGGGTCTTTCCGGCTATATCGCGCGGTACGCCGCCGGCGTTTCGTCCGCGGACAAAGGCGCGATAATCAACGACCTTACGGGGGGTTACTAAAATGGAAAGAAAGATTAAAATATTCGACACCACGCTCCGCGACGGCGAACAGGCTCCCGGCTGCGGCATGAACATAGCGGAAAAGCTCGAAGTCGCCCGTCAGCTTGAGCTGCTGGGCGTCGATATCATCGAAGCGGGTTTCGCGGTATCCTCACCGGGGGACTTCAATTCCGTCAAAACCATAGCGAAGGAAATCAAAGGCTGCACCGTTTGCTCGCTTGCCAGAGCGGTTGAAAAGGATATCGACACGGCATACGAAGCGGTGAAAGCCGCCGAATCCCCGCTTATTCACTTATTCCTCGCCACTTCGCCGGTGCATATGCGCTATAAGCTGCGCATGACGCCCGAACAGGTGATCGAACGCACCGCCGCCGCCGTGGCCTACGCCGTAAAGCTCTGCCCCAACGTGGAGTTTTCCGCCGAGGACGCCATGCGGAGCGACCGCGAGTTTTTGGCGCGCGTGGCGGAGGCCGCCATCGTCGCAGGAGCGTCGGTCGTCAACATCCCCGACACCGTCGGCTATGTGACGCCGGAGGAAATGTTCGCCATGATAACCTATCTCAAATCGGCGGTGCCTAATATCGGCAAGACCACCCTTTCGGTGCATTGCCACAACGACTTGGGAATGGCCGTCGCCAACTCACTCGCGGGGGTCAGAGCGGGGGCGGATCAGGTCGAATGCACGGTCAACGGCTTGGGCGAACGCGCAGGGAACGCCGCGCTCGAGGAAATCGTCATGGCGATCAAGACGCGGCGCGAATTTATGGGATGTTTCACCGGTATAGATACGCGGCAGATAAACCGCACAAGCAAACTGGTTTACGGGATAATCGGTCAGACGCCGGCGATAAACAAGCCCGTCGTCGGAGCAAACGCCTTCGCGCACGAAGCGGGCATACATCAGCACGGCGTGCTCGCGGAGCGCACCACTTATGAGATCATGTCGCCGGAGGACGTGGGTTTAACCAAAAACAAACTCGTTTTGGGCAAGCATTCGGGCAAGCACGCCATCGGGGACAGATTGAATGAAATGGGCTATATGCTCACCCCCGAAAAGCTCGCCGAAATCTACGAAAAGTTTAAGGACCTCTGCGACCGTAAAAAAAATATCGTTGACAGCGACCTCGAAGCGTTGGTCAACGATCGCGAATACGTCGAAAGCCACTACCGTTTGGAATTTTTCGACGTGCACACCGCGAAATCGGCTTCCTCCACCTGCGTGATACGCCTTAAAAAACAGGACGAAATTTTCGAAGAGGTTTCCCTGGGCGACGGACCCATCAACGCGGCGTACAACGCCATCGACAAAATCACCGGCGGGGTTTGCGACGAGATGAGCAATTACAGCATCCATTCCGTTTCCGACGGCAAGGACGCGCTGGGCGAAGTGACGGTCAGGCTCCGCGCCGGGGACAGGACGGTCACGGGGCGCGGGCTTTCGACCGATATCATCGAGTCGAGCATCCTCGCTTATGTCAACGGCATTAATAAATTGATACAACTATGAAAAAAGGGGGCGACGCACCGATGAATTCGCCAACGGCTAAACGAAAAATCAAAATACTTGACTCCACGCTCCGGGACGGCGCGCAGGGCGAAGGCACCTCCTTTTCGGTCAATGACAAGCTCGGCATCGTGAGGGCGCTCGACAGCTTCGGCGTCGATTATATCGAGGCGGGCAATCCCGGCTCCAACCCGAAAGACCTGGACTTTTTCCGCCGCGCGGCGGGGATGAGCCTTAATAATTCAAAGCTCTGCGCTTTCGGCAGCACCTGCCGCCGCGGCGTCGCGCCCGCCGACGACCCCAATTTAAAATCCCTGCTTGCCGCCGAAACCCCCGTGACGGTGATTTTTGGCAAAACGTGGGATATGCACGTCAGGGAGATACTTAAAATCGGACTCGACGACAACCTTGCGCTCGTCCGCGACAGCGTCGCTTATCTCGTATCGCAAGGGAAAGAAGTCATATTCGACGCGGAGCATTTTTTCGACGGCTATAAGGCGAACGCCGGGTATGCCCTCGCGGTGCTTCAAGCCGCGGCGGAGGGCGGAGCGGGCAACCTAACGCTGTGCGACACCAACGGCGGCACCCTGCCCGACGAAATTTTCAAAACCGTCAAAACGGTGACAAGCCGCTTCGGTGGATTAAAGATCGGCATTCATTGTCACAACGACACGGGTTGCGCGGTAGCCAATTCCATGCTGGCGGTAAACGCGGGCGCTTCCCATGTGCAGGGGACCTTTATCGGCATCGGCGAACGCTGCGGCAACGCCGACCTCTCGGTCGTCATACCAAACCTGCGGCTTAAATGCCATTACGAAACCAAAGGTGCGCTCGAAACGCTGTGCGCCACCGCACGGGCGCTTTCCGAAATCGCCAACACCCAGCTGCCCGACGGCAAACCCTATACGGGCGGGAGCGCTTTCGCGCACAAGGCTGGGATGCATATCGACGGCGTGCTTAAAGTCCCCGCTTCCTTTGAGCATATCGACCCGGCGGCGGTGGGGAACAAGCGCCGGTTCCTATTGAGCGAAGTGGCGGGGCGGAGCACGGTGATCGCCAAAATACGCGGCTTGGCGCCCGAACTGACCAAGGATTCCCCGAAAGTGGCGGAAATACTGGAAAAATTAAAAGAGTTGGAGCACGATGGCTATCATTTTGAGGCGGCGGACGCCAGCTTCGAGCTGCTCGTGCGGCGGATACTCGGCACCTATAAACCTCATTTCAAGCTCGTGCTTTATAAAACCATGAGCGACTACCCCGTGCCGGAAGGCGGGATGCCCGCGGCGGCGACGATAAAGATTGAGGTG
>CAYOGQ010000084.1:0-9323 GCA_964403645.1 uncultured Ruminococcus sp.
TATGTTTTTGATAATCACCCGAAATTTCCGACCATTTGTAATACAAATCCCAAGCCTTTTCGCTACCAATAAAATCTTGATTGTTCTCATGAAAAACCGCTATTGTTAATTCCGGCAAATCGGTTACGACGGGTTTCTTTATTTCAGGGTTTTTGTTTATCGGAAAATAGCAGTTCATTCTCTGCGTGTCGCTCTCCGCATCTTCTGGCACCATTTCTTCTAAATACTGGTGAAATGCAAATCCGTATTCGGACTCACGGCACCATTTGGCGAATTTAGCCATCGCACCAAATAGCTTGCCGATAAAATCGCCATCATCGCCTTTTTTAAATTCAATCGTTATAAGAGCGTACATTCCGCCAGGCAATATCTTCTCTTTGCAGATGTCGTTTTCATTGAATTTGAAATTACCCGGAACGGTAATCCAAAATTCATAGCCTCTTTTACGTGCAAAATATGCGGGATAGTCACATCCAAAAATCCGCGCTCCTTTGTCTGGATCAAGGAGGTTGTGCTTTTTTGCCCATTCCTTAATAACCGCATTGCCGTCACCTTCTGGGAATTCGCTAAATGCCCAGTATGAAGCCACCCGCATTTTTGGTAAGTTTGTCAAAACGTTTATCTCCGGATATTTGCTCTTTAACCGCTCGTCTTGTACCTCGAAAATCGTTTCCAATAAATTCACCTTACTAAATATATAGTTAAGGTTGGATTTGGTATAGTTTCCGGGGGTTGTCCCTACTACAACCTTAAATGACTTTATGAACGCTTCCTGCGACGTGAAGCCATATCGAAACGCAATCTCAACAGCCGGTATCCCGTTCTTAATATCCAAGCACGCGCGTTCAAACCTTCTTCTTCGGATATATTCCTTAACATCATATCCCGTGAAAGCGTTGAACAACCTGTAAAAACCGGCTCTTGACATAAAAGCCTGTTTCGCTGCTTCGGATATTTGGATATTGTCGTCCAGTTTGTTTTCGATATAATCTATTGCAGATTGAATACGCTCATATAAGTTCATATTACCACCTCGAAATTATTGTATCATATGGGCATGATTGTATCCTGTCATTTTGTCTCAAAGTAATTTTGTTTGTGTATATGCTATCTTACCATAAAACAAACCCACCATCAATGATTTTATCAATTGATGGTGGGTTGGCAAAAGCATTGCCTATTGATAAAATGCGCCGCTAGCAATCGACACTGCTCTCCACGCGGCGGACACAGATTTTGCACACCCTAAATGAACCGCATAAATTGGGCAATACTCGTACTTGCATAGCAGGATAAGGCAACGCTGAGGAGCGACCTGAGCGGCTTGCGAGGTTTGGCGAAGTGATAGTCGGCGGGAGACCCCTGCCGCTTTTACTCAAACATCACTTTGGAAAACCAAAGTGATAAACCTCAAGGGTTCGGGGACAGCGTCCCCGAAAATTCCCGTGCCGCTTCGCGTTCTTCAAATGGCGTCAACCCATTGCCCTGAATGAGTCCAAAATTATAATAGCCTACAAATATGCTGTCCGTTTTAGGGGCTCAGCTTATTAAGTGTGCATTTTTTCCGTCCGTTTTTCGGGGGTAAGTGCCGATTTGGGGCGGTGCAAGTTTTAACGATTTCAAGGCTTGCAAACCATGAACAGGCAATCGTTAAATAATCCGTGTCAATTCCACTAATGCTTATACTGTCGCTCTTGTCTTATTAGATATTTCGGTCATTCATGGCATTTGCGCGATTTAATAAAATTACAAACTTATCGTGATTTTTTAAGTTTTCAAATTCCGCGCCGTTTAACTTTTTCAACAACCTTTTTTTATTACCTTCCCATGTCCAATAGAAAGTGTATTTTACATCGCGAAGGAAGGGTGTGTCGACATACATATCGTTTTTGAATTGGCCGCGTATGTTTATGTCGTATTCTACCATTTTTTCAAGCCAGCACAAGGCTTTTTCAATATCGCCCATTTCAATATAAGTTTGAGCAATAAGCGCGTGAACGTCCCCGCGCTCCCTGCAATGCACGGGTGGCATAAAACGCTCCCGTGCGAAAATTATATCTATCATTGAAAATATAGAAAAATACATTTTTAATGCGTCCTCATATTTTCCCATGCGGCGGTATGATTCTCCCAACTGAGCTATGTCGTCGAACATGGCTTCAAAATGGTACATAAAATCCCGTTGGCAGTAAAGTGCCTCGTCGGTGTAATTTTTTTCGGCGTGAGCGATGTAAGCGGACATTTCGTGTATCGTCATATCGGCGCGCCACGGGAATTTACGCGCGTGTTCCCAAGCCATTTTACTGTTGCCGTACGCCGAATGGAGAATCACCATAATCATATGTGCTCTTAAAACGTTGGTGATGTTTTTATCGTATGAAATTACGATGTTCGCCTGACGGACGCACTCCTGATAAATTTCCCGCCCGTGTAATTCGTCGTAACAGTAGTTTTCGGGATACGCGAGCGCGATGCTTATTTCAAGACTGTTCCCCAAAAGTATATAATTGTTCGGATAACGGCGCAGTCCTTCCTGCAGCGCGTCGTATGCGTGTTTTAACGATTCCGCGCTCCCGTCGAATTTCAAGCCAGAAACTTCATCAATTATTTTTCGCACTTCTTCATCGTCGTTTGTTCCGAATGTGCCGAACAATACATCGGTACTGACACCGAATACGCTTGCCAACGGTACAATTTGCGCAATATCGGGTAATCCTGTTTCGTTTTCCCATTTAGAAACAGCTTGAAATGTTACATTGAGTTGTTCGGCAAGCTCTTCTTGTGTAAAATTACGTTCTTTTCGCAGTTTTTTTATAGTTTGACCTATTGAAAGTGGCATATTATAACCTCCATACTTATTAGTTTTTTTTACTGTACAGTAATTGGATTATAACATACGGGGTATATCATGTCAATCGACTTAAAAGATAGGCGAACTCAACGGAACATTGAGCGTAGAAAATATAAATACTACGTATATGCTATCTTACCATAAAACAAACCCACCATCAATGATTTTATCAATTGATGGTGGGTTCTTTGGTGATCCACCGGGGAATTGAACCCCGGACACCATGATTAAAAGTCATGTGCTCTACCGCCTGAGCTAGTGGATCGTTTTTTGCCGCCCGATAAGAATAACACAACGGGACGGCTTTGTCAAGCATTTTTTATAAATTCTTAAGCTTACTTAAAAAAACGCAAATCGTAAAATGCGAAATTGCCGGCAGAATATAAATTAAGGCAATTATATTGCATAATTATGATTGACAATAAAACCCAAAAACCGTCGAACCGGTTTTTTCATCACAAACCTTCGCTTGCGGCATATACTATTTCTTAAGCTTATCAAAAAACTTTTGCTTTTTTTCATAATTTTTCGCGGTGCAGGCTTCGCTAAACTTTTTCAAGGCTTCCTTTTGTTTTTGGTTGAGGTTTTTCGGCACCTCCACGCTGACCGTGACATACAGATCGCCCTTTCTTTCGGAATTGACGAATTTGATCCCCTTCCCGCGGAGAGAAAAGACGGTGCCGGGCTGCGTGCCTTCAGGGACGGCAAACTCGCTTGCGCCCTCAAGCGTCGGGACTGTCACCTTCGCGCCCAGCGCCGCTTCGGAAAACGTCACCGGCAGCTCGCAGTAAAGGTCGTAGTCTTTACGAGTGAAAAAGTTGTGAGGTTTGACTTTGACGATAATTATCAAATCGCCGTTCTGACCGCCGTTTACGCCGGCGTTGCCCTGGCCGCGCAAGGAAATGCGCTCGCCGTTGTCTATGCCGGCGGGTATGTTGAATTCAAGCGTTTTCTTTTTCCTGTTTTGCCCCTCGCCCTTGCATTCGGAGCAAACGTCCTTGATACGCTTGCCGGTGCCGCGGCAATCGGGACAGACGCGGGTGGTCTGCATCATGCCGAGCATGGTGCGCTGGGTGGTCTTGACCGAGCCGGTGCCGTGGCAGGCGGAGCAGGTTTCGGGATGCGTGCCGGGCGCCGCGCCGCTGCCGCCGCAGCCGGCGCATTTTTCAACGCGGTTGTACGACACTTCTTTGCGGCAACCGAACGCGGCTTCCTCGAAGGTAATCGTCAGCTCCATACCGATATCCTCGCCGTGCTGGACGGACGAGCGTTGGGAACGCGAGCCGAAGCCCCCGCCGAAAAACGAACCGAAGATGTCCCCGATATCGAAATCCATACCGGAAGCGTCGAATCCTCCCATGCCGTTGGGGTCCACGCCCGCGTGGCCGTATTGGTCATAAGCGGCACGTTTCTGACCGTCCGAGAGCACGGAATAAGCTTCGTTTATCTCCTTGAATTTTTCCTCGGCGGATTTATCGCCCGGATTCGCATCCGGATGGTATTTTTTCGCCAAAGTGCGGTAAGCCTTTTTTATATCGTCTTCCGAAGCGCCCTTGCCGACGCCGAGCACTTCGTAAAAATCTTTCTTTCCTGCCATGGAATCACCTCAAAAAACATTAGGTATATATTTGCTGTTATATGTAATCAAAGTTCAGCATCTGAACTTGTTCAGAGCTTAAGCGGAGCCGAAGCTCCGCTTAAATATCGTTTTCTTTATATTTTAAGTCTTGTCGGTGAAATCGGCGTCATATACTCCGTCGTCGCCGCCGCCGGCTCCGCCGGGATTACCGGCATTGTCGGCCCCGCCGGTTGAATTCGGGTTAAACCCGGCTCCGCCCTGACCGGCGCCTGCGCCGCTGTTGCCGTATATCTTCTCCGAAATGCCGTAAAAGGATTTTTCCAGCGCTTCGGTGTCGGCTTTGATCGCTTCGGTGTCGTTGCCCTTGAGCGTCTCGCGCAGCTTTGAAATCGCGGCGTTCACGGGCGCTTTGTCGGCTTCGGTGACTTTGTCGCCGAGATCCTTTAAAGTTTTTTCAGTCCTGTAAACGGCGTTTTCGGCGTTGTTTTTAGCCTCGATAGCTTCGCGTTGTTTTTTGTCCTCGCCCGCGTGCATTTCGGCTTCCCGGACAGCCTTTTCGATATCGTCTTTCGACATATTGCTCGACGACTGGATGGTGATATGCTGTTCTTTGCCGGTGCCCTTGTCCTTGGCGGAAACCTTGACTATACCGTTGGCGTCGATATCGAAGGTGACCTCCACCTGCGGGACGCCCCTGGGCGCGGGAGCTATGCCGTCGAGTATGAACCTGCCGAGAGTGGTGTTATACGCCGCCATGTCGCGTTCGCCTTGTAAAACGTGTATCTCGACGGAGGTCTGACCGTCCGCGGCGGTTGAGAACACCTGGCTTTTTTGCACAGGTATCGTTGTGTTGCGGTCGATGAGCTTGCAGAACACGCCGCCTAAGGTTTCCAAACCGAGCGACAGGGGAGTGACGTCGAGCAGCAGCAGGTCCTTGACCTCGCCTCCGAGCACGCCCGCCTGCACGGCGGCGCCGATGGCGACGCACTCGTCGGGGTTTATGCCCTTGAAGGGTTCTTTACCGATAAAATTTTTTACCTCGTCCTGCACCGAAGGCATACGGGAAGAACCGCCCACAAGCAGAACCTTGTCGATCTGATTGGGTTTTAACCCCGCGTCCGATAATACCTGGCGCATCGGCGTCATGGTCTTTTCCACCAGGTCGGCGGTAAGCTCGTCGAATTTCGCCCTGGTGATAGTGGCGGTGAAATGCTTGGGACCGGTAGCGTCGGCGGTTATGAAGGGCAGGTTGATTTCGGTGCTCATGGTGCTGGAAAGCTCGCACTTGGCTTTTTCGGCGGCTTCTTTCAGGCGCTGAAGCGCCATTTTGTCTTTCCGAAGGTCAATACCGTTTTCTTTCCTGAAATTTTCGGCTACCCAGTCGATAACCTTCTGGTCGAAATCGTCGCCGCCTAAACGGTTGTTGCCCGCGGTGGCGAGTACCTCGAACACCCCGTCGGAAATTTCAAGGAGCGAAACGTCGAAGGTGCCGCCGCCGAGGTCGAATATCATTACCTTTTGATTGATCTCTTTGTCGATACCGTAAGCGAGCGCCGCCGCGGTGGGTTCGTTGATTATCCTAAGCACTTCAAGCCCCGCTATCTTACCGGCGTCCTTGGTCGCTTGGCGCTGAGCGTCGGAAAAATACGCGGGAACGGTTATGACCGCTTTTTCCACTTTGCCGCCGAGATATGCTTCCGCGTCCGATTTGAGCTTTTGGAGTATCATCGCGGAAATCTCCTGCGGCGTGTAGTTTTTGCCGTCTATGTGTACCTTTTTATCGGTGCCCATGTCTCTCTTTATCGAAGAAACGGTTCGGTCGGGGTTGGTAATCGCCTGTCTTTTGGCGACTTGACCGACCATCCGTTCCCCCGTTTTTGAAAAAGCGACGATGGAAGGTGTCGTCCTCGCGCCCTCGGCGTTGGGGATGACGATGGGTTCGCCGCCTTCATATACGGCGACGCACGAGTTGGTGGTACCTAAGTCTATACCTATAATTTTTGACATATCATTTTCCTCCGGTTTATTGTAAATTTTTTATTTTAATTGACTACCTTGACCACGGCATGCCTGACAATCTTCCCGTTGACCGAATATCCCTTCTGGAAGGTCTGGACGACAAGGTTTTCGCCTTTTTCGGCGTCCTCCTCGTGCATGACCGCGTTATGAAGATTGGGGTCGAAGTTTTGACCGTCGGCGTTGATTTCTTCCACGCCGAGTTTTTCAAAAATTTCCCTAAGCTGCTTGCAGATTAGCTTTAACCCCTCGTTTTCGGGTTCGTAAGCAAGCGCTCTGTCCAGATTGTCAAGCAGCGGGATAAACTGGGTAACCGTAAAAATCATTCCCGCTTGGTAGGATTCGCCTTTTTCTTTTTCGCTGCGTTTCCTGTAATTGTCGTATTCGGCGTAAAGGCGTATATATTTATCGTTCAGCTCGTCAAGCTCCTTGTTTTTTACTTCTTTAACATCTTTAGCATCGGCGGCGGTGTTTTGCGTTTCCTTTTCGTTTTCGGGGCATACTGTTTTATCTTCGTTTTGGTTGCTTTTTTCGTCGTCGTTTATCGGTGTGTTTTCGCTTTTTGCTTCGTTGTTCTTTTCAAACTCGTTATCAATTTCTTTTTTCATTTTTTCCCGTTATACCGTGCCTTTCCTTTATCATCTATCTTTTATCTTCACATCATCTATTCCGTGTGGATAATCCCTTTGTCGTTTCCGACATCACGCTCTTTGTCGTTTAATTCCACGCTTATTCCGGAAGCGAGATAGTTTAAGCTTGCTATAACCTTTTTATAATCCATCCTCTTGGGACCAATGACGCCTATCGCCCCTACGGTCTTACCGTTATAAGATATGGGATGAAACACAAAACTGGTGTCTTTGGCGGGGAGTATGGCGTCGCTCTCGTCTTCACTGATATATACGTTCAACTTATCCCCGTTCGAACCGTAAAGCAGCTCGAGCAGCTTGTTTTGCTCCTCAATGATGGAGAGCACGCTCTTGGCGTTGGAAACGCTGGAGTATTCCGGATAAGAGAGCAGCTTGGTGACGCCGTCCACATGGATATGTTCCTTATCGCCGGCTGAGAGCATTTCGTATATCGCCTTTACGCAGTCGGAAGCGAAGTGTGCGTATCCGCCCAACGCTTTTTCAAAAGCCATAAAAACCGGCATCGTGATCTCGTCCGCGTGCTTCTTTACAAGGTTGCCGTTGAGAGCGTCTTGAATAGCCTTGACAGAAACTTCGTCGAGCGGAAAGCGCGTCTTGACCCGCGAGCTTTTTACGATATCGTTTTCACAGATAATGACGATAAGGAAGCTCGTTTTATCAATGAACACCGTCTCAAACCGGAGTGCCATGTCCTCCGGCGAGCGCAGCACCGAAAACGAAGTATAATTGGTGATTTGGCTGATAACCTTGCTCGCCTGCTCGAGGGTGCGGTTCAACTCGTTCAGCTTGAAGGAGGTCAGCTCGTTGAGTACATTCAACTCCTCCATAGTGAGCAGGTATTTTTCCATAAGCGTGCTGACGTAGGTTTTAAAACCCAAAGTCGTCGGAACCCGTCCCGCGGAGGTGTGCGGCTGTTCGAGATAGCCCATGTCCTCCAGCTCGCTCATTTCGTTACGGATCGTCGCGGGAGAGACGGAAAAGTCGTAGCTGGTCGTCAAAAACTTGGAACCGATAGGCTCGCCCGATTCGATGTACGAATCCACTATGGATTTTAAAACACGTTTTTTACGTTCGCTAAGCTCCATTTTGTCGACCGTTCCTTTCCCGCCGTTATTATACCCGGAATATAATTATAATTATGTAACATGCGGTTAGCACTCGCGGGTCTTATCTGCTAACTGTTCATATAATATCACCGACATTTGCAATTGTCAATACTTTTTAATAAAAACTCAAAGTTTTTTGACGTTTTATTGGCACTCAATTTAGTTATGTGCAAAAACTATAAAACAATGGCGGCATTTCGGCCGCCATTGTGTAATATTACCTGTTATAAAACGATGGATTTTAAAGCGGGATTGGTTATAAGCGCTTTTTAAATTTCAACCCCAACCATGCCGAACCGGATATAATGGCGATGACGATGAGCGTCGCCATTCCGTTTTCGCCCGTCTGCGGGACCGCTTTGGATGAAAAGACTTCGATTTCATCTATAAAAGTCCAACCGGCGGTGACGGACGTCCCGTTGTTGTCGAAAGGCTCCTGATGATGGATAACGAACTTAACATATTGCCCGCTCACGTTTTCGGGAGCGGTGATATCGGATTTGCCGGTTTTCGCCGTACCGGCGGCTTTGCTCTCCGTGATATTGGCGGAGCCGACCTGAGTGTAGGTCCCGTCGGCGGCGTCCGCGACATATACCGAATAATACTGAGGAGCGTAGACGCCTACATCGGTTTCGACAAGATAGGAGAGCGAGAAGGTTTTTATGTTGTCATAATCGGAACCGAGGTCGAGGATGATGACAAAGTCGCCGTTTGCGTCCTTGGAAGCCTGGCTAAATCCCACATACGCATCGCTTTTGTAATAATATTCGCCCGTCAGGTTGCCGATGACTCCGTCGGTCAGCTTTGTGCCGTTTTCGTCGGGGTAAGCGGTGCTCGCCGGCGTCACGAGGGTATAGGTCTTACCGCGTGAAAGCAGTGATGCTGCTTCCGGCGAGGAGGATTCATCCAACGCCGCGACCGGCAGCGCAAAAAGCGCAAATACCAGCAGGATTATGCAGATTTTTTTCATAATGATCTCCTTTTCAACATATCAATCTTAAACGTTGTTTTTACTATATTCATTATTGGCAAATTTATTCATATGAACAAAAATAAAATAAAAGAATGTATATGTTACAATGATATGGTCTAAAAAAGAGGAAGCTGAATCCGATCTGTGG
>CAYOGQ010000085.1:0-7893 GCA_964403645.1 uncultured Ruminococcus sp.
CGGTCCACCGCCGCCAGATTGGCGTCGAGGTATTGCTTTGCCATTTTGCGCCCGAACTTTTTTATAAGCTCGGAGTACAGCGTACCGTGCTGGGCGCTTATAACCGCAGTGGTCCCCTTGGTTATTCCAGAACCTATCGTTTTCGCTTCCGCAACCGTATAATTCACTCCGGCGTCGCGCAGGGCAAGGGCGCAGCAGATCCCCGCCATGCCGCCGCCGATGATGAGCACTTCGGTTTGAATATCGCCGTCCAGTTTGTTAAATGCGGGCTTTTCTATGCCGTCGGTCCAAAGATATTTCATCGCTAATCTCCTTTTGGGAATATTATGCACATTACCGTTAATGTTTAATCATGAACAAAAAATGGAAGCCGCGAAAGCTTCCACTTAAAGATATGATGTTTTACACCATGTTACTCAAATTTCAGCGCTTTTACCGGCCTTATTAAAGCCGCGTAAACGCAGGGGATTAACCCGGCGGCGATCACCTGTATAAAACCGATAATAACCGGTAAAACAACCTCTCTCGCTGTTATATGGATGTCGATTATCACAAACAATCGGTCACGCGCCGCCTCGCTCAAATAACCTGAAAGCGAACAGGCGAGCACAACCGCGACCACCGAACCGATAAAAGCGGAAATCAAAAGTTCCGAAGCGCAGAGCGCGAAAATATCCGCGCCACCCGCGCCGTACGCCTTGCGGATGCCGATTTCGCGCACCTTCTCTTTCATGGAAAAAAAGACGATCACAAAAATCGAAAAACCCGTTATCACGCATAAGATAAGAATAAGGTTGTTAAAGAAGGTTTTCACCGGCACAAGCTCGGTTTTAAGATTTTTTATCAAAATATCCTTGGTACTATAAAAGACGCTTCTCCCGTTTAGCTTGGCTATGTTTTTATAAGCTTCGATTTTACCTATGGCTTTTTCGTACTCGTCCGAATTGGCAAAGCTGTAAATATTTATTTCGCTCCTGATATCGTAATCGACAGTTTGCAAAAGGAGATAAGGGCAAAAAATGCACGCCTTTCCTATGACACTATCGTCGTTTTCGGAAAGCTCCCGGCGGAAATCGAGGACATTCTTTTCGTCGATATAATTATTTTTTACAATGCCCACAATTTTCAATTTTAGATATTTCATATCATTTTGATATTCTTGAGTGCCGTTTATGAGTCCGTAAGTTGTTATGGTCTGACCGACCGCGCTGCTTCCCGGGAACAACAGCTTCGCGGCGAATTCGGTTATCACGGCGACGCTCGCACCTTCCGCCGCTTCCTCTCCGGTTATCATTCTGCCTTCGATAAGCTCGGCTTTGTACGGTATAACAAAACCGCCTTCGGTCATTGTAGCAAATAAGCTGTCAAACGACGAAAGGAAGTTGATTCTCACTGCGGTGTTGATATATCTTCCGCCGCTTGTTTGGTAATATTTTATAGGCATAAATTCCCCAATAACGGCAGCTTTCACTCCGCTTTTCCCAAGTACGGATTTAATTTCTTTTAAACGCTCCGGTTCTCTTTCAGAAAGTAAAATGGAATAACTGTCCATGACGTTAAGTTCATTGAATTTCGTGGTATAATACGAATTTATAAGTATGTTTCCGGCGGCGAATATAAATACCGCGATAAGTATGCCTGTGAAGGTGAGCGAAATGCGCAACTTGTTGGTAAACGCCGTCCTAACGGTGTGGCGTATGTAAAACCACCATTTCGGTCTAAAACGCATTCAAAACGCCCCCTTCCAACCGGTAGCGGGTGTCGCAGCCGGAAAAGAGCTGTTCGTTGTGGGACACTATGACCGCCGAGCAGCCGTTTTTGGTATAATCGCGGAATATATCGTAAATGAGTTTGGCGTTCGCCCCGTCAAGGTTGCCGGTAGGCTCGTCGGCTATCAAAATTTTAGGGTGCTTGAGCAGAGCGCGCGCTATCGCCACGCGCTGCTTTTCCCCTCCGGAAAGGTCTTTGGCTTTATGCTTTTCAAGCCCCGCAAGATCGAGTCTGGCGATAAGCCCGTTCATTTCTTCGATCACGTCTTTGGTGATACCCGCTTCGTTATACAGGTATGGCAGCATGATATTTTCGGTGACGTCGAGCGAATCGACGAGATAATATGCTTGAAATATAAAACCCGCATATTTACCGCGCAGGGCGTTACCGCCGCGTTTTATACGTTTGCCGCAGAAACGGTATTCGCCGTTATCCCAGCTGTCAAGGAATCCGATGATATTCAAAAGCGTGGACTTACCGCAACCCGATTTGCCGCTGACAAACGCCATTTCGCCTTCTCCGAGGTTAAAATCCAATCCGTCAAGCACTTTATTGCGGCCGTATGACTTGTATATCCCGGAAAGACTTATTATGTTATCCATAAATAAAGTCGCTTTCCGTCTTATCCCCCGCGTCGGTCGTAACGTTATACCTGACAAGCATATCACCGTCCTTGACGCCGCCGGTGATAACTATATTATAATAGATATACCCGCCGCTTTCTTCGGAGAAGGTCTGACCTACGGTCACCTCTGTTTTGACGGTGCTGTTGTCTTTCTGCCTGACATTCACATAATAACTTGTGCCATCGGTGTAAACCGCGTCCGCGTCAGTGAACAACGCGTCCTTTATTATTCCTTCTTTTATGGCGATATTTAGCGTCAGCCCCGGCAGAATATACGCGTCGCAGCTGAATATCACCTCAAAATAACCGTTTTGTATCTCATAGCCAATATCTTCAATAACGCAAACATTCGTTTTATTGCGGACATATGCGGAACATTCAGTGTTATAACGAACATAGTTGTATTTTGCATAAGGCACCTGCGCCGCCAGTTTTATTTCCGAATAATCGAGGACCTTTAAGATATACACGACTTCCTCTTCGTTTATATCAAGTATCTTCAATCTGTATTCCGATATGACCTCGTTCTCGCCGCCCGAATATAGGGGAACGCCTTTTTCGACGTTGTCCCCGCGTATGTACTGGAGTGTTCCGCCTTCGGTTTTTTGGATATTTATTTCCTTTATCGCTTCTTTGCCGGCGTAAGCCGTAGCGGTTACATTGAATACATTGGCAATATCGCCCCGGCAAACCGGATATAAGACTATATCCGTTTGTATCGCTTCCGATAAATCGGAATTCGTTTTGTCCGCGTTTCCGGAATTATCTTTATAAAGTTTAACGGTCGCAAAGGTTATCGCGGCGATAATCAATACCGCGGCGGTAATGATGATAATCGTCCTTTTCATAATTTATTCCTCCGGTTGTTTTGTTGTAAGGTAATCAATGACTATTATAGCTTCATCTTCGTTTGAGATACTCTGTGTGCTATATATCATATAAATCTTTTTATTTTTTCCTTCGGGAGTCTTATATTCGAGCACCGCGTTTGTCAATACTCCGGTACATTTTTTATATTTAACGTCTTCGGAATACGCTATATCCGTATATATTATCATATGGTCTCCCGCTTTCAACTTTAAAGGCAAAACATTATCAAGACTTCCTAAATTAATTTCATTTACACTTACTGTCGCGTTTAACGGAACGACCGAATCGACGAAGCTGAATCCGGAGAATGTGGTATCCTCATAAACATCAAAACCATAAGGAAAATTATTATCTTGACCGTATACAGAATAGGACGGTATCATAAGCGGCTGTCCTCCGCTGCAGATGTATGTATAGTCATTTGGGTTTTCCACGGGATTATCGTGTATTATCGGGTATGTGAGTTTTTTAGAAATAGATTTTCCGTTTATCTTTAAATTGATTTTCGTTATAGTGGTCTTACCGGGATTAAGGTTGAATTGGAAACCCATTAACGTAATGTAATAGCCATTCCGTTTATACCCTTTTAAGCAATCGAAGGTTTCGTCGTATATATCTATTTTTCCGTCGGTAAGGTTTTCGCCCTCAAAAGAAATAAATTCAAGAGTTTCTGCCTTTTCCTTGGAAAGCAGGGTGAGATTAAATCCCGCACGGTCGTTTTGTTGAATAAAATTATACCTGATAAATTCGTCGGCTATAATAAAATCGGGTCCGTCGGTAATAATTTCGGCGGAATCGGCGTATTCGTCCATATCGGACGAGCTTGTTAAGCTCGTTTTCGTTGTATTTTTACCGCATGCTGAAAAAGTTAAAAATTGAAATACAGCGGCTGTTAAATACAATATGATTAAAAATCTTTTTTTCATTATTCTTGTTTCTTTCTCCGGATAATTAATAATTACCGGCTAAATTATATTTATTATACTGTATGGTTACTTCAATATAACGCCCGTACATAAACGCGCCGGTTTCGCATTTATAATATGCCATAAGATAAATTTATGATTACGAACAAGAATTTTAAATAAACCGCGGTGGCGATGCCGTCACCGCGGTTTGAAATGGTGTGTTTAAAATTATTCCGCCGCTTCGTCTGTTTTAACTGTGATAACTTCTATCCCCTTATCCTTAAAAGCTTTGAGGTCGTCCTCGAGCGCGTTGTCGTCGGTTATCATGATATCGAGCATTTCGGCGGGGCAAAGGCTGACGATGCTTTCGAAACCGATTTTTTCGGTGGGGAAAAGTCCGATTGTCTGTTTCGAGCTGTCGATCACCGCGTTGATAAAGCTTATCGCCTGCGATTTTTGCATGGAAAGTCCGAATTTTGCCGAAATGCACGCGGCGGTGATAAAGCTCTTGTCAAAGCGGAGTTTGCGCGTCATCTCCACCGCGAATGCGTCGCAGCAATTGCCCTTGCCGTCCATCTCACCGCCCAAAAGGATAACCGAAACGTTGGGTTTTTGCCGCAGCTCCTCGGCGATGATTATGGAGTTGGTGACTGCGCGCAAACGGATGCCGGCGGGCAGGTTTTGCGCCATGAAATACCCCACGGTCGCCGGGGTGATGTAAACGACGTCTCCGTCATTAATCATCGAAACCGCTCTTTTGGCTATCGCCATATAATTGTCCTTGACTGTTGTTATGTCCTTGCAGGTGACCTGCGGCGGCTTGCCGAAAGCGACCGAACGGACGGGGATCGCTCCGCCGTGGGTGCGCTTTAAAAGTCCCTTTTCTTCGAGTATCCGCAAATCTCGCTTGGCGGAATCGTAACCGATCAAAAATTCACGTTGAATTTCGGTTGTTTTAATGCTCCCCTTTTCTTCGAGCAGTTTTAAAATTGCTTGGTGCCGTTCTTCGATAAACATAATCTAAACAAACCTTTCATAAAAATTCCAACCGGGAACGCCGGCTTTCCCGGTTTTGTTGACATTATATAACGTGAGTTCCCGTTTGTCAATACATAAACGGGAACAAACGTTAATAAATGTGTACTTTTATGGTATTAAAACTTAGGACAGAATATCCGTCAATCATTCCTCATCTTGATTTTCAACACCACCGCTATTATTATGCCTGCGGCGGCGGCAATAGCGCCGATGATGATTAAGGCGGTGGAAATACCGAAAAACAGGGATATAACACCCATGGTAGAATCGTCGGGACCAAAGGGTGAGTCCGCTTCAAAACTCGACATATTTTTAAGAAAAGCGCGGAATATCCCCCCGATGACGGCGACTAACAAACCGTTAAACGAAACAAAAATTCCCCCGACATAGCTCTTGCGTTTGAACCATTTGACGATTTTATCAAATACGCCGCCCATGTCATTCGACGAAACCTCACGATAACGGTACGTTCCCCCGTCCGGCTTCGCCGCGCCGGCGGAAGGGTCGGTTTTCTTTTCGTCGCCGATAAGCAGGGCGTCCGTGGTGACGCCGAACAGCTCCGCGAGCGCGATGATCTTTGACACTTCCGGCGTTGTTTCCCCGGTCTCCCACTTTGAAACGGCCTGCCGCGAAACCCCGACACGTTCGGCAAGCTCCTCCTGGGACATCCCTTTCGATTTGCGTAAAGCCTGAAGCCTTTCGTTGAAATTCATAACCCGCAACCGCCTCCGTTTGGTATATAATCATTATAACACCAAATATACAAATTGCAACCATTAAAAAGCGGAAAAACGGCAACCTGCGGCTTGAAAATCGTCAACCTGCACTGGCAAAGCCTTTCACCAAGCTGGGGAGCGACTACTTATTTTCGGATGGTATCACACTCGAATATGATGGTATTAACGAAAAAATGGTTCCGGTATTATCTCAAGTATTACAGGCTTTTACTACTATCGCCGCTTTTGCAACGTATTATTGGAAATTAGTGCTAAAAGTATTGTAAATACTAAGTTATGCTTAATTTAAATTTTAATTTATTTTTAATATTATTTTATATATCATTGTAAATTAATTCCTTTGTTGTTATAATAAATTTGTAAAACAAAAAAGTTAGGGAGATAATGATATGAAAAAATATTTAAAATTTTATTGTTTTGCATTATTCTATTTTCTTTATATAGCTGTACTGATTTTCAAAGTGAAACTTTTGTTGTCACATTTGATGCCAAAGGCGTAACCGCTCCAGAAGTTCAGTATGTGCAAAGAGGAAATAAGGTCATTAAGCCTACTGCAATTCGTGAAGGTTATTTACTTGAGGGATGGTACACGAGTTCAGATAATGGAATAACTTTTGATGAGGAATGGATATTTTTAACTAAATGTGTAACTCAAGATATTACTTTATATGCGAACTGGATAAAAATCACAAACGGAATGAATCTTGATTTAACGCTGGTTTCAATAGGTGAAAAGGATAAAATTTATACCATTCCGCTAGGAGCACAACCATATTCCGGGAAAACGGCACAAGTAAAGGGCGGATATCAGATGGCAAAAACTGAAACCACTTATGAATTATGGTATGAAGTACGCACTTGGGCTGAAGCAAATGGTTATTATTTTCAAAATAAAGGAAATGAAGGGAATGATGGGGTAGCCGGCGCTCCGCCCACAGACAGTCGATTAGAACCTGTGACCAATGTTTCTTGGCATGATGCAATAGTCTGGTGTAATGCATATTCCCAATATAATCGACTTGATCCTGTATATCGAACATCAGAAGGGGTGGCTGTTAAGGATTCAAGAAATGCGCCCCAAGTAGACGCAGTGATTCAAACCGATAAAAATGGGTACCGCCTTCCAACCAGTGATGAATGGGAGATGGCGGCACGTTGGCTTGAAAGCTGGGTTGACAGTGTATATGGCGTCGAATGTGAACATGTTAAAGGAAGGATATGGGTAATTGGAGAGTATGCCAGCGGTGTTTATCTTTCCGACAGAAACCTACCCTATCAATATGGATGGTGTGCGGACAATTCCAATGGTACAACACATCCGGTTGCCACACGAAAAGAGAATCTATTAGGGATTTATGATATGAGTGGTAATGTTGACGAATGGTGTTTTGATTGGCATCCGGAATATATAGGAGAAAGCCGAGTCCTTCGTGGCGGTAGTTATAATAACACAGTTCGGCGAATGCAAGTAGGAGATACTCATGCTTTCCATCCGGCAGCCATTGATGGCAGCGTTGGTTTTCGGTTTGTAAGAAAATAGCTAACCCTAACTGAAAAAGCACCAAATACGACTCTTTACCCAAGATGGACAGAAGGCTCTTAACTTTTATTATTCAATAAATTCCCAATATCTTAAACAAAAACGCTGAGAATAAGAAACTGAATCATAAGGGTTACTGGTAATAGTAAAAAAGATGCGACTTTACTAAAATGTCATATCAAATTATAAGAGGCACTCTACGTTGTCATTTGCGTAGAGCGCCTTGCTCATTTTTGTCCTTATTCATTAAAATCCACCGTCACACCGGACTAAAATCCACGGTGAATCCTGTATCGCGGGTATAATATAATCATAAGATAAAATTTACCTCAACGAACAAATGTTCTTGACAAACCTCGCGCGGCATGCTACAATATCGTTGCAAACAAATGTTCGATTTATGAT
>CAYOGQ010000085.1:7903-9005 GCA_964403645.1 uncultured Ruminococcus sp.
TTGAGTGTTGAGTGCGGACAGGGTGATACTCCACTGCGATTGCAACAGCTTTTTTGCCTCCGTGGAGACGGTGGCGCATCCGGAATATAAAAACGTGCCGATGGCGGTGTGCGGCAGCAAAGAGGAGCGGCACGGGGTGGTGCTTGCCAAGAACGAGCTTGCCAAAAGGTTCGGGGTCGCCACGGGCGAGGCTATCTGGCAGGCAAAGCAAAAATGCCCCTCGCTGGTGACGGCGCCGCCGCACTACGAGCTTTACGACCAGTATTCGCGGGAAGTCAACCGCATATACGGCGATTACACCGACAAAGTGGAGCCTTTCGGCATAGACGAATCCTGGCTGGACGTCACCGCGTCGTCGAACCTTTTCGGCGCGGGCAAAAAGATTGCCGACGAGATTAGGTCGCGCGTGCGGGGGGAGCTGGGCGTCACCGTCTCCGCCGGGGTTTCTTTCAACAAGACCTTCGCCAAGCTGGGGAGCGACTACAAAAAGCCCGACGCGACGACGGTCATAAGCCGGGAAACCTACAAAAACATACTCTTCCCGCTGCCCGTGGGGGACATGATGTATATCGGCCGCCACACCGTGCCCAAGCTGAAAATGTTAGGCATAAATACCATAGGCGACCTCGCGAACGCCGACGAGCGCCTGATAATCTCCATGTTCGGCAAAACCGGCAAATCCCTTTACGACGCCTGCAACGGCAACGACGCCGGCGAGGTGAGCGGCAGGGCGGCGGCGGCAAAGTCTTTCGGCAACGGGATGACGTTCTTGCGCGACCTCAAGGGTGAGGACGATTTCCGCAAAGCCGTCGCTTATCTCGCCGACAAGGCGACCACCCGCATGAGGGCCGCGAATGCTCAATGCGCGGTGGTGAGCGTCATGATACGGGATTCCGCCATGTCTATGCTGACGCGCCGGAGGAAGCTGCGGCGCCCCACGGCCTCCGCCAAGACGGTGGAGGGCGCGGCGATGGCGCTCATAACCGAAAACTGGAACATGAATTCCTCCGTGCGGTCGCTCCAAGTCGCCTGCTGCGACCTTTTGGACGGGGAGCGCCCCGAACAGCTCTGCTTCTGCTATTCGGACGAGGAAATAACCGAA
>CAYOGQ010000086.1:0-4284 GCA_964403645.1 uncultured Ruminococcus sp.
GGTGCAGACAAGGATGTCTATTTCGCCGTCGACCATCGACTGCCATATCTGACTCAGTTCTTCCTTGGTCATTTGCCCGTGTCCGACGGCGACCGATGCGTTCGGGAAGCGTTTTTCCAGCTCCCCCGCTTTGGAAAAGATGGTTTCCACCACGTTGTGGAGATAAAACACCTGCCCGCCACGGCGCAGCTCACGTCGGACGGCTTCGTCTATGATCTCATCGTCGTATTCCAACACATACGACTGCACCGGCGCGCGGTCACGCGGTGCTTCTTCCAAAACCGACATATCACGGATACCGGTGAGCGCCATGTTCAGCGTCCTCGGAATAGGCGTAGCGGTGAGCGTCAGCGCGTCGACATTTTTCGCCAGTTCTTTTAACTTTTCCTTGTGCTTAACCCCGAAACGCTGTTCTTCGTCGACGACCAATAAGCCGAGGTTTTTAAACTCGACGCCTTTTTGCAATAATTTATGCGTGCCGACCACCACGTCCACTTTACCGCTTCGGATATCGGATAATATAAGGTCGGATTCTTTTGCCGTCTTGAAACGGGAAAGCATTTCCGCCCGTATCGGGAACTGCCTGAAACGGGAGAGTATGGTTCGGTAATGCTGGAGCGCCAAAATTGTCGTCGGGACGAGAATAACCGCCTGCATACCCGCCGAAACGCACTTGAACACCGCGCGAAGCGCCACTTCTGTTTTTCCGAAACCGACGTCGCCGCACAACAGCCTGTCCATTGGACAGGGCTTTTCCATATCTGCTTTAATTTCCGCCGTGGCGGTGAGCTGCCCTTCGGTTTCTTCGTATTCGAACAGGGACTCGAACTCGTCCTGCGTTTCGTCGTCTGGCGGGAATTCCAAACCCCTGGAAGCTTTCCGCGCCGCGTAAAGGGATATCAGCTCCTTGGCGATATCCTTTGCCGCGCTCTTGGCTTTCGCCTTGGCGCGCGCCCATTCGGGGGAACCCATTTTGTTAATTTTGACATTGTTTTCTTTACCGATATACTTACTGACGAGGTCAAGCTGACCGCAGGGGACATAGAGCGCATCGCCGCCGGCGTAGTCGATTTTTATATAGTCCTTGACCGTCCCCTCGAAGGTGAGCTGCCGCAGTCCGGCGTAAACGCCGATGCCGTGGTTGGCGTGGACGATATAGTCGCCTTCCGAAAGATCGGAATATGAAGCGATTTTTTCGGCTTTTTTAAATTTATGGGCGTATTTGCGCCGCGCGGCAAGGCTGTTTTGTTCGGTTTCAGCGCCTGAGGTCAATAACACGAAATTTACCGTAGGCAGCTCGAACCCCGCGACGATTCCCTCCCCGGGAGCTATGCCTATATTGACCGCACCCTCGTTCAGCGCGCCGGTAAAGCGCGACGCGGGCAGTTCGTGGGAATCGAGGATATCACGGAGGTTTGCCGCTTCGCGTTCGCCGGAGGCGAGGTAAAGTATCTTACGCCCCGCTTCGAGCCAGTTGGAAAATTCTTCTATGAACACCGAAGCTCCGCCCGTGATATGCCCCGCGGATTTGGTGAGCAGGTTATAGCGCGCGGCGAAGTTCAGACGAGACGATTCCATAAAATAATCGGCGACCACCGTTTTACGGGACACGGCGTGCAGGAAGGAGTCCTCAAACATAACTACATCGGCGTAGGCGAACTCAGTTCTGCCGGAATTCACAAGCGCTTCGAGCGTTTGACCGGTCTGCCACGAAAACACCCGCGCGCGTTCAAAAACCCTGCGGCTTTCAAAGATTATGACAAGGCTGTTGCCCAAATAATCGAGGATGCCGGTTTTCCTTTCGTAGGCGAGCGAAAAATATTTGTCCCGCGTGTTGGGGAAAACGCCGTTTTGCGCTTGTTCGCGGTCGAACGCGAGTTCCGCCCTGGCCTTTTCCGTTAAAACGGCATCCTTTTTGGAAAGCAGGCTTTGAGTTGCTTTTAACGCTCTTTCTACGGCGGATTTAGTCGGTACGAATTCGGAAACAGGCACGCAGGTGTAGGAAGAAATATTTTCAATGCGTCTTTGAGTCAGGGTGTCGAAGATTCCCATGGAATCGGGAATGTCGCCGAAAAAATCCACGCGGCAGGGATATTCCGCCGAAGGCGAAAACACGTCGACAATGCCGCCCCTCTGAGAAAACTGCCCCTTGCCCTCCACGCTTTCGGCGCGCGAATAACCTGCCGCCGCGAGCGAACCGGCAAGGTTTTCGGGCGAAAGCTTCATGTTGATCCTTATGCTGACAACCGAATCGGCGAGGTTTTCGGGCGGGACGGTGTACTGCATAACGGCGTCCGGCACGGTGATGATATACGACCAGTCGTCCTCGATGATTTTCAAAAGCACCGAAAGACGCTCCTGCTCAAAATCGCGGGACGCGGCGGCAATATTGTCGAACACAAAATCTCTCGCGGGGTAGACCAGCGCGCCGCCGCCGTAGGCGTCGAGGGCGTTTTTCAAATTCCAAGCCTGTTTTTCGTCGGGTACGATTATCAGCGGCTTGGTTTTTACTTTATCGGAAAAAGCGGCGCAAAAGAGGGGGCGTACCGAATCGCATACCCCGTTTACGAGCATGGGCGTCCGTCCCTTGGAATATCCACCGCACAGCGATAAAAATTCGCCGTCGAAGGAAAGCTGCTGTTTTAAAATATCCATTAACTTAACCGTTTTACCGTTTCCCTTAAATTTAGGGTATATTATTAATTGTACAATTGCATGGCTTTTTCGGTTTCGCCGTTTATTATGAGGGTCACGGCTTCAAAAACCGAATCGTATTTTTCGGCGATAGCGTTGCGCTCTCCGATGGTTAAGTCCGAAAGCACCCAGTCTGCAAGGTCGTAATCGGGACGCGGCTTGGCGCCCACGCCGATCTTTATCCGCGGAAAAACCTCCGTGCCGAGGCAGGCGATAATCGACTTTATCCCGTTATGTCCGCCGTCGCTGCCGCTTTTGCGTATGCGCAGTTTGCCGACTTCGAGTGAAACGTCGTCGAAGATAATAAGTATGTTTTCGGGCGGCAGCTTATAATAACGGGCGGCATCCGCCACGGCATCCCCGGAATTGTTCATAAAGGTTTGGGGCTTCATGATAAGCACCTTTTTACCGGCGATAACCCCCGTGCCGGTCTTTGCCATATGCTTCAGCCGGTTGACCGTTATGCCCGACCTGCCGCTTATATAATCGACGGCGTTAAAGCCTGTGTTGTGGCGGGTTTTATCGTACCGCGGACCGATGTTGCCCAAGCCCACGATAATGAAATCCAGCGGAGTTTTTATTTTTTTGAAAAACATTTATTGTCCTTGCCCTTCCCTGCCGCGAGCTGTTACACACTGCGTACCGCGGGTATGATTTTAACGCGAAACGCTTGTTTTGTCAACCGAATTTATAAATATCTTTGCCGCCGCGGTCAAAAAATTACTAATTAACGAAAATTATCAAAACCATATGGACTTTTTAAAGAAATATGATATAATAAACGCAAATTCGAGTGAGAGGATAACGGTACCGTCGGCATGAGGTTACAGGAAATTACCCAAACCGAAAACGAAAAAGCCAGATACGGCGTAAAATTATTAAAGCATGACCTCACCGTGGTTCTCGCCGCCGCCTGCCTTCTGATGATAACCCTCTATTCCGGCACGGGCTTTTATTATCTGCTCTACTTGCTGCGAAACGCCCTGCCGCGGGGAATCGCGGCGGCGCGGGGTATATCTCTCGAACACGCGAAAAAACTATACGAGGCTTTTTGTAATTCGGAAATACTAAACTGCGCCGTGAGCTTGATTATTTATTTGTTATCGCTCGCCATACCCGTGCTTTTTGCGCGTAAATTTCTCAAAAACAAACCCAAATACGTTTTTCCGCTGAAAAAGGAACTTCCCGCTAAAACCGGCGCGTTCATATTGTTCTCTATCGGTCTGTGTTTCGCCGTCAACCTCATTTGCAACATATTGTTCGGCAAATTTTATCCCGAAAGCGGCGGTACCGGCAATGCCGACAGTCTGCTTCTGATTATTACTGACTTCGTCATGGCGGTGGTTATCGCTCCTTTCGGCGAAGAGCTGGTGTTCCGCGGGACATTCTTCCAACCGTTAACCTATTACGGCGAACCTTTCGCGATATTTATATCGGCGCTGATCTTCGGGCTATCCCATCGGGAACCGTCCAAAGTCATAAATGCCGTCGTGATGGGGGTGTGCCTTGCCTTCGCTTTCGCCAAAACCCGATCCCTGACGCTGTGCTTGCTTATACACCTGATAAACAACGCGTTCGCTGTGATGGTGG
>CAYOGQ010000086.1:4294-8941 GCA_964403645.1 uncultured Ruminococcus sp.
TATCTTGTGACAGGAGTCAACGGTCAGTTATATACGATTATTTTTAATATCGTGATAATAGCGACGGCGGTCTTTGCCGTGGTGTTCGTCATAAATTATATTATAACAAAAAAACCCAAACTTCTCGTCTATGACGACGAAAAACACGATTTTTTCCGTATCGGTAAAACAAGATTTAAAAAGCTATTGTTTTCTAACTTTTTCTTTTATTTTTTCATTACTCTTGTCGCCGCCGGCACCGCCATGCTTTATACCTGATTATGACATACGACGAAAAATTTATGAAAAAAGCGTTGTTCCGGGCAAAAAAAGCAGCATCCTTGGGCGAAGCGCCTATCGGCTGCGTGATCGTGAAGGACGGCAGGATTATTTCGTCCGGTTATAACCGACGCGAAACCAAAAACAACGCCGTCTTACACGCGGAGATTATCGCCATATCCGCCGCCTGTAAAAAGCTCGGAGAATGGCGGCTTTGCGACTGCGAACTGTATGTGACGCTCGAACCCTGCCCTATGTGCGCGGGAGCTATCGTCAATTCGCGCATAAAACGCGCCATATACGGCGCGGCGGACTCCAAAGCCGGCGCTTTCGGCTCCGTCCTGAACCTCAACGATTATCCTTTAAACCATAAATGCGCCCTGACGCCGGGTGTTCTCGGTGCCGAGTGCGCCGCGTTGCTTTCCGATTTTTTCCGTGATCTGCGCGTGGAAAAGAAGAAAGCAGGTAATAATAACTCATACTAATCGAAGTTTATAAAATCTTCGTAAAAACCCGTATATCAAAGGTTTTCGTAGGTTTTATGATAGAATAGTACAGGGTGATTTTCTTTGGATTTCGATAAATATTATAAGAATTCCGTCTCTTCCGACACGCGCCGGAAAAACGCCAAAAAGTCGGCGAGGTCGGCGATTTCCGACAGATTCTTTACCTACGCCGCCGCCGCTTTTATCGGACTCGCTTTTTGTTTCGGGCTGTACTATATGTTCCGGCTGTTCGCTTTTCTGCTTTCGGCGGTTAATATAAACCTCGATTATCTGTTCGCCGTCATGGTCTATTTTCTAACCTTCCCGGTGCTTTGGGGGGTTACGACTTTTTACTCATCCTTTTCTAAGACGGGAAAAGCCGATTTTTATTTGATTTTTCAAAGCTTCTTTACGTTCGGAGCGTTCGGCGAATCGCTTAAACGCTCTCTGCTTTGCCTTGTCGTGCTGGGGCTTTTGCTCTTCCCTTTCGCCTTAACAGCCGCATTGCCCTATATTTTCGGCACATCAGAAAAGATAACCGTCGTATTTGAGGTTATTTCCCTATTTTTGTTCGCGGCGGGAGCGCTGATGTGGCTCTCTTATATTTCCGGCGGCAGTTTTAAACGCGAAAACGCCGATTTTTATCTGTCTTTTCTTATCCACTTCATCGTGGCGAGTATCACGAAAGGCATATACCTGTTATTTCTTTTTCCGTATATCTGTGTATCATTTATATATTTTAAGGAGAAACCGCAATGAAAGACAAATTCTATGTCACCACCGCTATCGCTTATACCTCCGGCAAGCCCCATATCGGCAACGTTTATGAAGCCGTGCTCGCCGACGCCGTAGCGAGGTTTAAGCGAATGCAGGGATACGACGTGTTCTTTCTCACCGGTACCGACGAACACGGCATCAAGGTGCAGCAAAAAGCGGAGGAGGCCCATGTCACCCCGCAGGAATATGTCGACAATATTGCCGGGGAAATAAAAAAGACCTGGGATATGTTCGGCGTCTCCTACGATAAATTCATACGCACCACCGACGAAAGCCACGTCAGAGCCGTACAAAAGATTTTTACCAAGCTTTATGAGCAGGGAGATATTTATAAATCCGTTTATGTGGGCAACTACTGCACCCCCTGCGAATCGTTCTGGACCGATTCGCAGCTTGTGGACGGCTGCTGTCCCGACTGCGGCAGACCCGTCACGACCGCAGAGGAAGAATCGTATTATTTCCGGCTTTCCAAATACGCGGATAAACTTGTCCGATATTATGAAAGCCACCCGGATTTTATCACCCCGCTGTCACGCAAGAACGAAATGCTCAATAATTTTATAAAACCCGGCTTGCAGGATCTCTGCGTCTCCCGCACCTCGGTTAAATGGGGCATACCCGTCGAGTTCGACGCGGGGCACGTCATATATGTGTGGGTCGATGCGCTTTCCAACTACATCACCGCCATCGGATATGACATCGAAAAACCGTCGGAGCAGTATAAAAAGCTCTGGCCCGCCGATCTTCATATAATAGGCAAGGATATCGTAAGGTTCCATACGATTTATTGGCCGATAATCCTGCTCGCCTTGGGCGAACCGCTGCCCAAAAAGGTTTTGGGGCACCCGTGGCTCTTGATGAACGGCGACAAAATGTCCAAATCCAAGGGAAACCTCCTCTACGGCGACGAGCTGATAAACCTTTTCGGGCTGGACACAATGCGCTATTACCTGCTCGCGGAGATGGGTTACCAGAACGACGGCAACATATCCCACGACTCCGTCATAAAGCGCGTCAACAGCGACCTTGCCAACATTTTCGGCAACCTCGTCTCCCGCACGGCGGCTATGATTAAGCAGTATTTCGGCGGCGTCGTCCCGGTTTCGGAGGGGGAGGACGAATTTTCGCTTTCCCTTAAAGCCGCGGTGAGGGAGGAAGCCGAAAAAGCGATTTCGCTGATGGATACTTATTATTTTTCGGACGCCGCTTCGCGCATCGTCGCACTTTTCAAGCATTGCAACAAATATATCGACGACACTACGCCCTGGGCCTTGGCTAAGGATGAGGAAAACCGTCCGAAGCTCGCGCGCGTGCTTGCCAACCTGGCGGAGGGCATCCGCTCAGGCGTGACGCTCTTTACGCCGTTTATGCCCACGACCGCGGCTAAAGCCGCAGCCTGCTTCGGCTTTGACGAAACCGCTCTGTCGCTGGATTACGCGGGCAAGTTTATATATGCTTCGACCGGGAAAACCTTAGGCGAAACCCCGCACCTGTTCGACCGTATCGACAAAGCAGCTTTCGATAAAGCGCAGCAAATAAAAGCGGAAGAAGCCGAAAAAGCCGCCGAGGAAAATAAAATCTCCATTGATGATTTCGCAAAAGTGAACCTTGTGGTGGGAAAAGTCGTAACCTGCGAACCGGTCCCCAAATCCGATAAGCTGTTAAAGCTTATTGTTGATATAGGAAACGAGACGCGGCAGGTCGCGTCGGGTATCGCCAAATACTACAAGCCAGAAGAGCTTGTCGGCAGAAAGCTGATACTCGTGGAAAACCTCAAAACCACCGTGCTGCGCGGAGTTAAAAGTCAGGGCATGATTCTGGCGTCCGGCGAAGACGACGTGAGGGTTGTGTTCGTGGACGACGCGGTGCCCGTCGGCGCCAAGGTGCGGTGATGTTCGACACCCACGCCCATTACGACGACCGGCAATTTGACGACGACCGCGCCGAGCTTTTAAACAGGCTTTTTTCATCCGGGATAACGGGCATAGTGAATGCCGGAACGAATAAAGACACTTCCCTGTTTTCGTATGAATTGTCCAAACGATATAAAAATATATATTTCACCGCGGGGGTGCATCCCGAACACTCGCCCGACTGCGGGAATTTTGAGGAATGGCTGGTTCCGCTGCTTTGCGCGGAAAAGTGCGTCGCCGTCGGCGAGATAGGGCTGGATTATCATTACGACACCCCGCGGGACGCTCAAATCGCGGTTTTTCGCCGTCAGCTCGCGCTGGCGGAGGTATACGGCAAGCCGGTCGTCGTACACGACCGCGAGGCTCACAGGGACTGCCTTGAAGCCGTGGCGGATTATCCCAAGGTAAAAGGCGTTTTTCATTCGTTTTCCGGCTCCGCCGAAACCGCCGAAATTCTTGTGAAAGCGGGCTGGTATGTCTCTTTTTCTGGCGTAGTCACCTTCCGCAACGCGGAAAAAACCGTTAAAGCCGCGGCCGCCGTGCCGACAGAGCGGCTGCTTGCCGAAACCGATTGTCCGTATCTCGCCCCGCATCCCCACAGGGGGAAGCGCAACGATTCGGGATATATGGAGCTGACGGTGCGAAAACTCGCCGATATCAAGGGATTATCTTTTGAAACAATGGAGAATATATTAAACGAGAACGCCCGTCGTCTGTTTTATATATCGTAAAATGTACAAAAACGGCGGTTCAACTCTCCGATTTTTGGGCATTTGCGAAAAATTTGTAAAATCCCTTGTATTTTGGGCAATTTTATTATACAATATCTTGTATTAAAATTGCGTATTTAAATTTTGGAGGTTATTTTTATGGCAGTCAAAGTTGCTATCAACGGTTTCGGCCGCATAGGCCGTCTCGCCTTCCGCCAGATGTTCGGCGCAGAAGGTTACGAGGTCGTCGCGATCAACGACCTTACCAGTCCCGCCATGCTCGCCCACCTGCTCAAATACGACACCGCGCAGGGCGGCTATGCCGGAGTTTACGGTCAGGGGCTTCACACCGTTTCCTCGACGGAAGATTCCATCATCGTCGACGGGGTCAAGATTAAAATTTACGCCGAAAAAGACGCCGTCAACTGCCCGTGGAAAGACCACAATGTGGACGTCGTCCTCGAATGCACCGGCCGCTTGAAGAGCCACGAAGATGGCGATGTC
>CAYOGQ010000087.1:0-3179 GCA_964403645.1 uncultured Ruminococcus sp.
ACCGCTGCCTGATTTCTTGTTTACGGGTTCACCCCAACTATTGACAAAGAGCCTAAATATGCTCAAAAACCGTGAAAATCCTATATAAAATAATTAAAAAGGCGGTATATCGTGTCATTCGGAATACACCGTCACGGTAAAAGACGCTTGCCGCATACGGTAGTTGATTACTATTACTTGCGTTCCGGAGACGGAATCAAAACCGTTCACCGTATAGTCCGTGACGATTTTTTTACTCCCGTCGGACGCCACCGCCGTCACGGTTAAGCCCGTTAAATCGAGCGGCTGCCCCGCTTGATATATAAGCCGGGCGGGTGGATTGGTTATCTCTATTCTCACGATATCCGCCGGATATACCGTCACGGGGAAGGCCGTCTTGGCATTGCCATAACTCACGACGATTATCTTGACGCCGGGAGTGGAGGAATAGCCGCTGAATGAATAGTTTTCCGCTGTTTCCGTTTGCCCGTTTTGATATTCCACCGCCAGCGAAAAACCGGTCATGTCCAACGCTTCGCCTTCGGTATATTCGGTTTTCGCGGGGTATGATTTTATGACGAGCCTGCCGTAGCCTTTTTCGGTATAGGGCAGCGTAGAAAATACGCCCGAAACCCAATGGAAAACCTGCGCCGCGTCCACGACGGTGACTTTCCCGTCGCCGTTGATGTCCGCGCGTTCCAATTGGGCCGCCGAAAGCGATCCCGAACCGGTGACGTAATTAAATATAAGGTAAGCGTCGTCGTAATCCGTGTCGTTATCGCCGTCGACGTCTCCGACAGGCAGCACGCCTGCAGATATGGACGAAATCGACATCACGGTCAGCATGGCAAGGCAGATTATGAAGGATATAAGCTTTACGATTTTCGTTATCCTCAAAGTCCCACCCCCAGTTGACATAATTGTAATTTTATTATATATTCGCGTTATGGGTTTGTCAAGACAAAAATCGCCGTTTATCGCCATAAAACGCGCCGCCGAGGACTTTATAATTTAACTTTGCGGTTTCTTTTCTTTATTTTGTTTTATCATTTCTTTAAGCGCGGAAACCGCCATGCCGAGACTGCCTACCTCATCAATCAATCCGATATTAACCGCGTCGTTCCCTTCCAATACCGTGCCGATATCGGTGGTCATTTGGTCGGTTTTCATCATCAAACGGAAAAGCTCGTCCTCCTTAGCCTTCGAATTTGTGGTTATGAACCTTATAATACGGTTCTGCATTTTGGTGAAGTATTCGAACGACTGCGACACGCCGATCACCAACCCGTTGGTGCGAACCGGGTGGAGCGTCATGGTCGCCGAAGGCGCGATAAACGACTTTTTTGCCGATACGGCGAGCGGCACGCCGATCGAATGTCCGCCGCCAAGCACCAGCGAAACGGTCGGTTTTGTCATGCCGGAAATAAGCTCGGCAATCGCCAGCCCCGCCTCGACATCACCGCCGATAGTGTTCAGAAGCACCAAAAGCCCGCCTATCTCGTCGCTTTCCTCGACGGCGACCAGCGACGGGATACACTGCTCGTATTTGGTGGTTTTCGCCTGGTCCGCCGCCATGTAATGGCCTTCTATCAGTCCCGCGATAATTAGCGCGTGTATAGAACCGTCGCCGGACTTGGTGGTTATCCCTCCGCCTTTTTGAATTTCTTCCGCTTTACTTTCGGGTATGTCCGAAGTTTTCACATTGTCCATATACGATATCCTTTTTCTGTTTTTTTATTTTATCCCGTTACATATTTTAACCTTTACAATTGAAAATATCTGTGTTATAGTATAGAAAACAAAAATATACTTATTTGGGTGTTTATATAAATGAAAAAGAAAATTCTTGTTATTTTCGGCGGTGTGTCCACCGAGCATGAGATTTCCCGCGTTTCAGCGGCGTTCGTCGCCGAAAACCTCGACGGCGGCAGGTACGATATTTACACGATGGGTATCACCAAAACCGGAGCGTGGTATCTTTACGGCGGAGGTAGTGCAAAAATTAAAGACGGTTCCTGGGAAAACGACGTTGAAAACCTCACTCCCGCCGTGCTTTCGCCCTGTTCGCTCCATCATGGGATAATGGAGCTCGACAAGCCCAATAAAAAATACGAAATTATCCGCATGGACTGCGCCTTTCCCGCGTTGCATGGCAAAAACGGGGAGGATGGCACGGTTCAGGGGCTTCTGACCCTCGCGGGCATACCTTTTGTGGGCTGCGGTACTTATTCTTCCGCCGTCTGTATGGATAAAATAGCCGCCAAAATAATATGCGAACGCGAAGGCGTCAAAACCGCTCCCTTCGTTTTCGCCAGAGACAACGACTTATTCGATTCGACGGCTTTCGCAATTAAAACAGAAGAAGCGTTCGGCTATCCCGTATTCGTCAAACCCGCCAACGCCGGCTCTTCAGTGGGGATAACCAAGGCGAAATGCCGCGAAGAGCTTATCGCGGGAATTTTTAAAGCGTTTAAAAACGATTCCAAAATTCTTGCGGAAAAGGCGATTAAAGGCAAAGAAATTGAAGTCGCGGTTATTGGAAACGCTGTACCTTCCGCTTCGATTTGCGGGGAAATCGACCCGAACGCAGAATTTTACGACTACGACGCCAAATATATTAACGATACCGCCCGGTTTTATATCCCGGCGGAAATTTCAGACTCCGCCGCGCAGAAGGTGCGCGAAACCGCTGAAAAAATATATACCGCACTCGATTGCGCGGGGCTTGCGCGGGTTGATTTCTTTGTCGACGGGGAGGATGTGGTGTTCAACGAAATCAACACCATCCCCGGCTTCACCTCAATCTCGATGTACCCCAAACTGATGGAGCGTTCCGGCTATTCGCCGTCGCGGCTGCTCGACGAGCTGGTCGGACTCGCGGAATCTTCAAGACGATGATGGTTATAGGGGTTTTCGATTCGGGGCTCGGCGGGCTGACCGCGGTTAAGACGCTCGACGAGATTAATCCCGGCTGCGATATCGTTTATTTCGGCGACACCGCCCGCGTACCCTACGGTACAAAAAGCCGGGAAGTCATCGACCGCTACGCTTTGCAAGACTGCCGCTTTCTGATATCCCGAAACGTTGACGCAATACTCGTCGCCTGCGGGACGGTTTCATCCAACTCTCTGCCTTTATTGCGTGAGAATTTTGATCTCCCCATCGTCCGTTTCGAGCGTATTTGTCTCTTGAAATCAAGG
>CAYOGQ010000087.1:3189-8844 GCA_964403645.1 uncultured Ruminococcus sp.
ATCGTCGGGGTAGTGGAAAGCGCGTCGAAAAAAGCTTACGAAATTGCCTCCGCCGGTAACGGAGTAATAGCGGTTTTGGGCACTGCCGCTACGATCAGGAGCGGTGCCTACGAAAAAGAAATTTTAAAACACGGCGCGGATATGAAAATCATCTCCCGCGCCTGCCCGCTGCTCGTCCCGCTTGTGGAAAACGGGAGAACGGCTCCCGGCGACAGGCTGGCAAATCTTGCCGTCGGCGAATACCTTGAAGATATCAGCCCGTTAAAACCCGCGGCGGTTATATTGGGCTGCACCCATTATCCGCTGCTCGCGGCGGTTTTTTCGGCGTTTCTGCCGGACAGCGCGCTGATTAATTCTGCCGCGGAAGCCGCGTGTTTCTTAAATGAACTGATACAAAAAAGCCGTTTTGAAGATGGCGGTTTGGGAAAAAGGACGTTCTTCGTGACCGACGACACGGAGAGCTTTTCTCGAAACGCCAAAGCTTTTCTCGGTCAGGACATCTCCGACAAAGTGATTAAGATTAGTATTGAGGAATAATAACATGAAAATCCCCGTCAACGTTAACATTAAAACCAAAAAGCTGCTCGGCAGTCCCGCGGACGGCGCCGGTGAAACCGAAACGCGGGAGACGACCGCTCCCGGTTTTATACATACCACCCGCGGCGGACTGCGTTTGGAATATACCATAAACGCTCCCGAAGGCGACAGGGCGATAACCACCGTAAACCTGATCGGCGAAAACATGGTCGCCATGAATCAGGGGGGCGGCAGCGGCACTTATATGGTGTTTGAGGAAGGTAAAACCCATAGCTGCGTGTTTAACAACGGCTTTTTTCCCATGGAACTGCGCATACGCACCCGTGAACTGAAAAACACCATATCTAAAACGGGAGGCAGGCTCGACGTCGATTATACGGTCGATATCGTGGGCAGCCGCGCCGAAAACAGCCATATCACACTTTCCGTGTACCCTCATCAGGATAATATCACTTCATAAAACGGAGGCGTCTTTTAATGAAAAATTTAAAAATTAATTGCGCTTCCTACGAAAATTTTATAATGGCGGGCGAAATAATCCCCATGCTGTCAAAAATAAACGAAACACAGCTTAAAGTTTTCGTTTACTGCTCGGCTAACCGCGAATTTGAGTTGAGCGCCGCCGCCGAAAGCGTAGGCATTCCCGCGCCCGAATTTGAGGAAGCAGTAAAATTCTGGGGCGAAACGGGGCTTATCTCAATCGGTGAGCAAACCGTTCCTCCCGCCAAAAAGGTAGCTTTATTGCAAAATTACGACGGCGAAACGCTCGCCCACGCCATGGAAAACGAACACGAGTTTTCCGCTCTCAAGAACACCGTCGAGGATATGCTTGGCAAAATATTAAACAAAAACGACATTAACCTGCTGTATAACATATACCATTTTTCCGGACTGGGCGCCGACTACGTCTGCACCGTGGCGGCTTATGCCGTAGCGCGCGGCAGAGCGAATATGCGTTATATAACGCAAACCGCGCTTTCCCTGTGCGACGAGGGCGTGGACACCTTTGAAAAGCTGGAAGCGGTACTTTCCGAAAGACAAAAAAACGACGATTTACGAAGCCGCTTCATAACCCTCTGCGGCTTCGGCGCACGGAAGCTCTCTTCCAAGGAGGAAGGTTATATCACCAAATGGTTTGCCGATTACAACCTGTCTTTTGATGTGGTAAAGACCGCCTACGAAAAAATGGTGGACGCGATAGGAGAAGTCAAGCTCTCTTACCTCGACAAAATTCTCACCGACTGGCACGAGCAGGGCGTCAAAAACGCCGAGGAAGCTAAAAAAACCATAAAACAGCGCATGAACGCCGCTGCTTCGAAAACGCTCCCGGAGGACAGCTTCGACATCAACGAATTCATTGACGCCGCAATGAAAAGAGGGGTGAGCTGAAACGGACAGTATATATGCCAACGGCACCAATACCGCAACGGCAGCCGAGATAATTTCCGCAAGGCGCAACAAAGCCATACATGAAGCCGAAAATAAAACGAATCTGCTGCACAACCTGTCACCGGAAATCAGGTTGATCGACAAGGCGATCACCGAGACCGTTTTTAATATGCTCGAAGCGGCGGAAAGCGAAGAGGGAATGGATAATGTCAGGGCAAACTGCGAGCGGCTGCGCGAAAGGCGAAACGCTTTGTTAAACTCCCTCGGGTACCCCGAAAATTTCGACTCCCCGGCTTTCGTGTGCGCGCAATGCGGCGACACGGGATATGTGAAGCTTAATAAATGCGCCTGCCTGAAAACGCTTGAAGCGGAAGCGGCGATTGGCAGGACCACTTTGGGCAAAGGGCTTTCCAACCGCACCTTTGAGACCTTCTCGCTTGAATACTGCACCGATCCCTCCATGCGGGATGTGTTGGAATCCTGCCGCCGTTATGCCGATAACTTTTCTCCCGACAGCGGCAACCTGCTCATGTTCGGCGGAACGGGGTTGGGCAAAACCCACCTTGCCGCCGCGATAGCGCATAAAGCCGCGGCCTGCGGTTATTTTGTGGTTTACGAATCTTCGCAGAAACTTATTTCCGACTGCCGCAAAGCGGCTTATACCGCCGAAACCGGTGCGGACGATAAGTATTACAAATGTCATCTGCTGATAATAGATGATCTCGGCGTGGAGGTTAAAAATGAATTCGCCCTGTCCGCGCTCACCGGACTGATCGACCGCCGCATCATATCGGGGCTTCCCACGATAATATCCACCAACTACGACCTGCAAAGCCTTAACGGAATATACGGGGCGCGTTTGTTTTCACGCATATTGGGCGAATTTACGGCGCTGCGCTTCGCGGGCAAGGACGTGAGGATGATTAAAATCCAGTGAAAAAAATAAAAGTTTACACCGACGGCGCTTGCAGCGGCAATCCCGGTCCGGGCGGTTACGGCGTCATACTCGAATATAACGGGATAATCAAGGAAATTTCGGGCGGAGCGGACTCCACAACCAACAACCGCATGGAGCTTACCGCCGTGATAACCGCGCTCTCCGCGCTCCGCGAAAGCTGCGAGGTCACCCTTTACAGCGATTCGCGGTACGTCACCGACGCGGTCGGCAAAGGTTGGGTTTACTCGTGGAAGTCGAAGGGATGGAAAAAGTCCGATAAAACTTCGGCGCTCAATGTGGATTTATGGGAGCAGCTGCTCCCCCTTTTGGAAAAGCATAAGGTAACCTTTATCTGGGTCAGGGGCCACGACGGACACCCGCAAAACGAAAGATGCGACGAGCTGGCGACTTCGGAAGCCCGCAAGTTCGGCAAATAGATACCGCTTACCTTCTGCCGTCAAGCCTGAAAAAATTTTTCTTGACATATGTAAAAATAAGTGTTATATATACTATAAGCAAATTTCTTATCGAGAGAGGCTGAGGGAACTGCCCTGTGAAGCCCGACAACCTGCGTCGCGCACTTGTTTTGTAGATCAAAACGTAAGCACTGTCGTAAGGTGTCAATTCAGCGAAGCGTCAGCTTCGGCAGATGAGAACATATGGATTTACCATATTTATATCGTCTGTACCAACAGGCGTTTTTTGTTGTATGTAAGCAAAAAGCCGTAAGAACTGTATTAACAGAAAGGAATATACCTCGAATATGTCAGTTAACACCAAAACACAATTTACCAAAAAGTTTTTTACCTCGGAATCGGTGACGGAGGGACACCCCGATAAAATCTGCGACCAAATTTCCGACGGAGTGCTCGACGCCATCATCGCCGGGGATCCTATGGCGCGGGTCGCCTGCGAGACGGCGATCACCACCGGGCTGGTGCTGGTGATGGGTGAAATAACAACTTCCTCGTATGTTGACATACCTTCCATCGTCAGGTCCATCATAAAAAAAATAGGCTATGATTCTTCCGAAAAGGGTTTTGATGCCCTGACCTGCGGTATCATAACCTCCATAAACGAGCAATCCCCCGACATCGCTCTCGGAGTGAACAAATCGCTTGAAGCCAAAGAAGGCGCTTTAACCGACAAGTACGAAACCGGCGCGGGCGATCAGGGCATGGTTTTCGGTTACGCCTGCGACGAGACGGACTGTCTTATGCCGCTGCCGATTTACCTCGCCCACAAGCTTGCCGAAAAGCTCACGGAAGTCCGCAAATCCGGACTTTTATCCTACCTCCGCCCCGACGGTAAGACGCAGGTCACGGTTGAATACCATGACGGCGTCCCCGCGAGAGTTGCCACCGTGGTGGTCTCTTCGCAGCATGCCGCGGAAATCAAGCTGGATAAAATACGCGAAGATATTATCCGCGAGGTTATACAACCGGTGATCCCCGCAAAGTTCTATGACCAAAAAACCAAGGTCTACGTTAACCCCACCGGGAGGTTTGTCGTCGGCGGGCCTAACGGCGATTCCGGCGTCACCGGGCGCAAGATTATCGTGGATACCTACGGCGGCTACGCCTGCCACGGCGGCGGCGCGTTTTCGGGCAAAGACCCCACCAAGGTTGACCGCTCCGCGGCATATATGGCGCGGTATGTGGCAAAGAATATCGTTGCCGCAAAAATAGCAAAAAAATGCGAAATTCAAATTTCATATGCCATCGGAGTGGCGCGCCCGCTTTCTGTGCATATAAACACCTTTGGCACAGGTGAATATGACGACGAACGTCTTGCGGCGGTTGTAGCGAAGCTGTTCGACCTAAGGCCCGCCGCAATAATCGAAAAACTCGACCTCAGAAAGCCCATCTATTCCAAGCTCGCTTCTTACGGCCATTTCGGGCGCGAGGAGCTCGGAGTCAAATGGGAAGAAACCGACATGGCGGAGATTATAAAAGAGAGCCTTAATTAAAACATAATATAATACCCCGTCATAATAAGAAGGGAGTATAATTACAACATGAAAAAACTGCTGTCCGCAGCTCTCGCTCTGCTGATCATCCTCGGTTGTTTGCCGTTTACGCCGATAACGCCCGCCGCCGGGGCGTTGAACCAATCCGCGTACACTATGATAGAGGATGCGGTGGAAGACCTGAAAAGTTTTGTCGACATCTCCTCTTGCAAAGTCATTTACGATAATTCGCTCGAATATTCGCCGGAACTTGACGAAATTTTCGGCAGGTTGCAAAATGAACGCCCCGATTTTTTCTACTTAAATTATGGTGTCAAATTCGACGCCGTTTCCTCCGACGGCAATAAATATTATGTGACCAAGATCTACCTGTCCTACAACATGAGTAAAACCGAAATACCCGGTGCTATCAGCTATGTAAACGGAAAAATCGACGCTATCATAGCGGATATGCCGGGTATAAGAAAACTTACCCAATCAGAACAGGCGCTGGTCGCGCACGATTATCTCGCCGTCAACTTTAACTACGACCGCGAACTGCAAAACGGAGACGTCTATTCGATGCTTGTCGAATCGAAGGGCGTCTGTCAGGCGTTCACCGGGTTGTATATGCTGATACTTAAAAAATTGGGCATGACGGTCGCCACGTCTTCCAGCGCCGGAATGAACCATATCTGGAATCTTGTGAAGCTTGACGAAAATTGGTACCATATCGATACCACCTGGGACGACAGCGATATCACAGGACGCGCCTACCATTATTATTTCCTTCAAAGCGCCGCGGCTGGGGCCAATCCTTCGACAAACGGACGCTCGACTCATA
>CAYOGQ010000088.1:0-8514 GCA_964403645.1 uncultured Ruminococcus sp.
AGAAGTACAGCCCGTACTTTTTAGCGCAGGATTGTATATATTTGTGATCGTCGGCGTTTTCAAAACCGGTTTGCAAGGTGTTGTGGTCGATATACGCCACCGATAACTCGGTTTTTACTCTTTTAACGTTTATCGCTTCAAATTGCAGATATGCCATTGTTCCGGTAGCGTCCTGCGTGAGCGTCTGGTCGATTTTTAAGCCTATTTCCGCGCCCTTTTTCATCTCCCCGGAGATGAGGTGAGCTTTGATCAGCTTTTGCGTTATGTTATATCCCATTTTAAAATGTCCTCCTTTGACCGATGGTTATTCCCTCACATGGCGGTCATCCCTTTCCGCTATCGGAATATATTCGGTTGTGCCGCCCAGCGTCACATATGCCGGACGCATTATTCTGCGGCAGGTCATGACCTCTTCTATGCGGTGAGCGCACCAACCCGCCATGCGCGCCACGGCGAACAACGGCGTGTAAAGTTCGGAAGGTATGTCAAGCATACGGAATACCAGCCCGGAATATAAGTCGAAATTGGCGCAAACCGAGCCTTCATGTTTTTTGCCGTTACCGGTGAGTACGGCGGGAGCCAGCCTTTCCACGGCTTCGAGAAGCTGCAAATCCTTGCCGTAACCGATTTCCCGCGCCAATCCGGCGGCGTATTCTTTGAGCAGCACCGCACGCGGATCGCTTTTTGTATAGACAGCGTGACCTATGCCGTAGATAAGCCCCGTGCGGTCTCCCGCCTGCTTAGCTAATATCTGTTTTAGGAAATTCGTTATCTCCTCGTCGTCGTCGTAATCCCTGACGCCCGCTTTAATGAAGTCGAGCATCTGCACCACTTTTGCGTTCGCACCGCCGTGACGGGGCCCTTTCAGCGAACCGATCGCCGCAGCGACGGCGGAGTAGGTATCCGTCCCGGAGGATGAAACAAGCCGGCAGGCAAAAGTGGAGTTATTGCCGCCGCCGTGTTCGGCGTGGAGTATCAGTGCGATATCGAGAAGCTCGGCTTCCCGACGGGTGAACTTGCGGTCCATCCTCATGGTGGAAAGAATGTTTTCCGCAACCGACTGTCCGGATATCGGCGGGTGGAAGAACAGCGAGGTGTGGTCGTAATAGCGTTTTTTAACCTGGTATGCGTTCACCGCGATGGCGGAGATGCGCGCGACAAGCTCTATCGACTGGCGGAATACGTTTTCGATGGTGGTGTCGTCGGCGTTGTCGTCATAGCTGTATAAAGCCAGCACACTGCGCCCCAGCTTATTCATTATGTCCGGGGACGGCGCTTTGATGATCATATCTTCGATAAAATTGTAAGGGAGTTCGCGCAATTCTTCGAGCAGCTTGGCGAAATGATCCAATTGACGTGCCGAGGGGAGGTAACCGAACAGCAGCAGCCAGACTACCTCTTCAAAACCGAACCTATCCTCTCTCACGCAGCTTTCGATAATGTCGCGCACGTCGATGCCGCGGTAATAAAGACGCCCCTCGTCGGGTGTCTTGACGCCGTCTTTCATGATATATCCGTGAACGTCACAAATTTTGGTAGCTCCCGCCAACACGCCGGTACCGTCGGCGTTGCGGAGCCCGCGTTTGATGTCGTAGCCTGAAACCGCCGTACCGTCAAAAAGCAGCAGAGATTTGCAGTCTTCGCAGTAGGGGCGCAGCCGCTCGTTCAACGCCATATTTTTATCCGATGAAGCCATAAAATTATCCTCCGATGGCGGAATTATATCAGACGTTTACCCATTTGTCAAGTGGTTTTTGCAAGATAATAATATTAAATTTCAATTTAACCGTTTTTAAGGGTGTTTTAAGCTTATGTTTGGAGCGTATTTGAATTTTTGCAATATTGTATTTCAAATGAAGCGTAATGAGGTTTAAAATATGTTCTCAATTTTGAATTTGAATTTAAATTAAAGTTTATATTGAAAACCGGCGCAACGAGGAGCGCCGGTTTTCTTCTTTTTTTTATCATATGATTCTATTTGATAACGTATTTTTATGAATTGCGTAACCCTTTAATTATTTACAACCCTTATTAAAATCCTCGCCGCTTCTTCGCGGTTTATGGTACCGTTCGGGACGAACAATCCGTTTTTGGCGGTTATTATACCCGCGTCCGCGACCGCCGCGACGCATACCGCCGTTTCAACGTCCAGCTCGGCCGTATCCGGGTAAGCGGACGACTGCCCTTTCAGCCCGAGCAGCTTGGTCGCCCAAACCGCCGCTTCGCTCCTGATCACGCTCTCACCGGGACGAAATTCTTTCGGTTCGGATGCGACAATACCCATTGCGACGGCTTTGGCAAGATATTTTTTTCTGCCTTCGCTGAGCTTATCGGTGTCGTCAAACGGCAACGCGGCGTAGCTGTCGTCTACCTTGACGTCCGCGGACGACATAAGCATCACCAGAAAATCAATGCGCGATACGGGCAGTTCGGGATTAAACAGGTATTCGCCGTCCTTGTAAACATAGGTGACTATGCTGTTTTCCGCCAGCGCGATAGCGGCGGCGTGCGCCGAGGAAGCGCTCATGTCGGAAAAGACTATCTCGCTTTTACCCACTTTTATGGTTATATTAGCGGCGGCGGAGGCGTTGCCGTATTCGTCCACCGCTCTGACGATCATTGAGTCGCTCCCTGTGAAGCCCCTGACGGGAGTGTAAACTACGACATCGCCGTCGACGCATATGCTGCCCGAAATCGGATAAGCGTCGATCATCAGCTTTACCTTATCCCCGTCCGGCTCGAAAAGGTTGAGCCGATATTCGGTTTTGACGTTCCTGACCGTGGAAAACGCTCCGGAAGTCAGCACCGGCGATGTGTTTCGGTTGGTCGTCAGTTTGACCGTGCAGGTGACGTCGTTGTTCAGCCAGCCGTCAGCGTCGCACCTGAACGTGAACGAAACGGCGCCTTCCCCGTTCCCGGCGGGGGTGAAGGTAAGATAGTTCAACGACGACGCCGCTATCGTCTGCCCGCTCGCCACCGGGATACCGCTTAATTTAAGCATCCCCGCGGTTTCGGCGGGAAGCGAGGTCAGCGTGATGTATTTGAAATCGGATCCAAGGGCCTTTTCAAAGTCGGATTTTGAAAAATTTACCGTTTCGCGGCAGATGCCGCATTTGTATAGCACGGTTTCGCTCCTTAAAACGGCGATTGCCGGCGAGACATCTCCGCCGGAAGCCGAAGCGGCGAACATAAAAGACGCCGCCGAGACAATTACGGCAATGATTACGATGCTTATACTTAAGCATTTTTTACTCCTCATGCACATATGCTGTCTCCTTCTCAGTGACATTTTGTTTCACCATATATTTATGATTGATCTGAGCCAAATATTATTTGGTTTGCGTTTTTATTGCTTTTTCCCTAAATAATGTTATAATGTTAACCGTAAATGACCGATAAAGGAAACATGATATTGCATGGAAAAAGTTCTTGTCGCCATGAGCGGGGGCGTGGATTCCTCCGTCGCGTTGATACTCCTCAAAAAAGCCGGGTACGCCCCTTACGGTGTCACGATGGCGCTTCATAACGGCATCACGGCTATCGCTATCGGCGAAAATTCCGAAAACAGCATGCGCGACGCCAGGGCCGCCGCCGAAAAGCTAGGCATACCCTTCTGCGCCGTCGATTATTCGCGTGACTTTGAAGATAAAGTAATCGGACCTTTCGTTGACGGATATATTAACGGGATTACGCCCAACCCCTGCCTGTTTTGCAACAAGCACTTAAAGTTCGGCAAGCTTTTTGAAAAAGCGGACGAGTTGGGTATCAGGTATCTCGCCACAGGGCATTACGCGCGCGTAGAGGAAAAGAACGGGCGGTTTTATCTGCGTAAAGCGGCGGACATAAAAAAAGATCAGAGCTATGTGCTCTGCAATCTCACTCAAGAACAGCTCTCGCGTCTTATCTTCCCTCTCGGTATGCAAAATAAAAACGAAACGCGCGATCTCGCGCGCGAATATAATCTCGCCAACGCCGAAAAACCCGAAAGCCAGGATATCTGTTTTATCCGCGACGGCGATTACGCGGCTTTTGTGGCGCGTTACAGCGGCATATCCCCGTCTCCGGGCCGCTTTCTTGACACCGAAGGAAACGTTATCGGCGTCCACAGCGGTTCGGTTCATTACACCGTCGGACAGCGCCGCGGATTGGGAACGGGTTTCGGCAAAAGGGCGTATGTGGTTTCTAAAAACCAAGCCGAAAACACGGTCACGCTGGGCGAAGACCGCGACTTGTTTACCGCGGAGCTGACGCTCGACGAGGTTAACATAATATCCGGCGAAACGCCCGAAAGTCCGTTTCGCGCCGAAGTGCGGATAAGATACCATCACCGAGAACAGCCCGCGACGGTTTACCCGTTGGGAGACGGAGTTATGAAAGTGGTGTTCGACGATCCCCAGCGCGCCGCCGCGCCCGGTCAATGGGGCGTGATGTATAACGGCGAATATGTGATCGGCGGGGGGATAATACGGTAAAGACGTTAAATACGTTAAATACGTTATAGCCGTATATCATACCGTCGAAGTCGGTATATCTTCGGGGATGATATATGCCTGCGGCATATTAAGAAATGATTCTTTTCTTTTATTTGTGATACTTGCCGTTGTTCAATATCGAAAAGCCGCGGTAGAGCTGTTCGCAAAGCATTACACGCGCCAGTCGGTGCGGAAAGGTCATGTCCGAGAGGGACAATTTTAAATCCGACTTTGCCTTCACCTCATCCGATAGCCCGTGACTTGAACCGATTATAAACGTGAGATGCTTTTCCGTCGGCGCAGAGCTTAACAGTTCGGCAAAGCGTTCCGATGTATATTTTTCGCCTTCAATACAAAGCGAAATCGCATACGCGCGTTTTGGCAACGAGGTGATTATCGCCGCGCCCTCCTTTTGGAGGGCTTTTTGAATTTCCGCTTCGTTTGGCTTGTCCTCCGGAAGCCGTTCTTCTTTCAATTCCCTTACATTGACTTTGGCGTAAGCGGATATTCGTTTTAGGTATTCGCCGACCGCTTCGCGGTACCAGTTTTCTTTAATATCGCCGACGGCGATTATGGTTATTTCTTTCATTATTGTAATTGCCTTTCGTTAAAAGCTTCTGTATTTTAACAATAAAACCAAAAACGCCAAAAGCGCTTTTTAGTCGCATAAAATCGTTTTTTAAGGAAAAGCTATCCTCGATGGCTGATATGCCGATTATTTTACAAATATTATACAAAACCGTCACAAGAGGCGCGGTTATAACGAAAGGAATGGTCATATCTATGTCCCCGAAAGAATTGATTTATATTGAGGACGCTCTGAACCATGAGCAGTTTATCAAAACCCAGATAACGGAAAGTACCAATAAGCTGACCGATACGGAGCTTAAGAGTTTTGTCTCTTCCCTGACAAAATGCCATAACGATATTTATAAAAATATCTACCAGACGCTTTAGGAGGCGCAATATGAACGACAAAGAGATAATGGAAAACCTGCTTTTCACCGCAAAGACAGCTTGCGACCTGTATTTCCACGGGGTTATCGAAGCCAGCGACCAAAAGGTCAGGAGTTCGTTTCAAGCGGCACTCGATAATTCGCTGAAATTACAGAGCCAGATATATGACAAAATGTCCCAAAAGGGCTTTTATCAGGTGCAGAACGTGGAGCAGCAAAAGATCGATACCACGAGAAGCAAATTCGCGGCGTCATAAATCAAAGCGGAGGGCATCCTCCGCTTTTCATTAAGGAAAATCCCGCGCTTAGCGTATATAATACCAGAAAAAGCAAGCCAAGTCAAACAAATATTGACATATGCCGAAAAATCGTTATAATTAAAATATAATCATATAAAAAAGGATACAGCTAATGAAAAAAACGGCGTGCAGCGCGATAATTTTACTTATATCGGCTTGTTTAGTTTTAACCTCTTGTTCGGGAAAAACCAACCCGGGGCGAACTCTTGACGGCAGCTACGCCAACGACGAGCTGGGCGTCAGCGTCGGCTATATATTCGGAGCGGACGGCTTCGGCTACCAGCTCATAGGCAGCGAGGTTTTTCAAATTAAATATACAATCAGCGGCGGTAAGATAACTATCGAAAACTTTTCGGTGGAAGGCGGCAGCAAGCAGGCCTTTGATTTTTACGAAGGCAATAATTATGTCCGTATCGGCGGCATAAAATTTACCAAAGTCGAAAATTCGGGCGATATTTCGGAAATCATCGACGCTTATGACAGCGCACAATGATTACGCAATAATTTTCTAAAAATCCTTGACAAATCCGTTCGAATATGCTATATATATAATAGGTTTTAATTTTTATATAATACTTTGATGGGGACGCGGGCATTTTGCAATTGTCGTTTACAGAGAGCCGTCGGGCGGTGCGAGACGGTATGACAGCATAAAAGCTTATCACCCCGGAGTAGTTTCGCCGAAAGTAACAAAATTATTACATTAAGCGAAAACGGTGTTTTCCGCCGTAAAACGGAAAGGCGTTGATGGACGTTGCACGGAGTGGTACAACAAAGTATTTGGCTTTGTCTCTATGCGGGGCAAAGCTTTATTTTTTTATTTAATTTTTATGAGGTGTTATTATGGAACAAACCATGCTGATTGCGGAACGGCTGAAATGGGCGAGGAGCATTTCCGATATTACCGTTGAGGAAATGGCGAAAGCCGCCGATGTTTCTCCGCAAGCGTACAAAACTCTGGAGGAAGGCGAAAGCGACTTCTCTTTCACTTTCTTATACAAATGCGCGAAAAAGTTGGGGATGGATATTTCGGAGCTGGTCAGCGGCACCAACCCCACGCTATCCTTCTACAATCTCACCCGCAGGGGCGAGGGAATGCCCATTCGCCGCAAAGCCGAATTCGACTATCGCCACGTCGCCCCCTACCTGAAACACAGACTTGCCGAACCATTCGTGGTGACGGCGAAATACGATCCCTACCTTGAATCCACACCGATAACCCTCTCCACGCACAAGGGTCAGGAACTGGATTACGTTATCAGCGGCACGCTGAAAATCCGCCTGGAAGATCATATCGAATATCTGAACGAGGGCGACAGTGTTTATTATGATTCGTCCCATCGGCACGGCATGGTCGCCGCGGGCGGCAAGGACTGCGTGTTTTTGGCGGTAGTGTTCAAAAACGGCGACGCGGAAATACCCGCCGAAGCGCCGGAAGTTAAAAAAGCAATTGACAAATATCGTTATGACAACCTGATTTATAAAAAATTCGTCACCGAAACCGTGGACGAAAACGGCTGCCTTACCGATATTAAGTTCAATATACCGGAAGATTTTAATTTTGCTTATGACGTCGTGGATGAGCTTGCCAAAAAGATACCCGATAAGCGAGCCATGCTTTGGCTTTCCGAAAAGAAAGAGGAGAAGGATTTCACTTTTAAGGACATTTCTCTGCTTTCCAACCGCGCGGCGAATATGTTCCTCGGAATGGGCATACATAAAGGCGACAAGGTGATGCTGGTACTGAAACGCCATTATCAGTTCTGGATCGCCCTAATCGCGCTGCACAAAATCGGCGCCGTCGCGCTCCCGGCGACCAGCCTTTTGATGAAGAAGGATTATGAATACCGCTTCAACGCCGCGGGTGTCAAGGCTGTGGTCTGCACCGCCGAGGACGGCTGCCCCGAACAGATCGAAGCGGCGGAGTCGGCTTCTCCCACTCTAAAATTAAAAATTATCGCCAACGGCGAACGGGAGGGCTGGAAGCCTTTCAACAAGACTCTTATGAATTATCCCGACACGCTGGAGCGCATCCCTACCGTGAAAGGAGACCCGCAGGTGATGTTCTTCACCTCCGGCACCACGGGCTACCCGAAGATCGCCGTCCACAACTGCACTTATCCGCTGGGGCATATCGTGACCGCCCGCTGGTGGCATAATGTGAACCCCGACGGCGTTCACCTCACCATCGCAGACACCGGCTGGGGCAAAGCGCTCTGGGGTAAGCTGTACGGTCAATGGCTGTGCGAAGGCTGCGTGTTCGTTTACGATTTCAACAAATTTTCCGCAGATGATATACTTCCGTTAATCGGTAAATATAAAATCACAACCTTCTGCGCTCCTCCCACGATATACCGCTTCTTCGTTAAAGAAGATTTGACAAAATACGACTTTTCCTGCCTCGAATGCGCCACCACCGCAGGGGAAGCGCTCAACCCCGAAGTGTTCAATAAATTCAAGCAGGCTACGGGTTTAAGCTTAAAAGAGGGGTTCGGGCAGACCGAAACCACCATGACATTAGGAAACCTCTTTGGCACGAAAACTAAAATCGGATCATTAGGACAACCGAATCCGGAATACGAGGTCAACCTTATGAAGGACGACGGAACCTTCACCGCTCCGGGCGAAGTCGGGGAGATTGTCATATCCACAAAGGAAACCCCGGTCGGGTTATTCGAGGGTTATTATCTTCAAGACGACAAAACCCTTGAAGTCTGGCACGACGGCTGGTACCATACCGGCGATACCGCGTGGCGCGACGAGGACGGATACTTCTGGTTTGTCGGC
>CAYOGQ010000089.1:0-335 GCA_964403645.1 uncultured Ruminococcus sp.
TACCGTACCGTTTGCCAGGCATTATTTCAATCCACGCCCCTCGTGCGAGGGGCGACTTTAAAAATTCATTCATATTTTCAACCTATAAAAGATTTCAATCCACGCCCCTCGTGCGAGGGGCGACTCAAAGAAGAAGAATATGAAGAAATAAATGAAGACATTTCAATCCACGCCCCTCGTGCGAGGGGCGACGTGGTCGGGAGATATTGATAATCCTAAAACGATTAATTTCAATCCACGCCCCTCGTGCGAGGGGCGACACAATGCGCAGGACGGTCATTTAAAAGATTTTTTATTTCAATCCACGCCCCTCGTGCGAGGGGCGACAGTAAAAA
>CAYOGQ010000089.1:345-8261 GCA_964403645.1 uncultured Ruminococcus sp.
TTTGAAGAAAATTGACTGATGATTTTGATGCTGTTTTAGACGATGATCAAGATCGTTGGTTAAACCAGTATAAAATGTCTTATTATCGCAAAGTAAAAGATAAACGAACCATATAAATAACTATAAATCCGGGTGCGAATACCCTACAAGTTTTATGAGTGATTATGGTTCGCACAAAACCATAACACGCTCACTAAACGATCACTACGCCTTCCAGCGGTATGCTCGGCTTAGTGCCGATGTGCTCGACTTTGTTTTCAAAATTGTTTCCTAAATTATAAAAACGAAGGCTGTCCTCTTCTCGGTTTATTATATCAATTAAAACGCTTTTCAGCTTTAAAAACGTGCCGTAATCGATGTTGCACTCAAAAACAGAGTTCTGAACACGCTGCCCGTGCTTTAAACATGTTTTCGCGACCTTGTTCAACCTCTTTTTTCCAGCGTTCGTTTCGGTCGAAACGTCATATGTTATCAAAATCAACACCGCCGCGCCTCACTTCCATAAAAATGGAGGATACTCGTCAATGTCGCCTCTTATAAAACGCGAAAGCAGCAGCGCCTGCGAATATGGCACGAGCCCCCATTCGATTTTTTCCGATAAATACGGGTGCGTAATTACCTGCTTTTTATGCTGTTGCCAAGCGCCAAAAAAGTTTTTTCTGCCGGCTTCCGTCAATCTGACCTCCCCGCTTCCGCTTGTCTCAAAATCCGCGCCGGATATTTCTTTTCTGTTAATCAGGGAAAGCACGAATCGGTCCGCCACACACGCGCGAAGCTCTTCCATCAAATCAAGCGCAAGTGACGCTCTGCCGGGTCTGTCTCTATGCAAAAATCCGCAATAAGCGTCAAGCCCGACCGCTTCGCACGCCCCGCGGCAGTCCTGGGCAAGCATCGTGTATGTAAGCGACAAAAGCGCGTTTAAAGGGTCAACAGGAGGCCTACGATTTCTGTTTATAAAATAAAAATCGGCCTTATTTTGCAGTATAAGCTCGTTAAATTCCGCGAAATAATATTGCGCCGCGGTTCCTTCGAAAATCCTCATCCTGTCCAAATCGCCGCACCCGAGAACTTCCTTTGCGATATCGCCGATTTTTACGGACGCGCTTTTCAACCTTTCAACGTCAACGCGAAGCGGATAATCCCTTGTCGCGCGTTCAAGAACCCAGCGCGCGTTATAAAGTTTACCGAACACGAAATTTTTAACAATGGCGGAGCATTTTTCGGCGTCGTCCGATATTCTGTACTGCTCCTTACGCAAAAGGATGTTGCCCCTGCTTTCGCCGACAAACGAACCCAAATATTTACCGTTCTCCGTCAAAAACGAAAGCGTTACTCCGCTTTCGGCGCAGGCAAACATCAACCGCGCGCTCGCCCCTTTATATCCGCACGTTAAAATGCTCTCGAGGTTTATAAGAGGTACCCTTATAAGGACCTCGTCGTCGGTTTTTACAATAACATTTTCATTTTCAAGCGACAGAAAACATTCGGGATTGTTGACATAGAGCGTGTTCAGCATTTTTCTCACGTCGTCAGTCCCCCTCGTCTAAACGCTCTTTGATATAGTTTTTAACAGACTGCGTTTTGGCGATTTTTGGCACACATTCGTTTTTTAAGGAGCATTCGCCGCAATTTGAACTTGTTTTGGCTTTCGGCGTATATCCGCGATCGGCAAGTTTGTGCATTTCGACCGCGGCCGACTTCACTTTTTTGCGAAGTGCGTCCGTAAACTCGACGTCAAAACGTCTGTGGGGCTCACCGTAAAAGAGAGCCCCGCGACGGATTTCGCAAAGAAGCATTTCCTCAAGGCATATCGCCTGCGCGGTAAGCTGAAGTTCGTCGCATTCGGAATATTTCGGCTTACCGCGTTTATACTCGATCGGAAACGGCATGTATTTGCCGTTTCCGCTGCCGTTAGCGGTATATCCGTTAAGCTTGACGCCCGAATCGTCCTTCACGAATTCGACGACGTCGCATTCGCCCGCGATCCCAAGAGTGTGCGAAACTACCCTCAACGCGCGCATTATAATTGTATCGCCGCGCTTTTCAATCTGCTCCCTGTCGTGCGCGCGTTCGTGCATAATAATTCCCGATACGGTCCGCCAGTTATCCGCCCACTTGTTTTCGATATGTATGAGCGCCCACTGGCGCGGGCAAAAGGCGTAGTGCTGTATCCCGGAAAGTTGTAAATATTCGTCCTCGGAACGCCCGTCCATGGTTTATCACCCGATTATTTCAGGTAAAAGCCCCTCTAACTCTGCTATCGTAACGTTGCCGTCATTGTCGGCTTTTACCGAGCGATGCACCTTGGCCGATGAATACTGCCCGCACTTTGAATTATGCTTGAACCAGACGAGCTTGACGACCTCCATCGAACCGGAAGGGCGCGCGGAGCTTTCGTCGGATTCGAAGAGCGTTGAGAGAGCGTTTTTGACTTCATCAGCGTCCTCGTCGGAAAAGCCTGTTTTTTCAGCGAGCTGCGGGCTTACGCTGCCGTATGTCACATAAACGGCTCTGCCCGCCACGCGATGCTTCATTCCCATTGTGTCGCTTGATTTTTTGCCGTCCGACGTCGTATCACCGTTTACGGATTTCGTTATCTGTATGCTTTCGACCGCAATTGGTTCGACGCTGAACGCGGATTGTATGGTAACGGGTCCGCGGACGCCCAGCGATACCTCGTCGACGCCCTCGCCTTTTTTAAAAGCGAAAACCTGTCCGAAAGCGCGCACGTCAAACCATTTTTCGCAAACCTTTTTGTATATGGCGCTTTTGTCCTTTTGTTCGGCTTTATCGAGTGTTTTTAAGTAGTTGTTGAAGCGCTCAGAAAGCGATTTCGCTTTATCGTCGCTCCTCTCTTCCATTTGAACAAAAATGCTTTTTCCGATTTCTTGCAAACGGTTGCGCATTTTGCGCTTAATACAGACGTCGGAAACCTCGCCCAAGCCGTCGCCGGTCGTGCGGGGGCGGTTGCCGCCCAAGGGGTCGCCGTTCGGATTGGCGTTATTCACCGAAAAAATAAACGCGAAGTCGATTTTGTTTTGAAGAACTGACATGGCTGTACTCCTTTTCTTTTAATAATATTTTTATTTTATATTTCTTCTTCGGGGGCTTCTTCCGATTTTTTGCTGTTTTTGCTCATCTCTCTGCGCTGTGACGAATAGCCGAGCAAGTAAAGCGGCGAAAGCGGCGAATTGTCCTCGTATTCGCCGTCAACAAACAATTCCATAACCTCGTCGATTTTCATCCGGTACCACGACGCGCCTTTGAGCTGATTGATATAAGGCACGAGCTGCTGCCATAAAATGCCCCATGTGCTGTACGGTTTTACGGCAAAGTTTGACATGAGCTTTACGGCGTTCGTCGATCTTGCCTTTTCGTTCCCCTGCATATAAAGCGCATACTCCTCAAGCCTGTCCGCGATAGCGAGAAGACGCCCGTAAAGGTAATCCCTGTCATTTCTCTTTGTGTCCAAACCCATTTTAATGTCATCCCCTTTTTGAAAATAATATTTTTTCACGAGGCTGCAAGCCACGTTTAAATTTTTTTGCCAACTGTCTTCGCTTCCGTATGACTGCGGCTTTGAAACCTTGGCGCAGGCCATTTTTACATAACCGTACGGAAAGCCGAAATTGCCGAACATGCACTCGATTAACTGTTTGCGGACGCCCTTTTGCAACGTTTTATAACTTTCGCTTGTTTTATCGGCCGGGTTATAAACGCACTCGATGATATCGTTAAACGACGGGCAACCTACGAAACTGATCGGCTTTATCTTTTCTTCGATTTTGCCCTTGCACGTCTTGCCGGTTTCCGTGTATTTTTCAAATCGGGTCAGATGCCACGCCGAATCCGCGTGCCATCTGACTATGTTTTCAAGGTATTCGTCCTCCGGAAACTCCCGGTAAAAGGTTACGCCCATGCGCCCCGTAGTCGCCGCGTCAAAAATTGCGATTACGACGGTCTTGCTGTGCCGTTTTATTTTTTCCGCGTCGCCGTAACCTTTTAACAAGTTCGCAAACCTCTCGGCAAAGTCATTGTCAATGTCGGTAAATACGGCGCCGCCTTCCGTTTCCGCGCTTTTGAGATCGCCGAAAATATCGTATGTATTGCCGAAGGGAATGATTTTTGCTTCCGTGTCGCTGTCCACGGCCCATATGACGACGGTTTGCGTTTCGATTCCGTAGCCGTTATTGTTTATAAGCCAGATGAGCGTGTTATGTACTTTTTCGGACGATATCCTGTCGATTTGAACGGCTTCGTTTTGTTGTGTAAATCTGCCGGTATACCTGAATCCGTACTCGACATTGCACGAGATCAATTTTGCGTTGCCCGTCGCGGGGTTGATATTTTTCGGATGATTGTTTGCAATTTCATATAAATCCTCGCCGAAACAGTCTACCCCCGCTTTCGCGCCGTTGTTTCGGTTCAAGCTTATCCACATCTCCCTGATTTCGGTGTCTTCCCAAACATTCGGCGTCATGTCGTCCTTTATTTCCACCGAAAACCTGACTCCGAGCTTCCTGTCCTTTTCTTTGTCTATATCGCGCCCAAGCGCGGCTGCGACGCTGTTGTTTGTCAGATATTGATATACGGCGTTAAGCTTTTCGTTTTTGTTCTTCCATTCGGCAAGCTGCTCGATATAGGATTTATACTTTACGGGCGTCATGTCCCTGTCGACATATTCGAGCTGGTCGCACAGCGGGTGCGGCGCCACGATAGTCGTGCGGCTCATCGATTTTTCCGTACACGGGACGATGATGGTAACTTCTTTCGGATCTTCCACGATTTTTATCAAATTGCCTTCGCCGTCGAGCGTGACGCATATTTTTGTCTTTAAGGTCATGTGGAACAGCGGGCGGAACGCTTTCTTTTCGTTCGGGACGCCGTCGGCGTCGTTGGGGACAATACCCGCCGCGGCGCTGCATTTTTCGTATGTTGAAAGCAGGCTTGACCACAGGCTCATAACGCCGCCTCCTCATACAAATTATAATTTTTACCAGCGATAAACTCCTTGATCGGTAAATCGCTTCTGATTGTCCGTTTATCAAGAATGTCCGAATCCGGCTCGATAAACCCGATAACGCCGTTTTTCATGGTCGGCCGCCAAAATTTCGCGGTAAAATCGTGGCCGGCGTTTTCGTCGGGGTAGTCGAAACCGTAAAACATATACCCGATGTCAAGCTCGCCGTAGCCGTCGTAAAAACCTTCACCGGCGCCGAATTCGCACGGCGTGACATATCCCTGGCACTCCCGCGTGCCGAGGAAAATGTCGCGCCGCCCGCCGTTTTCAACAGAGCGCTTTGCGATGTTATGGTGCTTGTTTTCATTGTGGTCGCACGATAAATCCGGGCGCTGTATGTTCCATACAAAGTGCGCCCTCACCTGATAGCGGACGTCTTTCAGGTATGTGTAATACGCGAGATCGTTTCCGCCGTTCATTTTGATCGGACGTATGCCTTTCCCCTCCGTTTGGATTTTGTTCATCACCCTGACGGCGTCTATCACCCAAATAAACGTGGGCTTCCAATAAACGCTTTCGATTATCCCTTTTAACGACTGGTATGTCGGCACCTGATAAGAAAACTTTTCGCCTCCGACTCTCGTTGCGATTTCCGAAAACAATGCGTATTTGCCGTAGACTTCAAAATCGACCGAATTCCGCTTTTCTTCCATATTACCCTCCTTTAAATTATATAATTTTTCATTTCCGCATCTTTTTCGACGCCGTATTCATCCGAATAATAATGCTTGTCAAGCGCAATGATGCCAAAGTCCTCGTCAAAAAGCGATATCGCCCTTATTTCTTCAAGCTTTTTATACACATAACCATAAACCGATACCGAATAACCTTCGAGCTTGCGTAAAATCTTTATCTTTTCGTCTATCTTTGCCGCTTTGAAAGCGTCAAGCAGCGTTTCCGCTTCGCCGTAATAAACGACAACCGTCCTTGTTACGCCGGGTATCACGGAAAAACATTCGTCCGCCGTGGCGAAAGCCTGCGCTATTATGTGATTATAATTTTGTCCCGTCCGGTTTATGTAATTATTTCTTCCCGTGCGGTTTTTTGAAAGCATTTCGTAAACGGTTGCTTTTTTACTTGTTATGTAATCCATTTCGTCAACGCGTTTATAAAAATAATACAGGTAAAATTGTTCGAGCATTTCGCCGCTTAAAAAATCGGCGTCGGGATATTCCCTGACAAAGCGTTCGGTAATCTCTTTGCCCTTTTTTATATCGAGCAGCTTGTCAAGCCCTTTTTCGTCCTTTATGGAATACACATAAACATTTTTTATCGCTCCCCACTCGCGGTTGCGATTGCAACGACCCGCCGCTTGCAAAATGCTGTCAAGCCCCGCCGTCGCGCGCACGACGCACGCGAACGAGATATCGACGCCCGCCTCGATAAGCTGCGTGCTGACGCAAATAACCTTTTTCTTTTCTTGCAGAAACCGTTTGACTTTATCGAGAGTGTCCTGTCTGTGTTTACCGCACATAGATGTGCTTAAATGCACGATTTCAAATTCGTTATTCTCGTTAAGTTTTAAAACTTCCTTATAGACATCCCTCGCTTCCGTTTTCAGGTTGACTATACACAGACAGTTGCCGTTTTCTTTTGCCCTTTCATATACGGCGGCCGATAATTCCCCGATGGTTTTTTCCTCTCTGCCGACAATGATATTTGTGCGCCTCAATTTTTCTTCGTATCGTTTATAATCGCCGGTAAAATCGGGATTTTCGGATACAAGCAGATTATGCTTTTCTGTCTTGTCTATCGTAGGCTGTGTCGCCGTGCAGAGCAGGATGGTCGAGTTTAGGATTTTCGATAAAAAGCTCGCCGTTTCGTTGAACAGATGAATGCAGTTTATAGGCAGGGATTGAATCTCATCAAAAATAATGACGCTGTCGGCCATGTTGTGGAATTTTCGCAGCGCTCCGGCCTTTGCCGACATCACCGTTTCCAAGAATTGCACCATCGTCGTTACGATTATATCGTTATCCCAGCGCGCCGCGGCAAGCTTTCTTTTGTCTTTTTCCTCTTCCGTTTCCGTCTCCGGCGCCGCCACGCTCGAATAGTGTTCGAGCAGGATGTCGCTGTTTTTATCAATTTTAAAATACTTACGTATCACCGCTGTCGTTTGCGTCGTTATCGAAAGATACGGTATGACGTAAATTATACGCTTTTTTTCTTTTTTCAAAGCGTGATACAGCGCGAACCTGAGCGACGAGAGCGTTTTCCCTCCGCCTGTCGGAACGGAGAGACGGTAAATCCCCGTTTCCCTGTCGGCCGCCGCTTTGCATATTTCGGATATTTCGGTTCTGATTATGTTTATATCGTTATCTTTTTTAAAATCCGATATTTTTTTCTCGAAAACGCTAATCAGGCGCCCCCAATCCGCGGCGGCAGGCTCGTACCGGCTTTTCGTATCAAATAATAACGCGTCAAGCCTGTCGGCGTCGATCAAACAGGAATATATGTATTTGACAAAAAGCCCTGCGGCGAAATACTTCGACTCTTCTTTAAATCCGTATCGTTTAATATCGCTAACGAGCTTTTCGATTTCGGCGGCTGAGCTTTCTAATAACTCGGTGTAATCCTCTCCCTCAAGATAGCTTAGAACTTCGCCGTAATGATACTTCTCATCGCTTTTCTTAAACATTTTGTCAAAAAAAACGCCTTCGCCGCGAAGGTCTACGCCGTCCGCCAGGCTCCCGTGATGAGCGGCGATCACCATTTGAAGGATTTCCCGCGTCATCGTATGGAAGGGGGAGGTTTCTCCCGGATTAATCTCCGAAAAATAAAAAGCGCCCTGGCGGGAATGCACGACGCTTCCTCTTTGGGCGTTTTCGTTGTCTAAATATAATTGGTTCTATAATAAATGTTGGGGTAAAGCAAAATAATCTACAAAGTTGAAACA